>CAZECE010000140.1:0-2006 GCA_964510525.1 uncultured Pseudomonadales bacterium | reverse complement strand
CATCGTCCAGTCGCGCCGTGAACGTAAAGATTGATCCAGTAAAGCTCTGGGTACTACCATTTAAGGATAAGGCAATCGGGTTGGCATTGCCTGTGATCATCCCGCCAATCGTAAAGTCATCTACCGTGTCAATAATCCGATTGCCCGTATTATCATTATCAGAGTTATTGCTCTGATCCCCACCACCAGATCCACCGCCACAGGCGGTTAAGTTTAAACAAAATACACTCATTATAAGTGCAGACCCTAATCTCGATCTCTCCACAGCAATACCTCACCTATGTCCAATAATTTATGTGTAAAAACTTTGGTGCTTTTTCGTTTTTTAGAGGCAACTGCGATCAGTTGCGTTATGAGTCAAAAAGGGCCCTTTTTGGTAATGTTTCCATAAGTTTTTTAGGTGGCCTGGGATGTGATCGCTTGGTGAGCAATTTCTAGGGGTATAAGCGCATTTTATGACGTTGAAACGCCCCTACTCACAGCAGTTTTGGTGGCGGTCAAAAAGGGCCCTTTTTGTCTAATATTTCTGGTTCTAAGTTTTGTGTAATAGGCCAGTGAATGAAAAAGGGGGTAAGCCTTGGCGGTGATCGGCTATGCACGAGTATCAACAGAAGAACAAGTGCTCGATCTTCAAATGGACGCCCTGCATCAAGCGGGATGTGTGCGGATCTTTACCGATCAAGGTGTCTCGGCCATTGCCAAGAAAAGGCCAGGCTTTGAAGAGGCACTCTCATCGCTACAAACCGGAGACATCTTCGTGATCTGGAAAATGGATCGAGCGTTTAGGTCTCTTAAGCATGCTATTGATGTGTTGGAGGTACTGGAGAGAAGAAAGGTACAGTTCAAAGCGCTCACCGAAGCTATCGATACCACTACACCCATGGGTAAGTGCATGTATCACGTGAGTAATGCTTTTGCGGAGCTGGAACGCAACCTGATTTCTGAGCGCACCAGTGCAGGCATGAAAGCCGCCCAAAAACGCGGTAGTAAGATCGGCAGACCCAAGCTTCTAACCGATGACCAAATCCGAGATGCCAAAGCCATCTTCACCGCAAACCCCAAAACCACTTATACATCACTTGCCAAAAAATACGGCGTTTCTGTTAAGACGCTGCGGCGAGCTTTGGGGTGAATTCAGCAATCATAAAACGATACTGTACAAGTGGACTAGAGCTGTAACCTAATTCGCAAAAACCTGAATTTAAGTTCACGGTTGTTGGAATGACGAATTTAATACAAGCTAATGAACTCTAGCCCGGCCTTAAAGACGATGCAGAACGTGCAGGGATTTTGGCTTTGGACTTTGATTTGCGTTTTGTCTCAACCATATAGGCTTTTTCTTTTTCAGTATTGAAAGCCTCCACCAAACTACTTTTGAGTTTAAGTACCGCATCAAAATGCGTGGGTTTCTTGAGTTTTGCCAAGTCGTCATAAGCATATTGAATTGGATCATTTTCAAAATAATACATGTGGCTTTCCTTTATCGTTCTAATTTAGGGGTTCTGTTTTGGCTGGGGGTAATGGCGTCGAAGACATCGCGCGTGCCTGCTTTGATCTCGTGATATTGCTGCATGTCATGAGTGAGCTTTTGACTACGGGATTGTGAGAGATGATCAAGGCGCAGGCTGCGCTGTTCCATGTCTCGGCGTTCTTTGAGCTGTTTGTGAATGAGCGCATCTTTTTCACGGGCATTGCGTAGAGCAGATAGCGTTGCGTCTTGCTCATTTTGGTGTTTGATGTGTTTATGTTTACCCGTCAGACGATCCCAAAATCCACGCAAGCCTTTATTGTATCGACCTTGCCGGGCTTTGGTTTCAGCAATGCGGCGTTCTTCCTGTTTGGCTTGCAGTGTGACACGTTCAAATTTATGCGCGGACTTCAGATCAGAAAGCGTGCAGGACAACCAAGCTGATTTGGCATCAAAGAGCTGTTCTTGTTTTTGTTTGAGTATTTTAAGCCTATCTCCCATTTTATCTGCAATAAAGGCTTGCGTGGATTTTGGGATC
>CAZECE010000139.1:0-8820 GCA_964510525.1 uncultured Pseudomonadales bacterium | reverse complement strand
GTGGGAGCGACATACTGCTGATTGAGACCGTTTTTGATACCTTAAATTGTAAAGCCGCCATCTATGCCGCATTAAAACTCAAAGACGATACTCAACAAGACATTCCGCTGATGATCTCAGGCACTATTACGGATGCCAGCGGACGCACACTCTCAGGGCAAACACCGGAAGCTTTTTGGAATTCCATTGCCCACTGCAACCCAGTCAGTGTTGGCTTGAACTGCGCACTGGGCGCCAAACAATTAAGACCTTTTCTAGAAGAACTGTCTAATGTTGCTACCTGTTATGTCTCCGCACACCCCAATGCCGGCCTGCCAAACGCTTTTGGGGAATACGATGAAAGCCCAGAAGACATGGCCGATGTCATTGAAAGTTTTGCAGAACACAGTCTTTTAAATCTCATCGGAGGGTGTTGCGGCACGACGCCTGAACACATCAAAGTGATTGCGGACAGGGTTCGCCCCTATTCCCCAAGACCACTTCCAACACTCGCCCCCGGGTGTCGCCTTTCCGGCCTTGAACCGATGAACATTTTAGAAGACAGTTTATTTGTTAACGTTGGAGAGCGCACCAATGTCACCGGATCCAGGCGCTTTGCCCGATTAATCCGAGAAGGCAGTTACGACGAAGCCTTAGCAGTGGCTCACCAGCAGGTCGAGGCCGGCGCTCAGATCATCGACGTCAATATGGACGAAGGCATGCTTGATTCAGAACAGGCCATGATTCGTTTTCTCAATTTGATGATGTCGGAACCGGATATCGCTCGAGTGCCGATCATGATCGACTCCTCGAAATTTGAAATCATCAAAGCTGGCTTGAAGTGCGTGCAAGGCAAATGCGTGGTGAACTCGATTTCACTCAAAGAAGGCGAAGCTAACTTTTTAGAACAAGCCAAAGAATGCCAACGCTTTGGTGCCGCCGTTGTGGTTATGGCGTTTGATGAAGAAGGGCAAGCCGATACCTTTGAACGCAAAGCTGAAATTTGCCATCGCTCTTACCACTTATTGGTGAACAACGGTTTTAATCCACAAGACATCATCTTTGACCCTAATATCTTTGCCGTCGCAACCGGCATAGAGGAACACAACAACTACGCCCTCGACTTCATCAATGCCTGCCAATACATTACAGAAAATCTCCCTGGTGCTAAGATTTCAGGTGGCGTTAGCAACGTATCCTTTTCATTTCGAGGCAACGACAAAGTCCGCGAAGCCATCCACGCCGTGTTTCTGTATCATGCCATTCGCAATGGCCTCTCAATGGGCATCGTCAATGCAGGTCAATTGGAAATTTATGACGAGATTCCGGAACCTCTCAAAACCTGTGTAGAAGATGTTGTACTCAATCGAACACCCGATGCGACCGACAAGCTCCTCGACGTCGCCGAACAGTACAAAGGTCAAAGTGCTCAGAAAAGCGAGAGCGATCTAGCCTGGCGTGAAGCCCCCGTTGAAAAACGGCTGGAGCACGCTTTAGTCAAGGGCATCAACACCTTTATTATCGAAGACACTCAAGAAGCGCATCAACAAGCCGATCGTCCCTTAGACGTCATCGAAGGGCCTTTAATGGCCGGCATGAACGTCGTCGGGGATTTGTTTGGCGCTGGTAAAATGTTTTTACCGCAAGTGGTCAAATCAGCTCGCGTCATGAAACAAGCCGTAGCTTACTTGACCCCCTATATTGAAGCGGAAAAATCCGAAGGCCAAAAATCCAACGGTAAAATTTTAATGGCCACGGTCAAAGGCGACGTCCACGATATCGGTAAAAACATTGTCGGCGTGGTTCTGCAGTGTAACAACTACGAAGTCATTGACCTCGGCGTGATGGTCCCATGCGATGTCATTTTACAAAAAGCCAAAGAAGAAAACGTGGATATCATCGGCTTAAGCGGACTCATCACCCCCTCTCTTGATGAAATGGTTCATGTGGCCAAGGAGATGCAACGTGAAGCATTTAATATACCGCTGCTGATCGGTGGAGCCACCACATCAAAAGCCCACACAGCGGTAAAAATCGAACCCAATTACAAAAATGACGCCACCATCTACGTGACAGACGCTTCTCGCGGCGTTGGTGTTGCAAACGCATTATTATCAGAAACCAAAAAATCGAGTTTTGTATCAGAAACACAAGCTGAGTATGAGCTGGTGCGTGAACGGACCAAAAACCGCCGCTCTAAAAAAGAAATGCTGACATATCAAGACGCTTGTCTCAACA
Source organism: uncultured Pseudomonadales bacterium (assembly GCA_964510525.1). Taxonomy (GTDB): domain Bacteria; phylum Pseudomonadota; class Gammaproteobacteria; order Pseudomonadales; family JANQJO01; genus CAZECE01. The sequence continues at coordinate 6,603 of CAZECE010000139.1, read as the reverse complement.
AACCCGAGGTCAATTGGGAAAATTATCAACCACCCAAACCGAGCTTTTTGGGTACAAAAGTACTCAACCCTTACCCCATTGCTGAATTAGTTGATTACATCGACTGGACTCCGTTTTTTATTACTTGGGAACTGGCTGGTAAATTTCCTAACATTCTTGAAGACGAAGTTGTCGGTGAAGCCGCCACTAAACTCTATGAAGATGCCCGGGAGATGCTGAAACAAATCGTCGAGAGCCAATGGCTAGAGGCCGCCGCCGTCATTGGATTTTGGCCTGCGCAAAGTATGGGTGATGACATACAATTATTTGATCCTAATTCGGCATCTAATGACTCGCCCCTTGCGACACTCCACCACTTAAGGCAACAACGAAAAGCCGGAGAGCAATCGAACGCGTGTTTATCGGATTACATCTCATCGGATCCGAACGTACCGGATTACGTAGGTGGCTTTGTCACCACAGCCGGGGTCAATATCGACAAACAGCTTGAGATCTTTGAAAACAACCAAGACGACTACAACAAAATTTTATTGCAAGCACTTGCTGATCGTTTAGCCGAAGCCTTTGCCGAGCGCATGCACGAAAGGGTTCGACAAGAGTACTGGGGTTACGGCGAAAAAGCCTCACTGGATAAAGAACTCCTGATCAAAGAAAAATACCAAGGCATCCGACCCGCGCCAGGATACCCCGCTTGCCCTGATCACACCGAAAAACGCACGTTGTTTTCATTATTAAACGCCACTGAAGAGACAGGCGTGACACTGACTGAACACCTAGCCATGTACCCAACAGCCAGCGTCAGCGGCTGGTATTTTTCCCATCCTGATAGCCGCTATTTTGCCGTCGGAAAAATCGATAAAGATCAGGTGCGCGCTTACTCGGAACGAAAAAAGATAACTCAAGAAGAAGCAGAAAAATGGCTTATGCCCAATCTTAACTACGATCCGGACTAAGAAATCATTAAAAACGCCGTTATTTCTTCACCTTTTTTAACTCCCTGGCCAACCGCTTAATTTCTTTGGCCAGCCTTTTTTCTTGATGCACCGCATCAAACTGCGGCCCATATTGCTGCATGTATAGATCTGTTACTGCTCCGAGTGTACTCTCGCATTCGGGTCTTAACGCACGGGCTCGATGATAAAACGTCACCGGAGGTTCTCCAGCATTGCGTTCAATGCGCCATCTTTTTAACAAACCACAAAATTTCAAGTAAGCGACATCCATAGGGCGAGAGGTTACTTTAGGTGCCATATTAAATAACACCCACGCCAACACCACAACAATGCAACCAAATACGGACATCGCGACTAACGCCACAACGGCGGTTGAAATTCCCGGAAACAAGCGACTGAAAAATTCTTCTTGCGTCGCTCTATCATACCCCACCACCCATTTTCGCCAGCGAAAAGACACATAATCAAATGAATGTTGGAGTTTTCTTAATATCCGAGAAGAGGGGTAATTAAGAGCAATTAAGCGAGTATCTGCAGTGTCTCCCTCTTTCTCCAACAGATCCTCAATACTGTCTCTGATACGTTCCGGAGCAACAGCAGACGTTGGGTCAACCCGCACCCACCCTTGATCCGGCAACCACACTTCCGCCCAAGCATGCGCCGCGTACTGTTTCACGAGCACATAATCCCCCAAAGGATTGACATCGCCTCCCATATAACCCGCTACGACTCGGGCCGGAATACCTGCTGAACGCATCATAAAAACAAAAGCGCTGGCATAATAGGCGCAGTAGCCTTCTTTGGTATCAAACAGAAAGTTATCAATGGTGTTATCGCCAACCTTTTTAGGAGACAGGGTATAAACAAAATTATCTTCTCGAAACCATCCGAGTACTTTTGCTAAAAATGCCTGCTGATCATTAGCAACATCATCCATCCAATCCTTAACCAAAGCGCGCGTTTTCGGATTAACCTCTTCAGGTAACGCCAAATCAATCACTCGTTCGGCTAATGGCAATTCTAACTGTGCTTTGTAACTTAAATAGGTTTCAACCTCATAACCGTAAGGCTGATTAATCGGCGCATTGCGCATCAAACTAAAACTGCGCGTCATAGTCACATCAGACAAGCGCTCACGCGGCATATCAAGTGCAAACAAATGATTCTGTCCAGATGGCTCCATTAACACCCGATACTGCAAACTAGAGCCATCATAGACAATATCATGCGGAGGGAAGCGCGCTGGGGATGAATTAAATTGTTTATCCTGACTATTCACAGACCATCGCACACCATCGAAATCACTGAACACCATGCCACGCCAATACAGAAGGGAATGATGAGGAATGACACCGTTAAATTCCGCTCGAAAAGCCAACGTGTTTAACTGGCCCAACTTATTAAAATCTCCCGGCTCCATCGATTCACGCAAACCGGCGCTGTTTTGCGTGTCGCTGACATCAATAGCCCAAAAAGGATCCATTCTTGGAAAGAAGATAAACAGAAACAACATCATCGGAAGCGCTTGCCAAGACAATTTGAACGCGACATTAAAGGTTTCTCTTGAACGTGGTTCTACTTGGCTTTGGTTCAACCCCACTAGAGCCGCCGTGATCATCACCATCACCACACTGAGATACAAACAGACCAACCAGCTGGTATCAAATAAAAATTCAGTTGCCAATACAAAGTAGCCGAGTATCACTTGGGTATAGGCGTCTCTGCGGTCCTTCATTTCAAGTAGCTTCATCGAGAAACTCATCACTAACAAAGCAATGCCGGCTGCCACGCCAAAGTTACCTCGATATTCTAGAAAAATACCCAGCCCAGCCAACAACACCAACAACACACTAATGAAGCGTCCGAAAAACCGAACCATGCGTTTAAAAATTAAAATACGATAAATTAAACACAGCATGGAAAAAACAAATAACCAAATCGGCAAATGCGGAAAATGCGGTAAAATGGCTAAGAAATTCGCGATCAAAATCCACTTTAAGCTGGTGTGTGGAATCGTGCCAAACTTTGAATCCGCATACCCCGTAACGAACAACTGCCCCATTTTCACAGGCGACGCCCCAACTCATCAAAGGTTTCATGTTCATAACGCGCCAATAACACCAAGCATTTTTCTTGATGTTTGATACCCTGACCCAGTTCCACTTGGCCAGTGGGTAACTTCAACCCAAAACGTTTTTTTTCACGACTTAAACGCAATACCCAATAACACAATGCGGAAAGTCTGGCTTCAGGATCGACCTGAGTAAACTCATGCCACTCCAACCATAAGTCCTCGCCCTGTGGAGCGATGAATGTTTTGCTATACAAAACTTCCGTTCTCGCATAGGTTTTCCAATGCACGTGACGCAAGGGATCTCCTGCTTGGTACGCTTTGAGGCCATCGAAATCATCCGCTCCAAGTTCCTGTGAGCGCTGATGAGAATCGTAATCAATCCCACCCCCAGTCACCCATTTCGTTTTTTGAGGCGCTGGATACACCCAAGCTTCTTGCTCTAAATCAACCCACGTCCAAGCCCTTAAAAACCCAACCGGGTAATTGGTTTCAATACACAGTCGCCCTGGTTTTAATAACCCTCTTTGCGAGGTGGGTACAGGAATATAGCAGAGCTCTTCTTCATTTTTGATTAAATCGACTTTACCACCTGGAAGCTTTTTCCAATACAATCGGATTGACTCATGAGGGGCAGAAGAAAATTTTCTGAGTCGCACACAAAATAAAACAGGCTCACCCGCTTCAGCACCTTCAGATCGGACTGCCTCAATTTGAATTCCTAACAAGTTTCGAAAAGTATGGAGGATGGAAACACAAAACATGCCCGTCAACCAAAACGTAATCATCAAAATCAGGCTGTTTGAATAATTTACCCCTCCTAAAAAGAGTGCCCCCAGAATCAAACAACAGGTAACACCGTAACGGGTGGGCAAAATAAAGATTTGTTTTTTATTTAACAGAATTTTAGGTTGACTCGGAATGCGGCGATCCAGCCAACTCAGCCAGCGTTTTTGATACAGTTCGTAGACTGGCGAGATTAAAGACATTGCTCAAAACCAATCAATACCAAATAAAGCCAACGTTATTCATGGCCCACCACCTCAACATCAGTCATCAGCTTCTGAGTTAATCGTCCTGCTTCCATTTCCGTGCCTTCACCTAACCCCGTCACTCGATGACCAACAACCGCAGGTAATACGGCTTGCACATCTTCAGGCGTCACATGATCCCGTTCCCATAAAAACGCCCACGCTTGAGCACAATGAACCAAACCCAAGGTTCCACGAGGTGAAAGACCGTAGCTAAACGCACTGTCTGTGCGAGTAAAGTGCACCAAACGCTGCACATAATCCAATAACGCAGGCGCCAAATGCACTTGGCGAATAGCCAGTTGTATCTTAAAAATCTCTTCCAAGTTCAAAGAAGCTGTTAACTGATGGATCACACTGCGCCTATCCAAACCCAGGATAATCTCCCTCTCGGCTTCCTGGCTTGGATAACCTAATGACACCCGCATTAAAAAACGATCCAATTGTGCCTCAGGTAATGGAAAAGTCCCCATTTGGGTATGAGGGTTTTGAGTCGCAATCACAAAAAAAGGTTTTGGCAACAAGTGCGTTTGACCGTCAACGGTCACTTGCCCCTCTTCCATCGCTTCCAATAGGGCACTTTGAGCCTTAGGGGTCGCGCGATTAATTTCATCGGCCAACACCACTTGCGAAAAAATAGGGCCAGGACGAAAATCAAATTGAGAGCTGTCTTTATCAAAAATCGATATTCCCAAAACATCTGCGGGCAACAAGTCACTGGTGAACTGAATACGACTGAAACCCAACCCCAAAATTTTCGCCAGCGCTTGGGATAACGTGGTTTTCCCCATACCCGGAAGGTCTTCAAGCAACAAATGGCCTTTAGCCATTAAGCACGACAAGATCAAGCGCAGCTGATGCTCTTTGCCTAAGATTACGGTGTTTAGGGCATCCAACACTTGAGTCAAGCTTGCTTGCATACCTGCTTCCCTGCCATTCCTTTTAACTGAGTTATATTCAGTCTAGCTAAGCCATACTAACCCCGCGACCTTCTTTATTTACCTAAGCAGTATTTTCTTGTCCCGTTACAAATTTTTTTTAGTTTTTTTCAACTTTTAACGCTCTAGCCGCGGCAGTCATTCACCCAAAATATCAAACGTTTAGCAATCATCCGCCAAAATAACGCCAAAAAAAGATCATTTTACAATCATTTTTCCGCCTCTCATGCCGTGTGTTTTATGTGCGCTTGTCTATAGTTTTCTTAACGATCAGTTCACATTTCAAACAAAAAGAGGGCTATCCGATGAAAAAACAACTACTATTTTCCCTCTTAATTATTGGCAGCTTTCAAGCACAAGCCTCATCAGACTGGCAAGCATTTTCAGTCCCGACTCTTTGGCAACAATTGAAAGTATCACCCAGTATTTTGCTCGGTGACGCTAACGGTGACTTCAACTGGAATATTGCCAGTGATCCCAGCGGTCTGATTACCCCAAATGTGCTCTCAGAGCTGAGTTACGATGATTTAAATATTGCCAAATGGCAGTTTGAAACCTTAAGCGAATTACCGCTTTCACCCACTCACAGCTTAATTTCAGAGTTTTCAATTGCCACAGGCGTCATTGATGAAGGCGTGGTCAGAGATTCAGATTATGACCAAAACAATAAAGGGGGCGAATACTCCCGCAGTTACTCCAACCCTCAAGGCTCCAAACTCTTAGATTACAGCTTTGCTGCAGGCTTTTCCCAACAACTCAGCCATCAATGGACGATCAAAGGGCTGCTAGGCTACAGTTTCCATGAACAATCTTTTAACAAAAAAGAGGGTGAACAGGTTCTCTCAGCGGACTTTCGAACCCCTAATGTTGGCAAATTCGGCGGATTAAACAGCAGTTACGAAGCCAATTGGGAAGGGCCTTGGCTGGGTGCTCAACTGGGCTGGCAAGATAGACATCAAGGTTTTAACTTTCGGTTTGAACATCATATGACTGAGTACTATGCCGAAGCCGATTGGAACCTAAGAAGTGACTTTGCTCACCCCAAATCTTTTGATCATGTCGCCACAGGGCAAGGCACGATTGCTCGATTTGAATATCAAAGACACCTTAATCGATCATTGGGCTTTATGGTTAGGTACCAACATGAACGCTGGGAAGCGAAAAATGGCATTGATACGGTGTATTTTGCTAACCAAACTACAGCTACAACCCGACTAAATCACTCAAAGTGGAATCAATCAGCACTGTCAGTTGGATTTAAATACTTAACTTGGTAAGAAGAGGCCACTTATACTTCAAGCAAATCAATTTTATCGGGTTTACCCAACCATTGATCAGCATCTTCAGGCGCCGCTTTTTGTTCAGTAATATTTGGCCACTTTTCAGCAAGCTCGGCATTGAGCTCTAAGAATCGCTGCTCTTCAGGCTTTAAGTCATCTTCTGCTTTGATCGCATCAGCTGGGCATTCTGGCTCACAGAGCGCGCAATCAATGCATTCATCGGGATGAATAACCAGAAAATTAGGGCCCTCGTAAAAACAATCCACCGGACAAACTTCCACACAATCTGTGTACTTGCATTTGATGCAATTTTCTGTGACAACAAAGGTC
>CAZECE010000138.1:0-5030 GCA_964510525.1 uncultured Pseudomonadales bacterium | reverse complement strand
TTGGAGAGCAAATCTCAGCAGTCCGAATCTGTTTTAGTAGGCTTGTTGTTTTCAGATAAAGGCGTGCTGCGTTCCGAATTTGAAGTCTTGGCCGATGGTGAATCCATTGGTCGCGTCACCAGTGGTTCTTATTCTCCGACGTTGGAAAAGAGCGTTGCGTTGGCCAGGGTAAGGGCGCCATTAGAGTCGGGTGTGAACTATGAAGTGTTGATGCGAGGCAAGCCAAAACCCGTTGATTTGGTTAAACCTGGCTTTGTGCGGTTCGGGAAGTCGGTATTAAAATCCTTGTAAAATGGATTACAATTTTGCTCCGTTTTCTTGACTGGATTTGCCAACATCATTCGATGGCTCTGAATGAATCGAAGCATTGGAATCCGATTGTTGCTTTCTGATCATTTGGCGTTTTCGAACGCGAACCGAATCTTCATGCAAAATGTCATTAGTTAGATGGCTTGAACGCCCTGTACTTTGTGTAAAACCGATAGATTCTACTGAATCACAATGCTGTTCTATCGTTTCTAAATTTTCTAACGGTACAGGTGCGTTTGCTGTCTGCTCCATGCGGCGAAAACTAAACACAACCATCCCTTGAGGGTTTCGAACCGGCTGATCGAACTTGTCTTCATCAAGAGTTTCAAGATGCGCAACATCGTCGCTATTAATTGTTGAGTTGTCCGAGTATATCTCGGAGGCTGTTTTGGTCGTTTGAGACGTAAAAGAGTGCATGGGGTTGGTCATCATTATAATTGTTTCAGTATTAGTATTCGTTGTTCTAATGTTGTGATAATAACAGACCATTATACTTTTATGCGTGTGATTTAGACAGGTAAGAAACAGTTTTGATCGGTTTTAAATAGACCTATATATTTAGCGGTCTATATATTTACTGTGAACATTCTACTAATTTGAAACTCTATATCGCTGAAAAACCGAGTCTGGGTCGTGCCATTGCGGCCGCCTTGCCTCAGCCTCATAAAAAATCCGATGGCTATATTGCGACGGGATCAGGGGATGTGGTGAGCTGGTGTCTTGGGCATATCCTGGAGCAAGCCGAGCCAGAAGCCTACGATCCAAAATTTAAAAAATGGCGGTTCGAGCATTTGCCCATTTTGCCAAAAGACTGGCAACTAAAGCCCAAAAAGAAAACTCGATCGCAATTAACCGTTCTCAGAAAGTTGATCAAAAAAGCCGATGTTTTGGTGCATGCTGGTGATCCTGATCGCGAAGGGCAGCTCTTGGTGGATGAGGTCTTGCACTACTTAAAAGTGCCCTCGTATAAATTAGACAAAACCCAGCGATTGTTAATCAGCGACTTAAATGTTCCTGCTGTTAAAAAAGCGTTAGCAACCTTAAAAGACAATAAAACGTTCAGACCTCTGTCGGTGTCTGCGTTGGCACGATCGCGTGCCGATTGGCTGTATGGCATCAACCTGACTCGTGCGTACACAATTCAAGGGCAACGGTCTGGTTTTAAAGGCGTTTTGTCGGTAGGGCGAGTCCAAACCCCGGTTTTGGGGTTGGTGGTCAGGAGAGACGAGGAGATCGCCAACTTTACTCCGAAAGATTATTACGAAGTTCAAGCGTATATCAAAACAGAACAAGAGGAGACGTTCACCGCTAAATGGGTGCCCAGTGAGGCGTGTGAGCCGCATATGGATGAAGAGGGGCGCATCATTAACAAAGCGCTGGCTGAGAATGTGGCCAGCCGTATCAGTGACAAGCCAGCGTTGGTAAAGGATTTAAGTCAGCAGCAAAAAAAACAAAATGCCCCGTTACCTTATAATTTATCCGCATTACAAATTGATGCGGCGAACCGCTATGCTTTGAATGCGAAGCGTGTTCTCGATGTGTGCCAGTCTTTGTATGAAAAACACAACCTGGTTACCTACCCGCGTTCAGATTGTCGATATTTGCCTAGCGAGCATTTCAAGCAAGCCCCTCGTATTGTGTCCTTGCTCAGCAATACGAGTAACTCGGCTTTTGAAGAGACGAGTTCGTTTGCCAAAAACGCGGATGTGGCGTTAAAAAGTAAAGCATGGAACAGCTCAAAAGTGGGGGCCCATCACGCCATTATTCCAACGGAAAAATCGGTCGATCGTGTCCAGTTGTCTCAAGATGAAACCAAGGTGTATCAACTGATAGTTCGTCAATACCTAGCGCAGTTTTATCCCGCTTATTTGTACCTGCAAACAAAAGTGACCCTAAATATTGAAGGCGGCAAGTTTGTCGCAGACGCGAGGCAAGAGCAGCAGTTGGGCTGGAAGCAGTTGTTTAAGTCAAGCGATAAATCGGAGCGCACCTCTAAAACGTTGCCCCCCTTAACAAAAGGTCAGGTCACCCATTGCGTACAAGGTGAGATGATGGCCAAAATCACCCAGCCACCAAAACATTTTACGGATGCTACCTTGCTCAGTTCGATGACGGGTATAGCAAAATACGTGACCTGCTCGGATATAAAAAAAGTGTTAAAAGAAACCGACGGTTTGGGAACGGAGGCGACCAGAGCTGGCATCATCGAGTTATTGTTTAAACGAAAGTTTTTGATCAAAAAAGGTAAAAATATCCACGCTACTGAGATTGGCAAAACACTGATCAATACCTTACCCAAAAGCACTACATTACCCGATATGACGGCTCATTGGGAAAGTGTGCTCAATGCGATCAGCGACAGCCAAGCGAGCTACGCCAGCTTTATGTCGCCTTTAGAAGGCACGGTTCAAAACTTGGTTAGAGAGGCGAGTCAAAAAACAGTGCATTTTTGATGGTTTGAATGTTATTCAGCTTGATGTATCCAAGGGTATTTTAAATGTTTCAATGATGTGTCTGAACTCAGGGCTAACTGTGTTTAGGTCAACGACATCAACTTTCCAGGGTAAATCGCTGTCTCGAAAGTCGGCTTGTAAATTAAGCAAATTTTCAAAAGGGAGGTTCTTGTTTGATGCGGCTTGAATCGCAAGATCAAGGTCTGAAAAAGATTTGGCTTCGCCTTTGGCGCGACTGCCAAATACCCAGACTTCCGCAGAGGGAGGCAGATTTTGATTAAGGATTTGCTTAACAGTTGCTAAATCTTCTGAATCGATGTCAATGTTTTGATTCACAGGTTAGCCTTCATCTGAGTTATGCTTTTGTAGCTGCCCTAGCAGGTATTGGGCTTCGGTATAAAACTCTGGGATCTTTTCAAGCACCTGATTGGCTTTGGATTCATCATAGGTATGACTGGTGGCTCCTCGAAGCTCGCGGTAGTGCCGCCACTCTTTCCAGCCATGCAGCAACAGCCCGCGTTCAGAGCCCGTTCTGATCAAGTCTTGAAAGGTCATTTTATCAATCTCTGCTGCATTGGCAGACGTCGCTTCAAGGTGTCTTTTGAGCATTTTATGAGAGAGCTCATAGCTGTATTCAAAGCGTTGAATGCACGCGTCGCGAATTAAGGCGTTAGTGCGTGCTTTTTTATGTTCCTCTAACGCCTCGCCGAGAGTGATTAAGGCTTTTTCAAAGGATGTTATGTCGAGAATCTTTTTCATAGGGCTCAATCATCAAAAACAGTGCGAATGATACCAAACCCTACTTGAGTAAAAAATAACAATCAGGCACTATTATGCGTTTTCTTGGTAGCCATTAGCGCTGGGTTTCAGTGGGGGCTTTGCAGGATTGTTGAGTTAATAAGGAAAGGTCTAAGGAACTGATTATGAGTGAAATTCCTGAGGAATTGAAATTTTTAGCCAGCCACGAATGGGCGCGGGTTGAAGCGGATGGCACCGCGTTTATTGGCATATCAGATCACGCTCAGGAAGCTTTGGGGGACTTAGTGTTCGTCGAATTACCCGAAGTGGGCACGGAAGTCTCAGCAGGTGATGAGTTTGGAGTGGTTGAATCCGTCAAAGCGGCGTCTGATTTGTACAGCCCCGTCTCTGGTGAAGTCGTGGCGGTGAACGGCCAATTAGCTGATACCCCGGAAGCCATCAACTCGGATCCCTACGGAGATGGCTGGATTGTGCAGGTTAAAATCTCAGATACCACTGAGTTGGACGATTTACTCTCCGCAGAAGACTACGGCGTACAGCTAGAAGCTGAAGCGTAAAAATTCATTCATTTCATATAGGTAAGCACTGTTATATGCCTTTTATTCCTCACACCCCTGACGACGTTGCTCAAATGCTAGCGGCCATTGGTGCTAACAGCATTGATGAGTTGTTTGATGAAATCCCCAGCGACCTCATTTGCCAACAGCTGCAAGGCGTGCCTGAAGCTCAAAATGAAATGCGTGTATTGCAAGACTTTTCACAGCGTGCTGACAAAGACAGCTACCGCTTGAGCTTTTTAGGGGCGGGTGCTTATACCCACCACATTCCGGCGGCGGTTTGGGATATCGTCAGTCGTGGGGAATTCATGACGGCTTATACTCCTTACCAGGCGGAAGCCAGTCAAGGGACCTTACAAGTCATTTACGAATATCAGAGCATGATGGCTCAGTTGACTTCTATGGAAGCCTCGAATGCGTCGCTCTATGATGGCGCAACGGCTTTGGCGGAAGCCGTTTTGATGGCGGTGCGGTGTTTAAAAGGCAAGCGCAAACGCATTTTAATGCCGGCAAACCTTAATCCTCGGTACTTAGAAGTCTGTCGTACGTTAACGGAAGCCCAAGGTATTCAGCTGGACTTAGTTGATTTTGATCGTGCATCAGGCCAGCTCTCTATAGCGTCTTTTGATGCCTTGGTGTCAGAGCCTGCTGATGTTGCTGCTGTGGTGATTGCGCAGCCGAATTACTTTGGTCAGATTGAAGCGGTAGACACCATGACCGATTGGGCGCATCAGAATGGCGCTCTGATGATTGCGGTGGTGAATCCGATCAGTTTAGGGCTGCTAACGCCACCCGGTGAGTGGGGGACGGATCAAGGAGCAGATATTTGTGTTGGAGAAGGTCAGCCATTGGGTGTGCCTGTGGCTTCAGGTGGTCCGTATTTTGGGTTTATGTGCGCTAAGAAAAAATGGATTCGGCAAATGCCAGGACGAATCGTGGGTCGCACGGTAGA
>CAZECE010000137.1:0-13004 GCA_964510525.1 uncultured Pseudomonadales bacterium | reverse complement strand
CTCCTTCTTTTAGAAAATCCAGCTGGTATAAGTTGCCATTAATCCGGATGAAGTCGGCTGGTCCTGCGTTGGTCACTAGGCCGCGTTCAGCTACATGAGTGGCAATCGATAGGTCAGGTGGATATTGAGGCGGGTGCTTGGTAGGAGAGGTATTTTTGAAGCGTTTAGAAAACAAGGGCATTCTTAAATATCTCTCAAATAAGATCAACGTACTTAAATCATTATGGCACGCTGGTTTGTTTGTTGATCAGTGCCGGTGTTTGATTAGTGTATCACTTTGTGAGTTTGTGTGGCTTTTAAACTCTGGTCTTTGCGGTCATAGATGTAATTGAACGGAAATGATTTCTTATGTATTACAAAAACGCACGAAACCTTGTTAGTTAAGCGACGCATTTTTTTTTATTATCGTATCCATAAATCTTTAGGCAGTTTTCATTACGGTAGGCGAGAAGTGAGGCGTTTTCTTTGTAATAGAACCCTTGTTTTTATGTAAACTATTGTTTTTATGTAACCAGTCGTTTACATGTTTAATGGTGATCAATTAAGATACGACAGGTGATTACAATGAGGGCTGTTGTGAATAGTATGGCAGTGTGTGAGCGTTATGATTGTTACTTTTGAACTACATGATCCTGAATGCGATGTATCGAGAATTGTTTTAGGTCCAGGACATTACAAAGTGGGTAAGGCCGCTGGGGCCGACATCCCCCTAAAAACGGCATTTTCATCCCGTAATCATGGGCTGATCGAGATTTCTTCTGAAGGGGTTATTTATAAAGATAATAACAGTACGAATGGCACCTTATTTGAAGGTGAGAAAATACTGGATCCTATCCTGCTCCAAGAAGACGATGTGTTAGTGATCGGGCCTGCTCAAATTACGATTATAGAGATCGACAACGCCTTGGATGAATTAGGGTTTCTTGAGTTTGAGCCAGAAGAGATTCTAAATAATGACGTTATAACGGATGAGGTTATAACGGATGAGGTTGAAACAAATAAAGTTTTAATCAATGAGGTGGTTAATGATGAGCCTATTGAGGAAACTCCTGCTGCACTAGAAGATAGTCTCCAAGTTGATGAGTCCAATTTGGTTGTAACAGCGTTGTCAAACCAGTCTTCTGATGATGAGGGCGCAACGAGTATCATGACGGATTTGGATTTTACAGATTTGCTGCCGATTCTTGCAGACGATGCGGTGTCTTCTTTGATGATTAATGGCCACAGTGACGTGTACATTAAACGAAATGGCGCCATTAAATTAGTCAGTGCTTTATCATCAACGGATATTGTTGAGCCTTTGGTAGCTTCGTTGTTGAATCAAATGGGGGTTGTTGAAGGATCGGCACAGTCTGTTTTTTCTGGCCAAATGTCTAATGGTTATCACTATCATGTGGTCATGGCGCCTATTGCAGCTTTTGGACCTCATATTACCATCACAAAGCCTTGTCGTTTTTATTCTGATGTTAAAAAACCGGTTGAAGTCGGTGCTTGTAGCTCTGAAATGATGAGTTTTTTAACAGATGCGGTTAAATCCGGTTGTAGTATTTTAGTGTGTGGTGCAGACATGGATCAAAGAATTCGCTGGTTGAATGTGCTGAGTGGCTTATTGGCACCGGATCGTCGAATTGTTTCCATTGAAAGTGATGCGCCTTTAAAGCTTAACCTTCCTCATTGCCTATCATTGAGTGGCCCATCGTTGAAATCTTTTGATGTGAAGCGAGAGTTGAAGGCGGGGGACTATCTGAGTGCGGCTGCGGGGTTAAAACCAGAGTCTTTGGTGGTAAATACGTTAGAGCCTGAGTTACTGTCGGGGCTGTTGTTACATGGGGCGACACAGTTTGCCGGTGTTCAAGTCATCTCATCAGTCACAGCGGCTTCCATTAAGCAGCTGATGGTGCAGTGGCAAGTCCATGCTTTGGACCTGGCGCCAGGTATGACGGATACGCTGTTATCTGAAGCCTTACTAAATCGCTTTGATTTGGTGGTGACGTTGGAGTCTAGGCCAAATGAAGCTTGGGAAAGGCTGGTATCGATTCATGAGCTGGTGTCATATGATTCCATTACTGATGCCAGTTCAACGTTGGTTACCTTATCTAAGGCTGTTGCGATTAAACCTGTGTTCGAGTTTTCTCAGAGGAATGGTCGATTTACAGCAAGTGACAGTGTCCCCAGTTTTTATAGAAAATTAGGCATCCAACCGGATAATATCTCTCAACCTCAAGCCCCTATCAGTCAAGGATTGCATGTTGGCTTGGGGGCGGGTTTGAGTGAATAATTGGTGTAGAGTTTTGGTGTTAGGGTTGGTATGCAAGACGAAATTGTAGAAGAAAAAACGCCAATATACTCTTCTTCTTTGCTTGAAGAGTCGGTAAGTAAACACGCTGATATCACTTCTGATCTTTCTGAAGATTCTTTAGTTGATTCGGGTCAGCCTTCAGTGTTGGTTGACGCGTTGGGTGACGATTTTTTTTCTGAAAACATGGGCTCTAGTCTTTCGAATTCCGAGAGTCTTCCGAATTCCGAGGGTGAGGCTCAAGAGGCCCCTATTGTTGTGGAGAGCGCTCCCACGGACATGATCGGTTCTGAACAAGAAGAATTGCATGAGGAAGTAGCGCATGAAGCACCTAAAGAGGAAGCGTTTGAAGATGAGCTTCAGTTAGGCGCGCTGCTAGCGGATGAAGTAGAGACAGAACACCAAATTCGTACTCCTTCAGGTGATGAAGGGCTGATTAAAACGCCCGTATTAAGGGATCATTTAGGGCGTCATACGTCCCTCGTAACGCTACCATTTTTGATAGGCAGAGGCACAGACTGCGATCTGCAATTAGACACTGAGGGCGTTTCTCGAGAACATGCTGAAATCTTCAAGGAACTGGATCGTTTAATTATTCGCGATTTGGGGAGTATTAATGGAACGCATGTAAACGGGTACCAGGTTGAGCGAGTCATGATTGAGCCTGGCGATGAAATCAGGCTGGGTGATGCACGTTTGATTTTCGATTTTGTTGAGGACGAATTTAAAGAACTGCAACAACTAGAGGAGATTGTGCCTCTTTTAGATGATAGTGCAGAACCAGACGAGTTATTAGTCGAGCCGAATCGTTGGTTTGTTTGGTTGTTTGCGTTTATTCCTTTGTTGGTCATCTTAGTATCGGCGTATTTGATTTTTGACGTTGACGAGGTTGAGCCGCCATCAGCCGGCACAAACCAACATGAGTCGAATTCTTCAGTGATGGATTCTAATTCGCCCGTATTAAAAAAATTGGAGTCAAAACCGAAGCGTTTAGATTCAGGACCACAAGCGGATTCATCTATTTCAGCTCCTGTGTCTTCTTCACTGCCTGTTGTTAAGGAAGCACGAGAGCTTGCAACAGATGAGGCGGAGGCCAGGCTGCAGAAAGATCTAGAAGCGGTTATTGAGTCTTTAACTGAGCAAAAACCAGATGAAGGCGAAGTGAAAACGAAGGATGAAAGCCCGATTTCAACTCAAGCACCCCGTGAACCTCAGTCAAATGAACCGGTCGTTTCAAGTCAGCCGATCGTTTCAAGTGCCGTTCGATCGGACGATAAGACGCAGCATTCTAAAATTAAGGTCATCCAACCCAGCCAAATGACGTCAGGATCCGCTGCTTCGTTGAAAAGTCAAACATCTGAGCTTTTGTCTCGGGTAGAAAAGGACTTCAACGAGGGGCGAATCAAACAATGGTTAAAACAAGTGGGTGGTCTTTTGGATAATCCGGCGTTGGGTGTGCAGCAGCAGCGTGCCTTGCAGGCTAAGCGTAGCGAAATCAACACACGACTATTTACATTTTACAGTGGCTTGCAGTCGTATCACGCAGACGATAAGGTGGTGGCATACGATAATTGGGTCAAATTTTTAAAAGCTGAGAATAATAGTGGTCGTAAAAATAAAAGTTATTATTACAGTTTTGCGGCCAAAAAATTAGAAGCGGTCTTTTTTGAGAGATCAAGAAGCGCGCAGGATCGAGGTGATTTAAGAAGTGCCTACCGTTTTATGGTGTCGGCGGCTCGCTTTACTGGATCCGAAGAAGCTCAAAAGAAAGTCGATAAAATTAATCAAAGAGCCAAATCAGTGTTTAATGAAGGGCTTGCTTATGCAAATCAAGGTAATATAAAAGATGCTCAGTTGCTTTGGCGGGAGATCATTCAAATATTACCTAAAGACCATGAAATGCATACTAAGGCTGCTGCCAAGTTAGCGTGGAGTTATGCGCATCAATAATTTAGTATCTTCGATCTTGTTTGTTATGCCAAGATGTATGACGGACCGATACTCAGTGTGCCAGTGCCCGTTTGTTGGGTCTAGTTTTATTGGGTTCAGTTTGTAGGAGGCTGTTTTTAGGGGGTTGTTAGTAGGAGAGTGTTATCGTGAATAAACTTTTTGTCGCAATATTACTGGTTTCCTTGATGGGCGTGTCAGGGTGTAGTTCGGTCAATTCTGGTACTAGCAGCTTGTTTGGGAGTGCAAAGTCGATGTTGCCTTTTTCCGGCAAAATGGATGAGGACTCTGTAGACGCTCAACTTGATGAAGCCGATGTCCTTTATCGTCAAGGCAATCTTGAGGCGGCTGCAGGCATTTACAAAAGCCTTTTGAAGTCTGAAAGTGGCAATGCCATTGCTTATTATCGTCTAGGCAACATTGCTTTTAGAGGTAAACAACTCAAAAGAGCCAGCTTTTATTTCCAAAAAGCATTAGAGCTGCAGCCTGATAATGATCGAGCCCATTACAATCTGGCTGTCACCCATCTTTCAATGGCTGAGCGTCATTTCAAATTTTACACGGCTAATCTGCCAGCCAGTTCAGACGTTTCTCAAATGACCCAAATCTTAAGTGCCATTGCCAAGTTCAGTGGTGAAGGGCAGGCTGATAGTGATACGGCGGGTCAGTCTGAAATAGACAAAGTGCTTAATCAGTTATCTGACGGTTTTTAATCATTGAGATTCAATCGGATGTTCGGTGCTGAGAGTGTCTTCAAAGCGCTTTTTGCATTTGAGAAAAAAAAAGGAGCTCAAACAGCTCCTTTTTTTGTTGGCGTTGGTGGCCCTGTCGGTGTCGGTAAATCAACCTATGCTGAAGCTTTAAAGCAGTTTCTTTTGCAACGAGCGTCCGAAAGCGATATCGCTATTGAGTCAGATCAGGTCAGTGTTGTTTCGACAGACCATTTTTTTTATTCTCAAAAAACACTCTTTAATTTGGGGGTACAAAAAGGCGATCCCGATAGCTATCAACTGGATTCAATAAAGTCGTTTATGCGGGCACTTTGCGCAGGTGAGGAGGCTCAGCATCCGGTTTATTCTCATGAGTTGTACGATATTGATGTGTCGAGTATGCAGTTGGTCTCAGCTAATCAAAGGGTCGTTATTGTTGAGGGCTTAAATGTTTTTTCAACGGCTGAAATTGCAACACATTTGGATTTTGGAGTCTTGTTATTCATTTCACCAAAAGAGCTAAGGAATCAACAGGCTGCTCGGCTAGCGCGCTCATTTAAGCAAACACTTCCGGATTATCTTTTGAATTCTATGGTTTTGGATTATTGGTATCGAATTAATCGGCCAAATGCTTGGCGTCACCGGCCAAAATTACGGTGGCGACCGAATGTAATAATTTTAAAGACGCCTTTTATTCAAAAGGGAATAGCCTTAGACAATGGAGTAGTGTTAGACAAGGGAATAGTTTTAAAGCTTCCCTAGTTGTGCTTCAATTCTAAAGATGATTTTTTGAGTAAATTCACGGTTATTTGTAAGGGGCCAGGTAATTTCTGGCTCCAGTTCAGCGTAGAGCCAGTGGCTGTAAATATTTTTTCTGTAGCGCATGCTAATACCGTAGTTTTCTGTCGTAAACCCGGGGCGTGTGTAACCCAGCGCTAAAATGTTATAAGAAAGTGCGCGAAGGGGGTCTAGCTTTTGATACACACTGAATCTTTGTGACCAATCCACTCCTTGCGAGGCTTCAGAAAAAGTCGCGCTGCTGCTGCTTTCCAATAAGAAGGCGTTTGAATATTGGTGTTGGAAATTAATTTGGGTCGCTTCGCCAACTCCTTCTGAATTTCGCCAAAAAATTTCTTGGCGAAACCTGAGAAGATTTTTAAGTCCAATCGGTTTGGTGTATCTGTAACGGCCACGAACGAATCCATCTAGGCCGCTGTTAAAACGAGCGCCTACATCGAAATCTGTTTCAATGTGGCCTTCTGCGCGAGCTGTCCAGCGCAGAGCTGTGGTAACGTCCTCATTGTTATCTATTTGCTCTTGGCTTTGTTCAATGTTATTAGATAAGCTGGTGTTTTCTTGAGGCTCATCAGAGATGATTAAGTTAAGTCGATTTTCCAGTGCTGGGAGGCGTATTTTGGCTCTGATTCTGGGTTTAAATCGGGTATTGATCCCTGATAAATTTTCCCAGCTGATTTCATTTCTGATGCGGATAAAAGACCGAGTTTGGGTGTCGTTGTAGTCAAAATTACCAAAAAATTCATCGAACTCATTGACGCGATCGCACAGTGATTGTGAGATTTTTAAGTGCGTTCTGTCTATCCAGCGAAGATCTTCGTTGTCTGTATGGTCACTGCAAGGTTCTGGTAATTGTTGTAACGGTGGCACATCAATTTTCGATGCTTTTTGGGCGGTTAGAGTCGCGGCATCCGGTAGACCCGATAGGATGGTGTCTGTTCTAGGAGTAGGATCGGTTGCCAGTGCTTTGGCGCACGACGGTGCAATTGACGAGCTTAAGAGCATCAATAGGGCATAGGGTGCCGTTAAGCGCCCTCTAGGGAAGTTGCCACCTGTTGGCATGAACCCAGAACTCCAAAGTCTTTCGAGTGAAAAAAGTGGGTAAAAAAAGAAAATGTTAAGCATTAGAGTCTAGTCGCTTCATTTGTATTTTCCTGCCCTCATTGCCATGTTTTTTTAAGAAAATCAATGCAATACTGGTTTTTGATGGTTAAGTGATCTGATGTGTCGTAAAACCAAATAGATTGTTTTATGCTCTCTTTTTATAGTGAGATAAACAAGGCAGGAACTGTAAACTGGTCTGGTATGAATGTTGTGTTTTTGTAAGCCCTTTTAGGTTTTTTTTGTGATTTTATCCAGGCACTGTGGGTCGCTGAGCTTTAACTTCTGAGATTTCGATGCAGTGAAATTTGGTGTAGATGTGGGCTGAAAGAGGGTTTTTTTTTCTTTGAAGTTTCAGGTGTCTAAGCCGTTTCAGACTCAGAATGTGCGCTTTTTTCAGTATTAGAATGTGAATCAGCGTCAAGCTGGGTATTGGGCTTGAATTGAAGTACTTTACATTGGGCGTGTTTTAACGATTCTTCGGTTAATGGGCGATGCAGTTCGTCGTGGAGCTCTAAGTTTAACTTCTTGGCAATTTTGTGCGCGGTTAGAATAAAGATTTCAAAGCCAGCTATAGGGTCTTTTGGGCCGGGCAAGCTCATAAACATGCAAATGCCAGGTGATGTAAATCGATCAATCTCGTCTAAAATAAATGTCCCTGGCTGTACAAGGTTGACTAAGCTGAATATCGCTTTATCGCGCTCGCCTTGGTTTTCGTAGTAGTGGAAGAGAGATTTTTCGCCGAATCTCATGCCGCATAAAAGAAGTGCTTTGAGCAGAGCCTCGCCCTCAATCACTGAGTTGCTCTTTGGCATTAGGTTGAGCATGATGACATCTTGGTAATCTTCACTACTATGGTTGCTGTCAGGGTTGCTGTTATGGTTACTGTCTTGAGCCGTTTCTGAGTCAGGGCTGGCTTTTGATGTATTTTCTGTAGAATTCTCTGTGGCGTTTTTTTTTGCAGAGGATTTAGTTTGTCCCTTGATCGGAGAGCCGGTTTTTTGCTTTTTAGGGGTGGCGGCATAAGCTGTTTTTACATTATCGAAACGAGCCTCTAATGTTGGCTTGATTTGATCGGAGGGTATTTTTCGGGGCGTACCAACATCGGAGGGGGTGGGCAGGTCATCCAATTCATCAATGGGTTCTAATTTGAAGCGGAGCTGGTTTCTATGCACTTTAACTTTACGGTAACCATCTAGGAGGATGGCGCCAATAATAGCAACGGCAACACTCACTAAAAAAATTTTCAAACCAAATTCCATGTAGATTCCTCTTAAACAATTAAGCGACAGTTAATGACGCCGCTTCTTCAACATCAACAGATACTAAGCGAGAAACACCTGGTTCACTCATCGTAACACCTATCAGCTGTTGTGCCATTTCCATGGCCATTTTATTGTGGCTAATATAAATGAACTGAATGCGTTCCGCCATGCTTTCTACCAGTGAACAGAATCGATGGACGTTATTATCATCAAGTGGGGCATCCACTTCATCAAGCATGCAAAATGGCGCAGGATTCAGTTCAAAAATAGCAAACACTAGGGCAATTGCTGTTAAGGCTTTTTCGCCTCCCGATAATAAGTGAATGGTGCTATTACGCTTTCCAGGAGGTCGAGCCATCACGGCAACACCGGTTTCAAGCAAGTTATCACCGGTTAATTCTAAGTAAGCGTTTCCGCCTCCAAATACTTTGGGGAAGAGGGTTTGAAAACCGGTGTTCACGACATCGTAGGTGGCTTTGAATCTTTCCCTGGTCTCGTTGTCAATTTTTCGTATAGCTTGTTCTAATGTTGCTAGCGCTTCATCAAGGTCCGCTCTTTGAGAAACAAGATGCGTTTCTCTTTCCAAAGCCGTATTGTATTCATCTACAGCGGCTAAGTTTATAGCACCTAAGCGTTTAATGCGGTTTTGTAAATGGGTGATGTCTGATTCCCACTGCGCCGTATCAGCTTCATCTGGCATGTTCGATAACGTGTCTTCTAGGGTGCAGTTAAGGGTGGTCAATTGTTCAAGTTGATGTTGATTTTCCAGTTCTAGGCTTTGTTTTTTTAAATACAATGTTTGCAGTTGTTCTTGATGGCCTACGATTTCTTTTTCGAGATCGTTTCGTTCTTGCGTGAGTGCCTTATTCACTTGGTGCGATTCAGAAAGTTTGCCTCGAGTTTGCTGAAGTTCGTTTTCAAGTAAAACATGCTGCTCGATCAGGGTTTCGAGCTGGTTTTTCCAGTGGCTTTCGGGCTCGGATACATTGGTGAGAGTCGCTGAATCGTTTTGTTTCTGATTTTCCAGTTTGTCTATTTGACTGGAGAGCTCACTTATTTTTTCCTCAGCTATTTGCTTTTTACTGGTAAGTTGCTGAACTTCTAATTGGAGTTTATGAGCCGCTTGCTGGGAATCATTGGCGTAAGTTTTAGCTTGATTTAATGCTTCTCGAAAGGATTGCTCTTTTTCTTTGAGTTCATTACGAGCCTTTTCTTGAGAGGCCATCTGATCAAGAGCGGTTTGCAGGTTGTGTCTTGATTGCTTTATTTGTTCGACATCGAGAGCCATTTGATCGGTTAATTCTAACAGTTCTTTTTCAGTGCGCTGTTTTCGTATGCTGAACTGGTCTAATTTGGTTTGATGTGCGCTGAGTTGTGCTTTGGTATTCGCTTTCTCGTGTTGTTGTTCTTGAAGTTGCTGCCGCAGTTGTTGCAGCGAGTTTTCAGCCTCTTTTAGTTTTTCTCGACCCTCGGCTAAATCGGATTGTTTGAGATCAAGAGATTCTTGGGCTTGTTCTAAGCTTTGGTAAAGTATTTTGAGTTCTTCTTGTCTTCTTAGTACACCTTCTTGAGGGTTGTCTTCTGAAGGGATTTCGATGCGATCACAAAAAATTTGAGTGCCATCAGAAAGTAATAGGCTCTGGTGGGCTTGTAGATTGTTTCTGAGTTGTGTCGCTTCAGTTAATGTTTGAATAGGGTAAATATGAGCAAAGTCAGCCGGGGCAGGAGATACGTGCTGGCTTAAAGGTGGTCTTTCTTTAAGCTCGCCATTCTCTTCTGTAGATGATTGGATGGGTGTAGATGATTGGATAGGTGTCGACGATTGGTTGGGTGAAAACAGAGTAATGTCTGAAAGTGTTGCGTGGTCGTTTTCTAATGCTTTAAGCAGTGGGTCGAGTTCACTGATCACAAAAGCTTGCATGTGTGAGCTCAGGAGTTTTTCGACGGCGGGTTGCCATTCGGCTGTCACAGTGAGTTGTTCTGCCAGCTTGGGGTATTGGTTGAGCTCCAATTTCGAGAGCCACTGGCTGCGTTTTTTATTGGATTTATCTTTGTCTTTACCCAGTGCGGCTTCTTGTAGGGTTTCAAGTGAGCTCTTTCTTCCTGAGAGGCTGTGAATTTGCTTTTGCAGTTGATCCATTTCACTGCGAATATCACGGTTGTGTTTCTTCAACTGTTCAATATGGTCGGTTTTGGTGTGTTGTTCGGTTGCGGATGCTTCAATCTGGCTTTCTATGGCATGAAGCTGCTCCTCTAGAAGTTGAATCTTTTCTTCAATGGGCTTGATGTCTAATGTTTCTTGTTCTTTTAACAAATTTTGTTTGCGATTCGTTAAGCGTTCAACCTGACTATCAAGTTCGTTGATACGAGTCTGTTGGACTTTGGCGGTTTGCTGGGCTTGAAAGGCTTCTTGATTAAAGTCATCCCACTCCGTTTGCCAAGTTGCCATCTGAGCTTCTTGCGCTTTAAGGGTATTTTTGGCTTCTTGGGCTTGGTGTTGGGTGTTGGTGGATTGCGGTAACCGTGTGGTGAGATCCTCTTCTACGGAAACCAGGGTTTCTGTTTGCTGCGTCAGCTGTTGTTTGTGTTGCTGGATTTCTTCGGTATTTTTAGCGATGGATCGATTGAGCTGATCTTGTTGTTGTTTAAGGTGTTTTAAGTTTTGTTCGAGTTGGCTTTGCTTGTTGTGATGTTCATAAAACTGGGCCTGTTGCTGTTCTGAGCGCTGCTGCAATTCGTCTTGTTCTAGTGTGTGCTTTTCCAGCTTTAATTGGCATTGCGTGAGACGGCCTTTTGCGGCCTCTATATTGGTTTCATATTGCGTTGTATCGGCTTTTAAGGTTGTCGCGTGTTGATGGGTTTGTTGCCATTTCATGGCAATCAGCTGAGCTTGCTGGGTTCGCTCTTGTGCTTTGTAGGTTTTGTATTTTTCGGCAACCTCGGCTTGGTGCTTGAGTTTTTTGACTTGTTTGGTGAGTTCTTCTTGAAGATCTAGTAGCCTTTCCAGATTTTCTCGCGTGCGCTGCATGCGCTGTTCGGTTTCTTTGCGCCGTTCTTTGTATTTAGAAATCCCTGCCGCTTCTTCTAAAAAGACTCGTAATTCATCCGGTTTGGCTTCAATCAGCCGTGATACAGTACCTTGGCCAATAATTGCGTATGACCTTGGTCCCAGCCCAGTGCCCAGAAAAATATCCATGATGTCTTTTCGGCGACATCGAGTGCCATTCAGAGTGTAGTAAGACTGGTTTTCTCGAGTCACGATACGTTTAATAGCCAGTTCACTGTATTGCGCACCATGGCCTGTGACGCGCCCTGAGGTGTTATCAAACACCAATTCGACTGACGCTTGCGATATGGGTTTTCGGCCATTGGCGCCATTAAAAATGACGTCACTCATCGATTCGCCTCGCAGGTACTTAGCGGAGCTTTCGCCCATTACCCAGCGCACAGCATCAATGATGTTGGATTTGCCGCAGCCATTAGGTCCTACAATGGCTGACAGGGCGGAAGGAAACGGAATAACCGTTGGGTCAACAAATGATTTAAAACCAGCAAGTTTGATCGTTTTAAGCTGCATTTAGTAAGTTGAGGCCATAAAATAAACAGGAACTGCAGTCAAGGATCAATCATTCTAAGCCATGCTTTCGATGATTTCGAGGGAAATGTCTTACAGGAATTAGGTAATTTAAAAATTAATACCAGGTCTAGTGAGGGCTCCGCGTATGACTAGGTTGAAAGGTTTCAATTATAAGTTGTAAAGGGTAGGAGATAATATGTATGGTCATCATCATTACTCGAGTTTGTTGTAGCACTCCTAATCTAATAAGAATTTGTTTCAATCTTCGTGGTTTCACTCATGATTTAATCCTGGAAAAGTTCAAGTAAGATTTCTCCTGACATTTCGGAAAACGTTGTCTTGTGGCCCTGTTTTAATGGTGACCACCCATCACTATCTACTGCCTGGCCCTGTTTGCCTGTAAGCCCTGTTTGCCTTCTTTTCATTGCCTTGGCTGTTTCAGTATTAATAGCTATGCGATCTTCGTGGCGGTATCTTAGTAATTTAGTTCCCATATCGCGTTTAATACCATATAAGTTTAGTTGTCGCTGGAAGCTTCTAAGATTTTTTGTTCTGCAATAACCTTCTTTATTTATCTTTTCCATAAACTCTTTAACTTTATCTTCCTCTTGTTTTTTAACTAAGATGGTAAAAGAGGTTTGATCCTGATTATCCCATTGAATAAAGTTTTGGAAATCTGAATTTGAAATCATTTTACAAAGATTTACAGGGAACCGTGGGGCATTTCTATAGGTTTTTGGTGACTGCAGAGCACTTTTTTTGGGCGGCTCTATTGGGTTGATGTTTTTTTTGAAAAGTTGCTGTGTTAATGGAGGTGGTGATTGCTCATTTGCTGTAGCTGTTTTGTTATTTGAAAAGGTTTGTTGGTTTGATTCAATAGAATTCATAATAATTTATTTAATGAAGTTTCACGGTTGGTAATATATTAACAAAAAAGATTTTTTTTGGGTATACGAAAACCTGGAATGTGTTTCCTTTTTATTAGAGAACTTTGATCATGGGTACAAAAAATTGAGTCACGTACTTACTAACGCTGTACGGCCCATCGCCTGAATAAACGGAGTTGTGTTAGTGGTCACTATAGATTAACTCATAGTTGCGGACAGAGTTGATGAACTTTTAGGGGAACCCATACATGGGCGTGAAGAATATTGAAGCAATCGGAGACAATCGATAGAATACGCCCTTATTTTATTGCAAAACCGTTTTGGATTGATTGAATTATGACCTTTGTTGTCACAGAAAATTGCATCAAATGCAAGTACACAGATTGCGTGGAAGTTTGTCCGGTGGATTGTTTTTACGAGGGCCCT
>CAZECE010000136.1:0-5271 GCA_964510525.1 uncultured Pseudomonadales bacterium | reverse complement strand
GGTGCACCTTCGACTAGAAGATGGCCATCAGCCAGTAAGCTGATCAGCATGCGATTGACGAGTTTTTGTTGGCCAATGATGGATTGGCTGAGGTGTTGTTCGAGTTGGTGGATGGCGGGCCAGTATTCTGATCGAGTGTTTTCTGAAAGGGGGGTAGTTTCATTACTGACGTTAATAATGGCGTCTGACACGGGGCTAACTCCTTAAGATACCTCACATTTTCAAACAATCATTATAGAGCAAGTTTGCTAAAAAAAGTTCCTGTTAATGAGCCAATTTCTCTTTGATCACTAACCAAGCGAGGGTTTTGTTGTCTTTCGACAGGCTGGCGTGGGCGGGGCTGGTGGAGGGAAGAAGCTGGTATTGAATGTAGTCGAAATCCGAACCTAACTCCGGGAGTACTTGCCCACGATACACTTGCTCGGCTTTCCGGCCATTGAAAAAAACGTATTCAATATTGGGGTATTGCAGGAAAAATTCGTGGAAGTTTTGTGGGGTGATGGAATCGGGGTCGATGGCGCTGTCGGCACTGCCAGGTCGATAACAGCAATGGATGACATCCCAAATCGCGATGCCTTGGTCGAGCACTGTTGCTACTTTGTCTGCGTACGGCAGACTGATATCAAACCCGAACAGTTGGCTCATGATGAGCCAGAAATGATTTCTGGGGTTTCCATAATATTGTTGTTGCTTTAATGAGGCCACGCTGGGCATCGAGCCTAAAATTAAGATCTGGCTATGGTCGGCAACAATAGGGGGAAATCCCTTTTTTGTGTGTAAATTGTTTGTGTGTAAATCGTCTGTTTGCAAATCGTTGGTAGGTATGTCCATAACGTCCATAAATGAGTGCGTCAGCTCCAATATCTGGGGTCGATAATCTCAGGATCCTGACAATAAAATTGATCCCAGTCGGTTGCAAGCCAGTTTTGTTTGGGCTGATCTTGTGCAATATCACACAGTGTGGTCAGTTCGGCTGCTGATTGTACCCCGACAAGCACTTGATCAATCAGAGGTTGTTGTAAGACAAAGTGCAAGGCCGCGTTTAATGGATCTTGTTTACTCTTCTGGCCGAAGGTTAAAAACTGAGAGACCGATTCAAGGGCTTTGGGGTGTCTGGCCCTGATTTGTTCTGGCGACATCAACAGTAACCCTTGTAAGAACACGCTGCGAGCGTGAGTTTCAATGCCGCGCTGTTTGAGGGCCTTTAGGTGACCTGATTTAAGCAGCCTTTGATCGAGAACATTAAAGGGCGCTTGGATCACATCTGGGTTCAGGTGTTCAAGCACCCAGTCAATGTCTTCAGCCGTATAAATAGAGACGCCGGTTTTTTTGAGTTGAGGGTGATTTTTCAAGTGCTGCCAGAGTTTCATGCCGCCGGGTTTTTGTAAGTCTTCTAACGCGTGAACGAGCAGGGTATCGATTTCAGAAATGCTCAGTTCCGACAGGGATTTTTTGATTTGGGACTCGAGTGTCGCCAGCTGTTGTGCTGAGATTTGGTCATGATCATCAAAGCGTGGGGCTTTTGAGATCACTTTAAAGGTAAAGGGAGATTTTTGATGAAATTGTCCAATTCGAGCTTCCGCATTCCCATAATGGGGAGCGGTATCTAAGGTGGTGATGCCGGCGTTGTGTGCTGTATTGAGAATCTTATGCGCCATTTGGAGTGGCATGGCGCCCGCTTGGTTACTGATGCCATAGTCGAGGCCTAGTTGCGCGGTGCCGAGGATGAGTTTCATATTACCCCTGGATGCTGAATCAAGTTCAGCATGACGTACGCTTACGTTATAGTTTATGCTTAAAAGTAGAACAATAGCATAATATTGGTGTTAAGTAAGAACATGAAAACCCTCGCCATTGTCCAAGCTCGAATGGGTTCTACCCGGTTGCCTAACAAGGTCATGCTACCCATGGTCGGTATTCCGATGATCGGGTGTTTGTTACAGCGCTTAAAGCGGGCTGAAACTTTGGATCACATTGTATTGGCGACGGCCACTGGCTCTTGCAATCAACCCTTGGTCGAGTATGTGCAATCTTTAGGCATCGAGACGTTTCAGGGCAATGAAGACGATGTGTTGGATCGCTATTATCAAGCGACGAGCTTGCACCAACCCCATACGGTGGTTCGAATTACGGGTGATTGTCCGCTGATGGACCCCGAATTAGTGGATCGATTCATCCGCCACTTTGAAGCGGCTTCTCAAGCAACTGGGGTTGATTATCTCAGTAATAAAGCGCCAGCAACCTATCCTGATGGTTTGGACATTGAAGTGTTTACGTTTGAGGTGTTAGAAAAAGCCTGGCAAGAAGCCAAGACGCCTTATGAGCGTGAGCATGTGACTCCCTTCCTTCGAGAGTCAGGGCAATTTCGTTGTGACAACATCGAACATGATCAAGATTTATCGGGATTGCGTTGGACGGTGGATGAACCGGACGATGTTGTGGTCATTGAGCGCGTCTTTCAGCATTTTGCTCCAAATGTGTTGTTTGGCTGGTTGGACGTATTGGCATTGGAACAATCGCATCCGGATTGGTTTGTGGCCAATAAACATTTAATCAGAGATGAGGGGGCGACTTTGGGGAAAGGTCCGAAATTGTGGAAGCGGGCGAAACGCGTGATTCCAGGTGGCAATATGCTGCTCTCAAAACGGGCTGAGATGTTTTTGCCTGATCAATGGCCAGCGTATTTCAGCAAAGCCCAAGGCTGTCAGGTGTGGGATTTGGACGATCGTATGTACTGGGATCTTTCGATCATGGGCATTGGTACTAATGTGTTGGGTTATGGGCATCCGAAAGTGGATGAAGCGGTACGGAATGTAGTGGCTCAGGGCAATATGTCGACGTTTAACTGCCCAGAAGAAGTGTGGTTAGCCGAGCGGTTGGTAGAGTTGCACCCCTGGGCGGAGCAAGTGCGTTTGGCACGAACGGGAGGTGAGGCAAACGCCATTGCCATCCGCATTGCACGAGCGGCTTCGGGTCGCGATAAGATCGCGATATGTGGCTACCATGGTTGGCACGATTGGTATTTGGCGGCCAACTTAGGCGGAGAGCAGGAGCTGGCGGGGCATTTATTACCGGGTTTAACGCCCAATGGCGTGCCGCAGCACCTAAAAGAGAGTGTTCTGACGTTTCGCTACAACCAGCTGCAAGAATTAGAAGCCTTGATTGCGGCGCACGATGATATTGGCGTGATCAAAATGGAGGTGTCTCGTAATGAACCACCACTACCCGGATTTTTAGAGTCGGTTCGCTCGTTGGCGACCCAGCATAATATGGTGTTGGTGTTTGATGAGTGTACTTCGGGTTTTCGAGAGACTTTTGGTGGTTTGCACAAAAAGTATGGGGTCGAGCCTGATTTGGCGGTGTTTGGCAAAGCCTTGGGCAATGGATATGCGATTACGGCGGTATTAGGGCGCAGTGAGGTGATGCAAGCGGCCCAAAGTACATTCATCAGCAGCACTTTTTGGACGGAGCGGATTGGTCCTGCTGCAGCTTTAGCCACGTTGGAGGCCATGGAGCAGGAGGAGTCTTGGCAAATCGTGACGTACATTGGTTTGAACGTACAGAAACGTTGGCAAGCCATGGCGGATTATCATGGTTTAAAGATGAATTTCTCGGGCATTCCGGCTTTAGCAGGGTTCGCGTTTGAGAGCGAGCATCATTTGGCGTATAAAACGTTGATCACCCAAGAATTGCTCAAAAAAGGTTTTTTGGCGGGTAATTGTCTGTACGCTTGTACGGCGCACTCGGATGAGGTTTTAGAGCGATATTTTCATGAGTTGGATACAGTGTTTGAGAAGATTCGTGATTGTGAGGAAGGTAGAGATGTTGAAGAGTTTCTTGATGGGCCTATTTGTCATGGTGGGTTTAAGCGGTTAAATTAGCCTTTTTTACTTTGTGAACATGGATTTTAAGTTGAGTTTCTATGAAGTTTACTCAGTATTTTCTTTACCGCAGACAGAGAGAAGATCGATCTTCAATAAAAATTGAGTGGATCGAACAGGTAATAGCTAATCCAGTCAAAACTATAATTCAAAATGATGGTCGAGCGCGTAAATGGGGCTATATTTCAGAAGAGGGAAAATATCTTAGAGTCGTTGTGCTTGAAGATGGTGAAACGGTACACAGTGCCTTTTTTGATCGTAGCTTTAGGGAATAGGTATGAAAATAAAATATTTTGAAGATACAGATACAGCTTTAATAGAGTTTACTAATCAAAAGGTGAGTGAAACCAAAGAAATCAATGAAAATATTATGATTGACTTGGATGGCAAGGGAAATTTGGTTGGGATCACCATCGAGCACGCTAATCAGCATGCGAATATGAAAGACTTTTCTTTTCAACAGATGAGTGGGCTTAATTAAACCATCTGCAGTTGCCAAAATAGTAAAGGTATTAAATGCAAGTCTGGGTATTGGGCGCCAGTGGTCTGCTGGGAGCAAGTTTGTGTCCTTTTTTATCTCAAAAGGGTTACACCGTTATGACTCATCGATCATCAGGATCTGGAACTGATATGATCGCAGATCTATCTGATGGAGTTGAAGCCGCTAAAGCCTTTAATCAAACGATAGAGAGTGGCAAGCCCCCTGACGTCATCATTAATCTTGCTGCACTTACGAATGTAGATCAATGCGAGACGTATCCGGATCGAGCCTATCGGTTGAACACTGGTTTGGTTGAAAACGTTGTGCGTTGGATTAAATCCACTTCCCCCAAAACGCACTTGATCCACATCTCCACCGATCAAGTTTATGATGGTGATGGTCAAGCGGCTGAGTCGGATGTGCGTATTACCAACACCTATGCGTTTTCTAAATACGCAGGGGAGTTAGCGGCTCAGCTGATTGGCGCTACTGTCTTGCGCACTAATTTTGTTGGGGTGAGTGAATGTGAAGGCCGTCAGACTTTGAGTGACTGGTTGGTGGCTTCTTTGAGGAAACAAGAACCCATTACTTTATTTGAAGATGTGTTATTTGCGCCTTTGAGCATTGTTGAGTTGTGTAAAATGATCGAGGTTGTCATTCAGCAGAGGCATCCAGGGGTATTTAATCTGGGCTCTAAAGCCGCGATCAGTAAAGCGGAATTTGCGGAGCGGCTAGCGGCTGGGTTGGGTTTGTCGTTGGATAGTGCGCAGAGAAAATCAGTGAGGGAATTTGAGTTCAA
The DNA here is from genome assembly GCA_964510525.1 of uncultured Pseudomonadales bacterium. Classification (GTDB taxonomy): domain Bacteria; phylum Pseudomonadota; class Gammaproteobacteria; order Pseudomonadales; family JANQJO01; genus CAZECE01. The sequence goes on along the minus strand of CAZECE010000136.1, from coordinate 110 downwards.
GGCTTATCGCCCGAAGAATATGGGCATGGCAGTAGGATGTTTTGAAGAGCAGTTTGCTGTGACATTGCCAGGGATCGGGGATGTTGTTGAGGAGCTGACTTCAGGATACT
>CAZECE010000135.1:0-7741 GCA_964510525.1 uncultured Pseudomonadales bacterium | reverse complement strand
CCACCGTAAATGGGCAAGATAGTCAGTTTGGGCAGGTGACGTGCATAACTTTGGAAAGCCTCAGCGACTTGAATGGCCAACTCTCGAGTGGGCGTGAGTACCAGTACCTGAGGGCTGTTTTTTTTGAAATCAATCATTTGCAAAGCGGGCAGGGCAAAGGCGGCGGTTTTACCGGTGCCAGTTTGCGCTTGGCCGATGATGTCTCGCCCTTTAAGCAGCACCGGAATGCTTTGCGCCTGAATGGGGGATGGGGTTTCATAACCCAGGGCGTCCAGCCCACGTTGGAGAGAGTCGGATAAGCCTAGTGTATTAAATGAGTCAGTCATGAAGGGTCAATGCCATGTAAGAGTAAAGAGTGGGTAAATAAAAATTGATTGTGCATTATACAGGTTCGAGGGGTTAAGGATAGGTGCAGCGTAAGCATCTATGAAGAAAATCGGCTTATAACTGGATTAGTAGGCTGTCAAAGAGGCCTTTTTGTGTCAGGTATTAGCGGCTATTGTTTTAATAAAAACTGAATAGCTGCCTCAATAAACCCCATTAAATCGTGATACTTTTTTTGTGTCATCACGCTCTCAAAAATGTCCCAATCGATATTCAGATAATCATGAATGATGGTGTTACGCATGCCGACGGCTTTGGTGAGTTGCTGTAATGTTGGGATGATAGGTTGCAAAATTTCATAGGCGCGCGTGACGGCAACATTGGCTTCGGACGGTTGTGGTTTGCCTTGAGATTTGAGGGTGTGTTTGGCGCAACCAATGACGATTTCAACAAGCACTTGCAGACTTCGTTCTGTGGCGTTTTTTTCGTTAAAGGATAAGGGGCGTTCAGCCAATGTGTTGGTTAATTCGTCTAGACCACTAAGATGCTGCTGAGCTTGTTCTCTGATGGCGTATGCGTAGGCTTTGTAGTCGATAGGGCTCATAAAGAGTTTCATTCCATGAAATGCGGTTAGTTAGGATTTTGCTGTTCGTGATGAAAGCAATAGTGCTCCCATTTGGACCAAATGCGTTGCTCTTCTTTATGCAGTCTTAAATTATTGCGACACAATAAAACGATACCTTGATCAATGATGTTGTATGCAAGCGGCGTTGGTGCTTTGTTAATGTCAACGATTGAGACTTTTTTTGTCAATGCTTCGGACAGGTGTTGGGTTAATGTGTCTAATAGGTTCTGATCGCCAATTGAGTCAGAACTGCCAATTGAGTCAGAAATAAGGGCAACGGCAAAGTCATAATCACTGTCTCCCTGATGGTCTTCTCGTGCGCGAGAACCATACAGCCAAGCAATTTCCACAGAACTAAAGCTTGAGAAGATGTTGGTGAGGGCTTTATGTTGCGCTGCTTCCATGCCTGTGTCTTTGTAGTAGCTATCCTATGTCTTTGTAGTAGCTATATAGTAGCTATCTCGAGTGAGCTTGATGTTGTTGATCCGCAATTATTTCAGAACTGTACAAGTTTGTAATCCGCCTGATCTCCTCTGTGAGTTGGTCAGGAGAGTCTAGACTGACAAAATGGCCCGCGTTTTCGAGGGGCCGCCACTCAATTTCACGACCGGCATCCCGCTCACTTTTGAGGGCAATCTTAGCGGTCAAAGCCCTATCTTTCATCCCCCAAATCAAGGTGATGGGAACGGGTATGTTTTGTTTGTAGGCCTTCAGCAGGCGTTTCAGTTTAATGGGGTTTAGGTGGGTTGCAACAACGTCTCGATAGTACTCAATTGGTGGTTTAATACTATTGGCGGTTTTAAACCGATTCACCATGTCATCAACTAACGCTCGGTCCATAGAGCCAGGCCGCCCCTCTCGAAGCACAATGGATAATCGAAGTAATTGACGACCGATTGGATTCGCGATGATCCTTTCCGGTAATTCTGGAATTTGGAAGGTGGCTAACCAGGGGATTCGTAATGCTTGAAAATCGTCCATTGTTATCACGGCTCGTGCCAGCGTTTTCAAGTGGGGGGCGTTGATTGCCACAAAATGTTGGATCATGTTTCCATAGCGATGGGCAAACAACCACGCTAATTCCCCACCCCAATCATGAGCAATTAAAATCGGCTTATCCAGATTCAGTGCTTCGATTAAGGCTTTCACATCATCAGTCAGGGTAAAGACATCATACCCATCTGAGGGGGCTTCGCTGCCAGGGTAACCTCGTAATGTGGGCGCATAAATGCGAGCCTCGGGAAATCGCTCCATTAATGGTTTCCAACTCATCCAACCTTCGGGAAAGCCATGAAGACACAGTAAGGCAGGGCCGCTTTCATTTCCAGATATTGCAACATGGAACTGTATACCATTTGCAATAAGTTCCCGATGCTCAATTTGGGGCATTTAAGATATCCTGTTGACACGACAGTGCGTTCTAAAACGTGCTTTAAAGATAGACCAAAATGAGAAAAGAGCGAGACACTAAAAGAGTGAGAGCTACGCCCCCAGCGGCCAACCGAGCTGCATCCAGGTTAACAGCAGTGCACCCCAAGTCACTAAAAATACCATACTGTAAGGCAGCATCATGGCGATCAAAGTGCCAATGCCGCGTTTTGAATCGTATTGTTGTACGAAAGCGACGACTAAAGGAAAGTAAGGCATCAAGGGAGTGATGATATTGGTGCTGCTGTCGCCGATGCGGTAAGCAGCTTGCACCGCTTCTGGTGCTACCCCAGAAAGCATTAACATGGGGACGAAGATGGGCGCGAATAAGGCCCATTTTGCGGATGCGCTGCCGATCAGTAAATTTAAGCCGGCGGTAGTGACAATCATTAATACGATCAGCGGTGGCCCTGTAAGCTCGAGCCAACGAATCAGCTCAGCACCTTTGATCGCTGTGATCAACCCTAACTGACTCCAGTTGAACCAATTGATGAATTGAGCGGCTACAAACATCAACACCAAATAACCTGATAACGTACCTAGCGTTGCTTCCATCGCGTTGATGGCATCGCGGTGGTTTTTGAATGCCCTGCTTTTAAAACCGTATACCAAGCCACAAACAGCGGCAAAGAGGGCAATTAGCGGTACTAAGCTTTGCATAAAGGGGGTATGTGAAAAGCCGAGTTCTGAGGTCAGCCAGCTTGGGTGTAGCCAGAGAGCCAGCGCTATCAACCCAATGAACCCGATGGCTGTTATGAGTGTGTGTTTAAGCGCATGTTGATCGGACTGAAACCGTTTAGCTTCGGCTTTGAGCGCAGGTGAATCAATAGGGGCCAAACTGGGCTCGACAACGCTGTCGGTGAGTCGTCCGCCTAAGAAAGTGATCACAAGGGTGGAGGCCAGCATAAAATAATAATTACTGGCAGGGCCTATGTTTGTGGTCGTATGCGCGCTCTCGGCTGAGTCCAACAGTTGCATCGCCTCCATTGTGATGCCGCTCAACAGGACATCCACCGGACCCAGTAACAGGTTGGCACTGTAACCGCCTGAGACGCCAGCAAAGGCAGCCGCAATGCCTGCGAGCGGATGACGGCCCGCTTGCTGAAACAGCAAACCCGCCAAAGGGATCAACACCACGTAACCCGCATCGGCAGCGATGTTGGAAATCAGGCCAGCAAAGACAATACTGTAGCTGAGCGCCCATTTGGGGGTGCGAGTGACAATCGCGTTTAACAGCTGTTTCAGTAAACCGGAAGCTTCCGCGATGCCCAGGCCTAACGTCACCACAATCACTGGGCCGACGGGCGCGAACTGTGTGAAGTTACTCACCGCTTTAGACAGAATCTGCTGTAAGCCCGAAGCCGAGAGTAAGTTGCTGGCTTCAATGGTGTTGTGGGTGATGGGGTTGAGGGCGCTGATTGAAAGGCGGGCGCAGACCCATGAGAGCAGCAGGGTGAAGCCGCACAGATAGACAAATAACAAGGTCGGGTGGGGCAGGCGATTGCCCCAATCTTCGAGTCGATTTAGTCCGCGTTGCAGTTTTTTCAAGCTCTGAAGTTATGACTTAAGGCGTTAACTTGAGGTGCCAGATTTAAGCGCTATGTTAAGGCGCTTTTTTAAGGCACGATCGTGTATTCGTCGGTGACGCCATCAATGTCGATGCCTAAGACCAACGAGCTGGTATCGCCTAAGTTGGGCGATAAGTAAGAGAGCGTGTAAGTGCTGCGAATCAGGCTGTAGATCTCGGAGAATTTCTCGTTTAAGTCTTCGACGCTGCTAGCAGCAACAAACGCGCCTTGAGTGGCCTCGGCAATTTCCGTTAAGCGCGTTTCATCGATACCATTGCCCAGACCGATGGTGTAAATGGCTAAGCCGCCTAGAGTATTGGCCGCGGTGGTTTGAATTCGGCCCAGTAAGTAATTGTAGGTGTCATTTTTTGAAAGGTTGGGTGGGTAGTTCTGGCTATAGTTATCATCACCATCAGTGAAGACAATCATCGCTTTTTGGCGAGTGTTGGTATTGGCGGCGATATCATCTAACGTGAGATCTATTGCGTGATACAAGGAAGTAAAGCCATCAGTTCTATCATATGTTAGTTCTCTCATGCTGGATAAGGTTCTAACTTGTGTGGCGAACTGGCGGTAGTAAAAGTCCGATAAGCCATACAAAGATATAATGGTTTTGGAAACGGATTCGCGAACAGCGTCAGTACTGCCGGCCTGTACAATACTGTCGCTGGCATCGACAACAAAATACGTGGATAAAGCATCGGATTGTTCTTCACCACTGTCAATGGATTCGCGGTCTGCCGACACGCCGTTTTCCACAATCGAGAAGTACTGATTAAAGGCCTCTTCCAAGCCTGTAACAGACTGACCGTTTTGATCGTTCACTCGAAATCGAAAGATGTGCTCTTTTGCCTGAAAAGTCTCGTTAAAAGCGACACTGTAGCTGCCGTCGATGGGTACAATGGTTAAACCCGTTAAATTGGTGATCTGTCTCGTTGCCGTGGTTGAAAAGCCAACGGTATAGTCAGTGGTTGAAAAGGCGTACCCCGCATTTTTACTGTCGGTGGTATTGGCCGTTAACCAAGATTGCAACACAATGGGCGTGGTGGGGGTCTCAGGGTCGGGTGTAATAGCGAACTCGAGTGTGGCGCTGCCTTCGCCTTGATTGAGCGTTAAAGCATCACCGTAGTCGCCGGTGCCGACATTAACGCTGATGGTTTCGCTGTCCTCGTTAGTGGCCGAGACTTTAAGGACGGCGCTGGGGTCAGAGATCTTGTACTCAATGTTGGCAGCGATGTCCGCGGTGTCGCCCGTAGCGCTGACAGAGACCAAACGAACGTCGCTGAATTCGGTGGTATTGTTGCCTTCGTTATAGTCATCGCCACCGCAGCTGGTTAAAATAATCGAGCTCAAAAAAATGGCGCTGAGAGGGGCAATTGTGCGAGTCGGGCCTACCTTGAGGCTAACAGCAGGTTGAAAATGGACTTTAAGCGACATGAGCAGAGATCCTTTCTGTTTTATCGATGACTAAGGGGCGCATAGTATTATGAACATGCGAGGGTTTCAAACGACGGTTTGGCTATGTGCAGTAACGAGTTTTTATTATGCAAATGATGTTTTGGCGCAAGCGCCTCAATGGTTGCCACCGCCGCCTCAGTATTTAGATGACTTTCAAATAGGCAATAAAAGGGAGACCCAGATGACGATGAATGATGTGCCGGTTAATGAAGTGCCGGATCAAGCGGCCGAAAGGTTAATGGTCGGTGGGCAGCCCACAGAAGAGCAGTTTCGAGCGCTTCAGCTGGAGGGTTTTGATGTTGTGGTCAACATGCGTCCCAATGCAGAACTGCAAGATTTTCCAGAGCAGGCTATTGTCGAGTCCACGGGCATGGTTTATGAGCACCTGCCGATCTTAGGTCCGCAAGACATTTCATTTGAAAACAGCAAACGGTTGGCTGAGATCTTGGATCAGTACACGGGCAAAAATATAGTCGTACATTGCGCCAGTGGCAATCGTGTCGGTGCCTTGTTTGCGTTAAAGGCGTTTTATATTGATCAGCACGACCTAGAGACATCTTTACAAATTGGTGATCAGCATGGGTTGACCAAATTACGTCCTTTGGTGGAATCGATTCTTTTAGAAGCCGGAGGCGAATAACGTGGTCTTGACCTCTTCAAATACGGTAGATTCTGGCACCAAAGCGCCAAATTTTGAATTGCCGGACCCCCAAGGTCAGCGTTTTACATTGCAGCAAGTGGCAGGACAACAGGGCGTCTTGGTGGCCTTTATCTGCAACCATTGTCCTTTCGTGGTGCACCTTAAAACCGAGTTAGCCGCTTTAGCAAAGCGCTTGCAGTCTCAGGGTATAGGGGTGGTAGCGATCAACGCCAATGATATTGAATCCTATCCGCAAGACCGACCGGAATTAATGCAAGCAGACAGCGTTGAGTTTGGCTATCCATTCCCGTATTTGTTTGATGAAACACAAGCTGTGGCCAAAGCCTATGATGCGGCCTGTACGCCGGACTTTTTCCTCTACGATGCCAATTTAGCGCTTGTTTACCACGGCCAGTTTGACGACAGCCGCCCTGGGAATGATTTCCCGGTAGACGGCCGAGACATTGAAGCGGCGGCGAATAATATGCTCTCAGGCCAGCCAGTGGTTGAGGCAAAACCAAGCATTGGGTGCAATATTAAGTGGCGCGCTTAATGCCATATAAGCAAAAAAAGATTTTGTTTGCGATGGACCAATAACCTTTGCTGCAAGGTCTTTTACCGATTGTGCATTTAGCGCTTTATGTTCAGTAGTCCTTCTCAAGACACGGTGGCCTCTCAGTCGCAACCGATCCAAGCCGATCAAATAAAGGGTCTTTTTGCGCTATTATCAAAAGAAATCCACCCCTTTCCGCCGACAAATCAAACACGGGTGTGTGAGTTTAGGGATTGTCGTCAGCAGACGGTTAGTTCTCATAGTCTTTTTGCTTTAATTGAGTGCCTGTATGACGCGATTGATTATGATGACTCGGTGGATGTATCTATTTATGGCAAAGGCAGCCAGTTTAAGTCTTGGCTGATTGGTCGGCATGAGCCGCTAGCGGATTTTGATTTTGTGTTGGTCTTACGTGACCTGGCTAAATTACAAAACAATCCACAAGACAATCCTCAAGAAAACCCACAAGATAACGTAAAAGAACGCTCATCAAATATCGTGCAACGCACGGCGAGTCATCTCAAATGTCGTTTGTTAACCCATTATTTCAAGGCGGATAGCGCGCCTATTCAAGTGATGGGTGTTGAAAATCAAAATATGAAGGTGATCAAAGTGGGTCGTATCATCGACCTTGTTTTGGTGGCCGATCCGCAAGACGAACACTTTGTCAGCGCCATGGATTTTAAAGTCTTTATGCCACGACTTGGTATGAGAGGAGGTCTTGCGTTTGGAGGTGTTGAAGCTGGAGCTGTGCAAGAAAGATTGCGGCAAGTTGAATTCATTCCTTACGACAAGGTGCCTTTTTCACGCTGTCGCGATTTGATTGAACGCAATCACATGACCCGTACGCAGGATCAAGGGCGTTACGAAAGACTCAATGATAATGTCGTGATTAAATATTTCTTGCATAAAGGCCTGGGTGGTTCGGCAGATGCTGGCATGACATGCGCGTTATTTGAGCGCCTTCAGGGCAGGCATCGTGACATGGTGGAGAGTTCCAGCGGTGCCTGGTACAGCGTGTTGGAAAAAACCAGTTTCAACCTGATCCGAGCCATAAAAGCGGATAAGTACGCGCCTTATGCGATAGAGATTTTTGCCACCGCGGCTTTGGAAAGCGCGCTGTATCTAAAGCCGGATACGGCTGC
>CAZECE010000134.1:0-6490 GCA_964510525.1 uncultured Pseudomonadales bacterium | reverse complement strand
TTAAATGTACAAACGGGTAGCGCTGTTGAGGATCTTGATCAAGACGGCGATATTGATAACGATGATAGAAGAATCCGATTGAACACGGCATCCATTCCGCCACAACCGAGTGTGGTCTTACTGAATGGGAAAAGTCAGGTTGTGGTGGGGCTGGAGAAGCCGTTTGCAAGTTCTGGGAAAGGGGTGGTCAATATGAAATGGCAAAACAGCTATTGGTATCGAAACCCAGAATAAAAGTGAGTTTAAAGGTTAAATGAAAGCCCATGCATAACAATAGCAGGATGTCTTCAACACAGCATGCACGCTTTAGTCGAGTCAGAGGCGGCAGTTTAGTGGAGCTTATGGTCGCTATGGGCTTAGGGGCTTTTCTGGCAGCAGGCGTGGTCAGCATATCAGAGGATGTTAAAAAATCGTATGTAACCAGTGAAAGCATCAATTCTACGCTGCAACAGGGCCACTTTGCTTTGGAAACCATTGAAATGGCGTTGCGTTTGCGAGGTAATTACGGTTGTTTGGAGCCAACACTGGGTGATGATGAGGTATTTGATACTAATTTGTCATCTTACGCTTGGGATGTGAATTCTCAGATCGCCCCCGTTTCTGATGCCGTTCCGGATTCTCTGGTCTTGGCGAAATCTTCATTGCGAGGCTTCCGTATATCCGATACGGGGGCCTGGCTGCCGGACCCTGGCGCCTTGTCTTCTGTGCAGCAGGATATTGTTAATTTTACCAACTTAGGTGACAGCCTTGAGGCGACCCCTAGACATTCCAGTGATGTATTTGCGGTGCAGTACGCGTCTTCGGATGGCGCTGAGTTAGCGCTTAATATGAGCTCTACTACCAGTGAGATTACCATTTCAGGAGAAGACCAAGAGCGGCTTAATTTTCAAGAAGGGGATGTCGTTTACCTGGGTGATTGCGTGAAAGGGGATGTGTTTACCATTACCGGCGTGACAGAGATGACCGCTGATAATACAGTGGTGTTGGAGCACTCAGATAGCAGTAATGAGTCGATCGCGCTTAACAATACGTATTTACAAAATCCCAATGTATTGGTTCGACGTTTTAATAGCGATCTTTACTACATTGCCGAAACGCACATCAAGACGCCCAGAGGCGATTCTGTCTATGGTTTGTATCGATACAATTTGTTGAAAACAGACGACCCTGAATTGGTGATCGAAGGGGTTGAATACTTGCGCCTGAGTTACGAGTTAGTGTTGAGTTCTGGAAACGTTGTGTATCACCCACCGGATGCAGCAGATTTGGTTAATACAGGTATGCTGGCCGTTGGTGCGGTTAAGGTGAGTTTGTTGGCTTCGTCGTTAAGCAGCTCGAACAGGTATCCTGATACCAAAACTTACTTGCTCGATGATCAGCTGTTATCGTCCAGTGATTACCAAAATCAATATGGTGTTAAAAAAGTGTTTTCTAAAGTTGTTCAGTTAAAAAACCGAAGTTAATTCGGGGGCATGCTAAAAGATTTTTAATGATGTATTTAGTTGATAAAAAAAGATCATATTTAAAGTCATCTTACCTGCGATCACCTGATCGCCAAAAAGGTGTTGTGTTGGTCATTGCTTTGGTGGTGCTGTCTGTTTTGAGCGTGATGGTCATGAGCAGTTCACAAACCATGGTATTAAATGCGGGTATTGTCTCCAATCAACAAAAAATCCACCAGGCTTATCAGGCTGCAGAAAGCTGTGTGGAATATGTCAAAGCCGATGAAGATTTAATAAATCAAGCCATCACCGCGGCTGAGCCTATTTTGAATCAAGCCGTACCCATTGATTTGGATGGGGTGACGGTGACAGTGGATTTGAATTATTATGAAGTGGACGTTGCGGACTTTGATTTAGAAGAATTTCAAATGGCGTTGGTTGAAATTACCTGTGTTTCTCAGCTGGAAGGTGAATCGATTTCTGAAACGGTTGTCGTGGGTACGTCGCGTTTGATCCCGAATGGGGCTTAATGGCGCCTGGGGCCTAATGGTTTTGCTTGCGAGTTGTTGTGGTGTGCTCTTTGGAGTAGCATGGCCGGATGCTAAAAATTTTCCAATATCAGGCTTTTGATGCTGGTCCAACACTGGTTGTATTGGGCTGTGTTCACGGTAATGAGCCTTGCGGCAAGTGTGCGATCGAGGCGATATCACGCCAATTGGATGCCGGTGATTTGGTTTTGTCTCGGGGGCGCTTGTTGATGGTGCCGGTGTGCAATCCTCGAGCACTGGCGCAAAAGGTGCGATTTGTTGATCGCAACCTCAATCGCTATCTGTATGTAAAGCAACATCCAACGGCTTATGAGGATTTTATAGATCCTATTTTATGCAGCGTGCTGGATCAAGCCGATGTGTTGTTGGATTTGCACTCGTATGCTTCTCCTGGCGGGCCTTTTATTTTCTTGGGCGGGGCGGATGCCGCTGAAACGTCGTTTGCCTATTCGTTAGGGGTGAATGACTTTGTCAGTGGGTGGTCTGAGGCGTTTGCGAACCAAGAAGATTCTGAAAAAGGGCGCTTAGAATCGATTGGTACCACGGAATATGTTCGAGATAAGGGCGGTATTTCAGTTACGCTCGAGTGTGGTCAGCATAATAACGACAATAATGCCGATATTGGTGCTCAAGCGATTGTGATGGCGTTGCAGCATTTGCAGTTAGTCGATGGTCAACCTGTTAAGCAAACTGGTACGCAAACCGATTTTGCTGAAGGCAAAGAGCGCCGTACTGTGGTGATGAAAACGGTTCATTATAAAAGGCGGGCAGGCCAATTCGCCAAAGATTGGCGGCACTTCGATGCCGTTGAGGCAGGTGAGTTGTTGGCAGTTTATGAGGATGGTGAAGAAATTAGAGCGGCTGAGTCAGGTTATGTGGTGTTGCCGAAAGCCTTCTCGGATGTGGGAGGAGAGTGGTTTTATTTTGGTGTGCCGGGGTAAGTGGATTTGTTTCTTATTATTTGTAGATGGTGTGAGTCAAGTAGCAACTGTTTGCAGGCTTGTTTCTAGGTTTGATCTTCGTGCTTTTGTTCCCTGGATCCCAAATCAAGTTTGGGATGACGCTCTTGCTTAACTTTATGTCTGTAAGCTTTGTTTACGTCATGCCAGACTTGATCTGGCATCCAGTGGGATCATGACTAAGTAGAGTTTACGCTCACATATTTGGGTAATTCGGCCCGCCCGTCCCCTCAGGTGTTACCCAGTTGATGTTTTGCGCAGGATCTTTGATGTCGCAGGTTTTGCAGTGTACGCAGTTCTGTGCATTGATTTGAAACCGTTGATCGCCATTTTCTTCGACGACCTCATACACCCCAGCAGGGCAATACCGCTGGGCGGGCTCCGCGTATTTGGGTAGGTTGTCGCGAATAGGGAGCTCTGCGTCTTTTAATTGCAAATGACAAGGCTGGTCTTCTTCGTGGTTGGTGTTGGATAAAAACACCGAATCCAGTTTGTTGAACGTCAGTTTGCCATCGGGTTTTGGGTATTCAATTTGTTTGCTGTCTTTGGCCAGTTTCATGCATTTGTGATCGGGAACAGGGTCGGTCAGCGTCCAAGGCGCTTTGCCGCCAAGGATGACTTGATCAAGGAAAGTATAAGCGCTGCCTTTGATCATGCCGTATTTGTGCATGGCCGGGGCCACGTTCCGTGTTTCCCAAAGTTCTTGATATACCCAAGAAGCTTTGTATTTTTCTGTGTAGTTCGACAACGTATTGCCACCCGTATCGCCACTCTCTAAAGCTTCGAAGATGGCTTCGGCGGCTAACATGCCCGTTTTCATGGCGTTATGACTGCCTTTGATTTTAGCGTAGTTCATAAACCCGGCATCGCAGCCGATGAGAACGCCGCCAGGGAAAGCAATTTGAGGAACGGCTTGAAAGCCGCCTTTGTTGATCGCGCGGGCACCATAAGAGACGCGCTTGCCGCCTTCTAGAGTTTCGCGGATCACTGGGTGTAACTTAAAGCGCTGCATTTCATCAAATGGGCTTAAATAAGGGTTGTCGTAGTTTAAATCTGTGATCAATCCCATCGATACTTGGTTGTTGGCGGTGTGGTAAAGAAAACCGCCGCCTGTGGCGCCATTTTCCAGTAAGGGCCAGCCAAAGCCGTGGACGACTTTACCCGGCTGGTGTTTTTTCGGATCGATGTCCCACAGTTCTTTGATGCCGATGGCATAGTGTTGGGTTTGGTTGGCGAGGTTGTACATGGAGATCAGCTGTTTGCCTAAATGGCCCCGGCAGCCTTCGGCAAAAATCGTATATTTGGCTTTGAGCTCCATACCGGCCATAAAGCCGGGCTTGGCTTTGCCTTCGTGGTCGACGCCAAAATGACCCGTGACAACCCCCTGAACTTCGTTGTTATCACCAAGCAATAAATCACTGGCCGCGAAACCGGGGAAAATGTCGACGCCCAGCGCTTCGGCCTGTTCACCCAGCCAGCGACAGACGTTAGCCAGACTGACCACAAAATTACCGTCGTTGTGTGTGCTCTTCGGGACGAGTGCATTAGGAATTTGAGTGGCTTTTTCTTGGTTGCGAAACAGGTAGACTTCATCGGCTGTGACTGGGGTTTCTAGAATGCCACCAGGCTGATGGACAGCGTGGTCGCTTTGCTGGGTTTCAGGGAACAGTTCAAACAAGGCTTTAGGGTCTAACACAGCGCCGGATAAAATGTGAGCGCCAATTTCAGAGGCTTTTTCTACAACGACAATGCTTAATGGCTCGCCTTTTTCCGTGGCTAACTGTTGCAATCGACATGCAGCCGCTAGACCTCCAGGCCCACCGCCGACGATCACAACATCGACTTCCATGGACTCGCGTTCAGCAGTAGTAGGATCTATGGTGGCATCACCTGAGGTCATGTGGCGTCTCCCAATGGAAATGGACTAATCAAAAATGGCGTCAAAAAAGTCGATATTATAAATAACCTGCTGCTTTTCTCACAAACTTTGCAATGGCTTGTCAGTCAGTATTGCAATTTTTCTCTAAAATAGCCTAATATAGTATCAAGTGGATTGGGAGTGCCCGATCGGCGTTGGAGCTTCGGTGTGATCACCGGGGCTTTTCGCTTTTTAGGCGCTTGAATCAAGGAAAGCATTTCAATCCATACCCTTCATAACCAGAGCCCGCTCCTTTTCTTCCGTTTTTGCTAAAAAGCTTTTTCTCCAGAATCTGAAAGGCTTTGTTTGCTTGCTTAGGTCTAATAATACGTAAACCAATAGGTCGAGCCACTAAGTCGGCGAGCTGTAAACCTGTCGAGTTCGTTTTTTTATCAGCAAATATTGCATGGAAATTGAGGTTTAGGCCATGTATGGTTTGGCCATCGCACAACCGTCTGAATTCTAGTTCAAGTTCGTTGTCTTCTTTTTTGCCGCGATTTTCTAGAATAATCGGGGTATGTAGTGAGTGCTGGTTTTTCTCTCGTAAGAAATAGTGCAGGCGTTCTAAGCAGAATTTTAAAGCGATATGATATGGATTGCCTGGAGCTTGATGTCTATCAGCTAGTTGGTTCTTATCGATAACAACACCAATAATGATAAAATTTTGCTGTTCAATGAGTTCACTCAGCTCTGATAGAAATGCTGTTTTGCCTGCTCTATTTTTAAAATTAAAGCCATTGGTTTCTTTTCGAATGTCGTGCTCATGCAATACCATCATGTCGTGACCAAAATGCTTAAATTTGAATTTCGTCAGTGCGGGGACGATGGAATCGGCATAATTATTTTTATGAAATATGCAAAAGGTTAAAACGAAGACAGGATAATCCGGGTTGATGCTGGTGAGGCTGTGGTCACCGCTTTCATCAACATAGATGATGTAATCACTCCACTGTAAGGTTAAGGTATCGCTCGTCAAGCCACGGCCTCCGTGATTTGTACTTGAATGGACAAGCTTCATTGCTTGACCTGAGTAAAGGCAATCCACAATAATGCGGGGTTTTGATGGGCTGTGCACTCTTTTTTGAAGGTTATTCAGTTTTTTAGCAACATTTCTAGTAACAAAAGTTAAGGATTGGGGTATGAAAATATTAGTCGCGGTAAAACGCGTGATTGATTACAACGTTAAAGTACGCGTCAATGCAGAGAAAACGGCTGTTGATTTAACCAACGTTAAAATGGCCATGAACCCATTTTGTGAAATCGCTGTTGAAGAGGCAGTTCGCCTCAAGGAAGCAGGAACAGCGAGTGAAGTTGTCGTGGTTTCCATAGGTTCAAAAGCCTGTGAAGAACAAGTTCGAGCCGCTCTTGCGCTCGGTGCTGATCGCGGCATTCGAATCGATACCGAAGATGGTCCAGATTCATTGTCGGTGGCAAAGCTGCTGGCGAAAGTCGTTGAACAAGAACAACCCGGTCTGATCATTCTTGGTAAGCAAGCGATTGATTCAGACAATAACCAAACCGGACAAATGCTTGCGGCACTTGTCGGTTGTGGCCAAGGCACGTTTGCCTCAGAAGTAAAAGTTGATGGCGATACCGTTGCGGTTACCCGCGAAATTGACGGTG
>CAZECE010000133.1:0-24357 GCA_964510525.1 uncultured Pseudomonadales bacterium | reverse complement strand
GATTAGAATTTTTCCTGATAAGCCGATATCCAAAAAGCCTCTGGAAGTGCGAATGGGTAAAGGTAAAGGTAATGTTGAGTACTGGGTGGCTCAGATTCAACCTGGCAAAGTATTGTATGAAATGGAAGGTGTGTCAGAGGATATTGCGATAGAAGCTCTGAATCTAGCCGCCGCAAAATTGCCAATTAAGACTTCCATTGTTAAAAGACAATTAATGTAAATTTTCAATTTTAGGTTTTTTTAATTTCAGAACCTAAAAGTTACTCAGTTAATTAGGTAGCAAGAGACATGAAAGCTTCAGAGTTAAGAGACAAAAGCACAGATGAGTTAGATGCCTTAGCTAAAGAAAATTTGAACAAGTTATTTAAACTCCGTATGCAAAAAAGTTCGGACCAATTGAATACTAATCATTTGTTTAAGAAGTTGAAACGAGAAGTGGCAAGAATCTACACAATTAAAAATGAAAAGGCGGCATTATGAGCTTAAAAAAGAGTCTTAAGCGTAAGCTCACGGGTGTGGTGGTGAGCAATAAAATGGATAAAACCGTTACTGTTAAACTAGAACGGCGTGTAAAACACCCACTTTATGGTAAGTTCTTGCGTAAGTCGACGAAGGTTCATGCTCATGATGAGAAAAACGATTGTTTAGAAGGTGATATCGTAACAGTTGAAGAGCATAGGCCAATTTCAAAGTCCAAATCTTGGCAAGTGATTGCTATTAAGCGTTTAGAAAGCGCCTGAGTAAGTTATTAAAGAAGAGTTGAGTTGAGGATAAACCATGATTCAGGCAGAAAGTGTGCTAGAAGTTGCTGATAACAGTGGTGCACGAAAAGTAATGTGTATTAAAGTATTGGGTGGTTCTAAACGTCGCTACGCTGGTGTAGGAGATGTGATTAAAGTCACAGTAAAAGAAGCAATACCAAGAGGTCGTGTTTCTAAAAGTGATGTTTTACTGGCCGTGGTTGTAAGAACTCGTAAAGGTGTTCGTCGTAAAGATGGATCTGTTATACGTTTCGATCGAAATGCGGCTGTTTTATTGAACAGTCAAAAGCAGCCTATAGGAACACGTATTTTTGGCCCTGTTACTCGTGAGTTGCGTGAAAAATATATGCGTATTATTTCACTGGCTCCTGAAGTACTTTAGTCTCTATGAATTAGGCTGCACATTTGGCCTAAAGCGGATTTATATTATTCAAATTGAGGTAAACAATGAAAAGACTGAAGCGTGATGATGAAGTCGTAGTCATTGCAGGTAAAGATAAGGGTAAACGAGGCAAAATTATTGGTTTTAAAGACGATAATAGAGCCTATGTGGCCGGAGTTAACCTTGTTAAGAAACACATTAAACCGAACCCGCAAAAAAATGTGAAAGGCGGCATAGAATCTCGCGAATCTGGCATTCATATGTCGAATTTGGCCTTGTTCAACCCTGAAATAAATAAAGGGGATAAGGTTAGTTTTGTTGCTGGTGATAATGGTAAAAAAGTAAGAGTATTTAGATCCAATAAAAAGCCTACGGACGTATTATGAGTCAATTTGCACAGCATTATAAAGAAACCGTATTGCCTCAGTTAGTTAAAGACTTTGGTTACAATAGTGTTATGGAAGCGCCAAAACTACAAAAGATCACATTAAATATGGGTCTAGGCAGTGCTGTCCAGGATAAAAAAATTGTTGAGGTGGCCGTTAAAGATCTGTCGGCTATTGCTGGGCAAAAGGCTGTTGTCACGCGAGCAAGAAAGTCAGTGGCCTCTTTTAAAATCAGAGAAGGATGGCCAATTGGATGCAAAGTTGTACTGCGTGGTCATAATATGTATGAGTTTTTTAAACGTCTTGTTTGTATTGCTTTACCGCGAGTACGTGATTTTAGGGGGTTAAACCCTAAATCATTTGACGGAAAAGGTAACTACAGTTTTGGTTTAAAAGAATTAATTGTATTTCCTGAAATTGATTTTGATGGGATCGACAGCAAAATTAAGGGGCTTGATGTTTGTTTTACCACCTCTGCAAAAACTGATGATGAGGCTAAGGCGCTTTTAAAAGCGTTCCAGTTACCGATTAAATAGCATTATTAATGAATGTAGTAAAACTCGATTCGTTTTAGAAAATTTAAGGAACACCTGTATGGCCAAGCGCTCGATGTTAGAAAGAGAGAAAAAAAGAGCTGAACTTGTAAATAAGTATTTTAAGGACCGCAAAGCATTACGTGAGTTAATGAAGAGCCCCTCTGCAAGTGAAGAAGAAAAGTGGTCGGCGCAATTGGCGTTACAAAAATTGCCCAGAGATTCTTCCCCCTCGCGTATGAGAAATCGCTGTGGGCTCACTGGTCGTCCTCATGGGTTTTATCGTAAATTTGGCTTAGGGCGTAATAAACTACGAGAAATAGCCATGAAAGGTGAAATACCTGGACTTAAAAAGGCCAGTTGGTAGCTTAAGTTTGTTCGATTAATTAGGAGAAAATTAATCCCAATGAGTATGCAAGATCCAATAGCAGATATGCTAACGAGAATTAGAAATGGCCAAATGGCTCAAAAAGAGGCTGTGTTAATTCCTTTTTCAAAAGTTAAATTTGCCATAGCAAAAGTTTTGAAAGAACAGGGGTTTATTAAAGATTTTAGTCAGCAAGGCAACCCTGTAAAGCCGGTATTATCTGTTGATCTCAAGTATTTCAATGGTATCCCGGTTATCGATGAAATTAAACGTGTAAGTCGTCCTGGCCTTAGGATTTATAAAAAGTCTTTGGACTTGCCGAAAGTCAAAGGTGGGTTAGGCGTGGCTATTGTTTCAACTTGCAAAGGCATAATGTCTGACAAGCAGGCAAGAGAAGAAAACTTGGGTGGCGAAGTGCTTTGTAGTGTTAGTTAATACCCAGTCATTGAATAAATAGGTGTCAGATTCATGTCCAGAGTAGCAAAAAAGCCCATCGTTCTTCCTGCAGGTGTAGAAATAAAGGTCGAGCAAAAACAAGTCAATGTTAAAGGAAAAAATGGTCAGGCGACTGTGCCGTTACACGCGTTGGTTGAAGTGATGCTTGAAGGTTCTCAAGTGAATGTCAGTGTAACCGAAGAGTCTAAGGAAGCTTGGGTGCAAGCGGGTACATTGAGAGCCTTATTGAACAATGCTGTTACTGGTGTGAGTGCGGGTTTCGAAAAGAAATTGCAGCTAATTGGGGTAGGTTATCGTGCTCAGGCTAAAGGTAAAAAGTTGTCTTTAACCTTGGGTTTCTCTCATCCGGTAGAATTTGATGCACCGGATGGTATTACCATCGAAACTCCTTCTCAGACTGAGATTATTGTTAAAGGCTCTAGTAAACATACAGTAGGGCAAGTTGCTGCTAAGATTCGCTCTTATCGTCCGCCTGAGCCATATAAAGGAAAAGGTGTTCGTTACACAGATGAAAGAGTTATATCAAAGGAACCTAAGAAGAAGTAGTTTTTTTTGATCTTAATTCATGTTGGGGTTGGTTGAGATATGTCAGTTAGAAAGATAAAAAATGTTAAGCTTCAAGCGCGAATTCGTCGTTCAAAGCGTTTAAATCATCAGTTTAAACAGTCTGGTAAAGTGCGTTTACGTGTATATCGAACGCCTCGTCATATGTATGCCCAGGTTATCAAGGATGGTAATGTGTTGGTCTCTGCATCTACGCGAGAAAAAGATTTTTCAGGTAAAGTTACTGGCAATGTTGAATCTTCCGCTTTAATTGGAAAGCTGGTGGGTGAAAGAGCGGTTGCTGCAGGTTATGATGCGGTTAGTTTTGATCGTGCGGGGTTCCGCTATCATGGCCGAGTTAAAGCCGTAGCGGATGCGGCTCGAGAAGCTGGATTAAAATTTTAATTATTTAAAACGTTTGAGGTTTTTAAATGGCTCGCGATGAAGAAAAGCAAGATGGTTTGCAAGAAAAACTAGTCCAAGTAAACCGGGTGGCTAAAGTTGTAAAAGGTGGTCGTATTTTTGGTTTTACAGCCCTAGTCGTTGTGGGAGATGGTGCAGGTCGGGTTGGTTTTGGTCGAGGTAAAGCCAGAGAGGTCCCTATTGCTATCCAAAAGGCCCTAGAGTCAGGTAAGCGAAATATGATCTATGTGGATTTGAAAGATGGAACTTTGCAACACCCTGTTTTAAGTAACCACGGTGCGAGCCGCATTTTCATGAAGCCTGCTTCAGAGGGAACAGGTATTATTGCGGGTGGAGCCATGCGCGCAGTGCTTGAAGTCGCAGGTGTAGAGAATGTATTAGCCAAATGCTATGGTTCAACGAATCCTGTTAATGTGGTCCGCGCTACTTTTGAAGCGCTCAGAGCCCAGGTTAGTCCTGAAACGGTTGCTGCAAAACGTGGCATTCCAGTGAGCGCATTAGCCTGCTAATTGTTTTATAAATTTACATTTCAGAGGTGGTTATGTCATCCACGACAGTAACAATTACTTTAAGAAAAAGTGTATCTGGACGTCTTAAGGCTCATCAGTCTTGTGTTCGTGGACTAGGTTTGCGAAAAATTGGCCAATCCGTTGAGTTGCCTAAAACCGACTCGATTATGGGAATGGTGAAAAAAGTTCAGTACTTGTTGGATGTGGAGTAAAAATAACATGCGTCAAAATACATTGGGCCAAGGCATCAACAGAACTCATCGAGCTAAACGAGTGGGTCGTGGTATGGGCAGTGGTTTGGGTAAAACCTGTGGCCGTGGTCATAAAGGTCAAAAGTCTCGTTCTGGAGGTTCAGTACAACCAGGATTTGAAGGTGGACAAATGCCTCTTTACCGACGAATTCCTAAATTTGGTTTCACATCTCGAGTTAGTTTTGTGACTGAAAAACTTCCCGTAGCGGCTTTAAATGCTCTTAACCCAGGTGAGGTGTCTTTTGAAGACATGCAAAAGCATGGGCTTTTGAAACACACGACCAAACGTGTGCGTTTCTTTAAGTCGGGGGATGTCAAGGGGGCTTATACGCTTAAGTCTTCTGGAGGCAATGTTGCAGTTACCAAGGGTGCCAGTGAGCTTCTTTTGGCGGCGGGCGGATCTCTGCAAACGGCTTAAGTGAGTTTTCTAAGTCTTATAGCAATTAATCAGTTTACAAACTTTTTTTTGTAAGACCTTATTGTTAAATAGGAAATCAATGTTCTCAGGATTAAACTTACCCGGTCAAGCTGATCAAAAAGGCATGTCTGAACTCTGGGCGCGTCTAAAATTCTTATTTTGGGCCATTGTTGTTTATCGAATTGGAGCCCATATCCCTGTTCCTGGTATTAATCCAGATCGACTCTCTGCTTTGTTTAGGCAAAATGAAGGCACCATTGTGTCTTTATTTAATATGTTTTCAGGTGGTGCGTTAGAGCGGATGAGTATTCTTGCTCTTGGTATTATGCCTTATATTTCCGCTTCGATTATTATGCAGCTGCTCACGGCTGTATCACCGCAGTTGGAACAGTTAAAGAAAGAAGGTGAGTCGGGGCGTAGGAAGATCACTCAGTATACTCGTTATGGCACGCTAGGCCTTGGTTTAATACAGTCAGCGGGTATGGCGGTTGGCTTGCAAGCGCAGGGTGTAGCTCTGGTTTCTGGCCCTTCTTTTATTTTCACAGCTGTCGTTAGCTTAGTGACCGGTACTATGTTTTTGATGTGGCTTGGGGAACAGGTGACTGAGCGTGGTATAGGTAATGGTATATCTATGATTATCTTTGCTGGTATTGTGGCTGGTCTTCCTTCTGCTGTTGGTCAAACGCTGGAATCTTCTCGCCAAGGTGATATTCATTTACTGGTAGTATTTGGTGTTCTGCTTATTGCCTTATTAGTGATTGGCTTCGTTGTTTTTATTGAGCGTGGGCAGCGAAGGATCACCGTGAATTATGCCAAACGTCAACAGGGGCGACGTATGTTTGCGGCTCAACAAAGTCATTTGCCACTTAAAGTGAATATGGCGGGCGTCATTCCTCCGATTTTTGCTACAAGTATTTTGTTATTTCCTGCCAGTATAGGGCAGTGGGTAGGGAATTCACAAGAATGGCAGTGGCTACAAGAGATGTCATTAGCTCTGGCGCCAGGTCAGCCTCTTTATATTTTATTGTTTGCCGTTGGAATAGTATTCTTTTGTTTTTTTTATACAGCTCTTGTTTTTAATCCTAATGATGTTGCAGATAACTTAAAACGCTCAGGTGCTTTTATCCCAGGTATCAGGCCTGGCGAACAATCTGCAAAATACATTGATAGTGTATTAGGGCGCTTAACTTTAGTTGGATCTGTATACATAACTTTGGTATGCTTGCTTCCCCAATTTTTGCAGGTTATGTTCGATGTTCCTTTTTACCTAGGCGGGACATCATTGTTAATCGTCGTGGTTGTGGTGATGGATTTGTTATCTCAAATCCAGTCGCATTTGTTTTCTCATCAATACGAATCATTGATGAATAAATCCAACCTGAAAGGAAAACCTAAAGGTTGATGGGTGTAAAGTTGTTTTATGCTGGTTTTCCAGTGTTCTACTGAAAGGGTTTAAAGGTGATATTGTGAAAGTAAGAGCATCCGTAAAGAAAATGTGCAGAAACTGCAAAGTTATTAAAAGAAACGGTAATTTGATGGTTATTTGTAGCTCAGAACCGAAGCATAAGCAAAGACAAGGTTAGGGTTTGATTTTTTAAGTTTTAGGAGTAATTAAATGGCACGTATTGGTGGGGTTAATATTCCCGATGGCAAACATGCTGTTATCGCATTGACAGCTATTTATGGAATTGGTCGTAGTACAGCGCAAAAAATTTGTGATGCCTGTGCAATTACTCCTTCGGTAGTGATCAAAGATTTGTCACCTGATCAGATTGAAACGCTGCGTGTTGAAGTTGCCAAATACGTCATTGAAGGTGATTTAAGGCGTGATGTGAGTATGCACATCAAACGCTTGATGGATATGGCCTGTTATCGAGGTATTAGGCATCGTCGTGGATTGCCATTACGTGGTCAGCGTACAAAAACGAATTCTAGGACACGAAAAGGTCCTAGAAAACCAATTAAAAGATAATTTTATTTTAAAATACAGGCAGTAGGTACAATATGGCAAAGCCGCAGTCGAAACCAAAGAAAAAACTTAAAAAAGTTGTTAACGAAGGAATGGCACATATCCACGCTTCGTTTAATAATACTATTATAACGTTGACCGATGTGAAGGGTAATGCCGTTTCTTGGGCTACTGCAGGCGGTTGCGGTTTTAGAGGATCACGTAAAAGCACCCCATTTGCTGCTCAGGTTGCTGCTGAAAAGGCTGGAACTGCAGCTAAAGAGATGGGCATGGAGTCTCTTAATGAAGTGATTGTTAATGGTCCTGGGCCGGGTCGTGATTCTGCTGTTAGAGCGCTTTATTCTGTTGGCTTTAAAATAAGCAAAATTAAAGATGGTACTTCGCGCCCTCACAATGGCTGTAGACCACCCAAACAAAGACGTGTTTAAGGAGTTTAGCAATAATGGCTAGGTATTTGGGTCCGAAATGTAAACTATCACGTCGTGAAGGTGTGGATTTATCTTTTAAAAGTGGCGTTCGTTCGTATGAGCAAAAATGCCGTAGTGAATCTGCTCCGGGTCAACATGGTCAACGTCGTGGTCGCTTATCTGACTACGGTGTTCAGTTACGAGCAAAACAACGTTTACGTCGTACTTACAACATGTTAGAACGACAATTTAAAAATTATTATAAAGAAGCGGCTCGCCAGAAAGGTGCAACGGGTGAGAACCTATTAAAGCTCTTAGAGTGCCGCTTAGATAATGTTGTTTATCGAATGGGGTTCGCGGCTACACGAGCGGAAGCAAGACAGCTGGTTTCTCATAAAGCCATTTTGGTTAATGGTGTAGTAGTCAACATCCCATCATACCAAGTTAAGCCTGGTGATGAAGTGAGTGTACGCGATAAAGCTAAAAATCAATTGCGCATCCAAGCTGCTCTTGAAATGGCTGATCAGCGTCCGAGTATGTCTAATATTGAAGTTGATAAAGACGCCAAAAAAGGCATTTTTAAAACCTTTCCTGATCGTCAGGAAGACTTGCCTGCTGATATTAATGAAAACCTGATTGTTGAGCTTTATTCTAAGTAAGCTCGTAAGTCTTTTTCCCCACTTTGTAGAATAGGTCTATTTGAGGAATTTATATGAGTCGCTCTAAAGCAGCTGAATTTTTAAAACCCAGAAACATTGCGGTAGAAGAAATTTCAGAAAGTCATGCCAAGGTTGTTTTGGAGCCCTTAGAAAGAGGGTTCGGGCATACATTGGGTAATGCATTACGCAGAATTCTGTTATCGAGTATGCCAGGCTGTGCCGTAACGGAAGCTGAAATCGATGGCGTGTTGCATGAGTACAGTACTCTAGAAGGTGTGCAAGAAGATGTCATTCAGATCTTATTGAATTTGAAAGGCCTTTCTGTTCGTATGATTGAGGGCGAGGAAGCGGTTTTAGAGTTAGACAGTAAAGGGCCTGGTCCTGTTACTGCTTCTGATATTAAAGCCCATCACGCGATTGAAGTTGTTAATGGTGAGCATGAAATTGCGCATTTGAATTCAGAAGGTGCTTTAAAGATGCGAATCCACGTTCGTAAAGGTCGAGGTTATCAACCTGCTGATCTTTCTGAAGTTGAAAGTGATGAGGCGCAAAGTATTGGTAAGTTGCGCTTAGATGCTTCATACAGTCCGATTCAACGTGTGGCTTACGTCGTAGAAAACGCTCGTGTAGAACAGCGTACTGATTTAGATAAACTGATTATTGATCTTGAAACTGATGGCACAATTGACGCTGAAGAGGCTATACGTCGAGCTGCGACAATTTTACAGCAACAATTATCTGTCTTTGTCGATTTTGAGCAAGAGAGTGCGCCTGTAAAAGAAGAAGTTTCAGAGCAAATTGATCCGATTTTGTTAAGACCGGTTGATGATTTGGAGTTGACCGTACGCTCAGCCAATTGTTTAAAAGCTGAGAATATTTATTATATTGGTGATTTGGTACAGCGTACGGAAGTTGAGCTACTTAAAACTCCCAATTTGGGTAAAAAGTCTTTAACAGAAATAAAAGATGTTTTGGCCTCAAAAAGTTTGTCTTTGGGTATGCGTCTAGAAAATTGGCCACCTCAGAGTCTAAAGGACGATGAGCGATTGAATCTAAAGCTTAGATAAGCCGTTATTTAAAATTGCATTTATCAGTTTTGAGAATAGAAAGAGATGAGACATTTAAAATCAGGTAGAAAATTTGGTCGTAATAGTAGCCATCGTAAGGCGATGTTTCGAAATATGGTTGCTTCTTTAGTTGATCATGAAATTATTAAAACCACCTTACCCAAAGCTAAAGAGCTGCGAGGTTATGCAGAACCTTTGATTACTTTGAGTAAGAATGACACTGTAGCGAATAGACGTCTTGCTTTCGATCGCTTGAGATCAAAAGAAGCGGTGGGTAAACTCTTTTCAGAGCTTGGTCCTCGTTACAAAACTCGACCTGGTGGTTATCTTCGTGTTTTGAAATGTGGCTTTCGTGATGGGGATCGAGCACCGATGGCTTATGTCGAATTAGTTGATCGTCCTTTGCCTTCTGATGAAGAGCTTGAGGATGCCTCAGGTGAATCTACATCCGATGAGACCGCAGTAGCCTAAGATTTGCTTTTATATTAAGAAACAAAAAAAGGGCCAACTGGCCCTTTTTTTGTTTCTCATGGTCTATGCTTTCAGCGTGTTTCGTCTTTTACCGCTAAACTTTTGTTGTAAAGTAATCTCGATGGATTTGACTCATCCTACAGGTAGCATAGGCCACAAAAAATAGGACTATGTTGCCTATTAACCCTGTGTAGTAAAGGTCAAATGGGGCGCTTAGAGAGTCGGGTATGAGCTGTTGTTTTGAAAGTACTGTCCATATTGAAAAGGCCCACGTTGTAATAATACCAACCCAAATAGCTTTGGTATTTGTTTTTATGGTGGTGAAACCTAATAAATAGATCGCGAGCAAACCACCGCTTAAGACTGATACTAATACGGTTGCCGCGTGTTGCAGTGTTTTGGTTTCAATGAGTGCTAACGAGATTGCGCCTAAGATCATGCAAATACTGCTGAAAGCGGATATTAGCCATGCACAGTGCAGTAAGTGCTTGTCTGTTACATGTTTCTTTATCTTGGGTTTATATAGGTCGACGACAGAGACCGTTGCGATTGAGTTTAATGAGGAATCTACGGATGACATGGCTGCAGCCAATGCGGCTGCTATTACGATCCCCGCGATGCCTTTGGGTAAATAGTTTGAAATAAAGTAGGGTAGTATTGCTTCAACTTTGCTTTCACCGTTGAGCATGGCAGTCGTTGCTTCTGTTGGGTTTGTTTGAAAGAAACTGAATAAAGCTGTTCCTAAAAACATGTAAAATGCCCAAATGGGCAAGCTGCTCATCACGCAAATGGCAATGGCCTTTTTGGCTTCGTGTGTGCTTTTGGAAGCGCAAAAACGCTGTACCGTGTTTTGGTTGGCAATGTATTCGGTTAGCCAGCTGATCAAGCCTACAAAAAATAGCATTGATAGTGTTTTATCGCTGAATGAGATTCCCCAGCTGATTGGTTTTAGGCTTCCGTTTACGACTGCATTGAAGCTGATTTTGTTGTTTGCTTGGGCTATGTCGAGAACTTGGAATAGCCCACCTGGCATAGCCGATACGATCACGCTTAAACAGAGTAGACCACCGGTGATGAGTATGATGGTTTGCAATACATCGGTCCAAACTACCGCTTGGAATCCACCAAATACAGTGTAGACGCTAACAAATAAACCGGCTAAAACCACGCTGAGTATGATGTCCAGTCCGGTTAATTGTTGTAACAGCAATCCCACTAAATAAAGAATCATGCTAATTCTTACTATTTGAGCGACTATAAATGTGAGTGCGGCGTAGGTTCGTACGGAAGGGCCAAAGCGTTGCTCTAAAAATTGATAAGCTGTGGTGGTTTTGTTGTTGCGGTAATGTTGTAAAAATCCATAACTGACAATTAATGCCGCAACGGGCAGTGCTAGGTTTGGTATGAAACGGATCCAAGTGGTTTTAAAGGCATCGGCTGGGTAGGCTAAAAAAGTGATTGAGCTGATGGAGGTGCCGACTAAGCTCAGCCCAATGGCCCAACTCGGAAAAGCACGATTTCCTAAAAAATACGCTTCTGTGGAGTGGTTGTTGCGAGACACCCATAAGCCCATTGTTGTAATAGTGAGAAGGTATAAAATGAGGCAAAGCCAATCTATGGGGTGTAAATTCATTGTTTGTTATTTAGGTGTGAAAATTCACGCAAGTTTAGCGAAGAGGGTTAAAGTATGCTAGGTGGCAGTAGTCGTCTTGTGATATCCGCTTTGAAAAGTCTGGAATCGCAAAGTGCTGTAGAAATCGCTGTAAAAAGTGGCGAGAAAATACTGGTTAAAAATAATCGATACCATTTATTCAAGGTCAATCTCATGCATCACATGCCAGATTCAAAACTATTATTGCAGAATAACCTTCGTGATACTCAGTCGTTGAACGACAGTCAACGAGCTCTTCTTCGAAAAGCGCAAGTCAATCGAAATGACGTTAATCCGGATTATCCTTATAACCCCAGTCGTTTGGTGTCCCAAGTGGCTGGGGAGTCGCTCTCAACAGATCGACCTCAAGGCGTGATGCTGGATCCTCATCATCATAAAAAAATGGGCGTGTTGTTTATTGCCAATCAGGCGGATATCGAACAGGTTATTGAGGCGACTCGAACATCCAGTTGGCATCAGTTTTCGTTTGCACAGAGAGCAAGCATTATTGAGCAAGCGGTGGATGACTACTTGTATGACGATGACATCACAGCAGCGCTCATGGCGTCTCAGTGCATCGCCACTCCTAAACAAGATCCTTGGACAGAGCTGCGTGAAGAGCGTGACGATGAGCGACTGGAAAAGTTGATGGTTAAACACCTGTTGGAGCAGTGCAGTCGGGGTGAAATTGAATTGGCGTCGGCGCGACCCAAAGCCCACTTTTTGGTGGAAAATTTTGCCAACATGTTGGGCTTACGTGAATTACGTTTTGGTCTGATCACAGGGGCGATGGTGTCGGTTGTTGGCGATGGCATGACTGCGAGTCATCATTTTTTTATGGCGTCGACCTTCAGAGAGTTGTTGATTAAGCATGGTGCGCCTGAGGACGTATTGCAAATCTTGGTCACCGATTTGGCCGGCAAACGTTTTTTTAATCAGCGCAGTGGATTTGATACCTACTTAGTGGGTGGCTTGAAAACGGCGCGAGCTGTTAAACACGATATGGAAACTTATGAGGGTGAGGAGGGGCCTGGTCGTTTTTATGGCAGTGCGCAAGGGCCCAATATGTTGTTTGTAGGCTCTAACGTGCAAGATATGGATGCGGTCGCCGAGTTGGCTAAGAATAGCGCTGCATTGGAAAATGCAGGCCAGTGTACGCAGTTGCATGTCACTCATATTGATCCTCAAGTTAAACATGCGTTTCAACAAAAACTGTTGGTGCATGCCGAACAACATGATCAACAATCAATCCGAGATCCACTGGATGTTTTGATCCAAGGCGAAGAGCCCTTTCAACGAGTTCGGTCCTCTCATTTACCTGACGCCTCAATTCCGGAAGGGGTGAGCTGGTTAAAGCCCTTGGATTCGCTTTCTGGAAATGAATCGACCTTTGGGGTGCGTGAGGCGGCGCTTGGGATTTCCCCTTCGAGTATTCCAGAAAATTGGCGTCACCCTGCCTTAACGCTGTACAGCGATCAGCAACCGGATAAGCTGGCTCATAATCAAAAGCCGATCGCGGTCGGGATTATCGGTCGGGATGACTGGGTTGAAATTTTGGAATCATTTACCGATGTTACGGTGTTTTCAATCAGTCATCCTGACTATTCGATGGCAGAGGATGGCCAGTTGCGGTTAACGTATCCGGTGGCGGCACGGCCGGGTAATGGCGAACATTTTCGAGAGGCTGGCGTTAGCAATAAAGGGCCTGCTTGGGGAAACCCTGGGATCAATGAATTTTTTCAACCGATGTATCAAGCGGATTGGGTATTGGAGCAAGCGGGGATTGCTGAGCATCGCATGGGCGCTCTGTGTCGACATATAACGTCAATATTGTCTTTGAACCCTGAGGAGCAAGCGTACTACGTCAGATACATGGGGCTTTTTGATGACTGGGCTACGCAAGCGATCGATCAGCCTTTTGCTGTCAACCAGCATTATGATCGGCCGAGTGAGCGGACGGTTGTTACAGGGCTTGCTATGCGGCCTTTTGAGTTTCGCATCACACCAGAGAATACCCTAAAAGAGTTAGCCATTGCGTTCACCGTGGCGGGCCAACTTGGGTTGCCTGGACGTGTCAGTATGGATTATGCCGAATTACCTGATGAAACCGTGCGTTTTATTCAGCAGGTGTCGGTGCTGCCGGATCGTGGCAACTTATTGTTTGTCTCAGAACTGGAAGCCCAGTGGTTGGGGCATTTAAAAGATGATGGGACACCGGTGTTGTGTCGAGCACCGAGTAGCGCGTTGCAATTGACTATGGCCGATAAACGAGCTCCTTTGATTGCAGAGGATTTGAGTCGGCAGCTGCCCGCGTGGTTGGTGCCCAGTTTTGGTTGTTATCCTAGGCACATTAAAACCACGGCCACTGGCCCTGAATCGGCTGATGCGTTCTGCAAAAAGGCCATGGCGTTGAAGTCTTGGATCCGCTGGAACCCTATGTGAAATTCCGTATTCAGTCTCTCTGCTCTTGGCGGTAATGTTTTATCAGACCCTAAAATGCTTACAAAAGCGTGAGGGATGGCTTGAAATCGCTGAGCTCAACCGCCAAGTTAAGTAGGGTCTTATTAAAAGAATCGTCGTGCTGATAGCACGTTAAAGAAATAGAGGGGAGCTTTATGCGCATTGAGCAGTTTACTCAGTCTTTGCAAATGGCGATATCAGAAGCGCAATCTATGGCACTGGGCCAGGATCACAGCAGCGTCGAACCGGTGCATCTTTTAAATGCTTTATTGGAACAGCAAGGCAGCAGTGCCAAACCCTTATTGCAGCAAGCGGGTGGCGATATTGCGCGCCTTCAAGAAAAAATTACAGAGCAACTGCAAAATTTACCAACTTTGAGCACACCGACGGGCGATGTGCGGATGTCGAATGAGTTGGTGAAAATGTTGAATTTAGCCGATCGATTGGCGCAAAAAAAAGGCGATCAGTTTATTGCGTCTGAATGGGTATTGCTGGCAATGGTGCAGTCTTCTACGCCAGCCGCCGATGTGTTGAAGCAATCGGGTGTTCAAGCAGCCGCTTTAGAGAAAGCCATTGAAGATATTAGGGGAGGAGAGGTCGTGCAAGACGCCAATGCGGAACAGCATCGCCAAGCGTTGGATAAATACACCTTGGATCTGACGGCTCGCGCTGAAGCCGGTAAATTGGATCCCGTGATTGGTCGTGACGATGAAATTAGGCGCACGATTCAAGTATTGCAACGTCGCACCAAAAATAATCCTGTGTTGATTGGCGAGCCGGGTGTGGGTAAAACGGCTATTGTCGAAGGGCTGGCGCAGCGCATTATTAATCAAGAAGTCCCCGAAGGACTAAAAAATCGCAAAGTGTTGGCGTTGGATATGGCGGCTTTGATTGCCGGGGCAAAATTTCGCGGTGAGTTTGAAGAGCGCTTAAAGGCGGTTCTCAACGATTTATCGAAACAAGACGGTCAGGTCATTTTGTTTATTGATGAGCTGCATACCATGGTGGGGGCTGGTAAGTCCGAAGGCGCGATGGACGCGGGTAATATGTTAAAGCCCGCCTTGGCCCGTGGTGAGTTGCGTTGCGTGGGTGCGACCACGTTAGATGAATACCGCCAGTATATCGAAAAGGACGCGGCGTTAGAGCGGCGTTTTCAAAAAGTGTTAGTCGATCAACCGTCTGTTGAAGATACGATTGCCATTTTGCGTGGCTTGAAAGAGCGGTACGAAGTGCATCACGGGGTGACGATTACAGACAGTGCGATTGTTGAAGCCGCTAAGTTGTCACATCGATACATCACCGACCGGCAGTTGCCAGATAAGGCCATTGATTTGGTTGATGAAGCCGCTTCTCGCATACGCATGGAGATGGATTCAAAACCTGAGGTTATGGATAAACTGGATCGGCGTTTGATTCAATTGAAAATTGAGCGTGAGGCGCTGAAAAAAGAAGAAGACGAGGCGGCGAAAGTTCGATTAGCAAAATTAGAAGAAGAAATCGAAGTCTTAAGCCGTGAGTTCGCGGATCTTGAGCAGGTGTGGAGTTCAGAAAAGGCAGCTTTGCAGGGCAGTGCGCAAATCAAAGCGGATCTCGAGCAAGCCCGTCAAGACATGGAATTGGCCAGGCGCGCAGGTGATCTGACCAAAATGTCTGAAATCCAATACGGGAAGATTCCACAGCTGCAAAAACAGCTGGAACAGGCCTCGGATCTCGAACAAGCTGAGACTAAGTTGCTGCGCAATAAAGTCACCAGTGAAGAAATTGCGGAAGTGGTGTCCAAATGGACGGGCATTCCCGTTACTAAAATGCTCGAAGGTGAGCGAGAAAAACTATTGCGTATGGAAGATGTCTTACATCAACGCGTTGTTGGTCAAAGTGAAGCCATCAAAGCGGTATCAGCCGCTGTTCGTCGCTCTCGTGCGGGGTTGTCAGACCCTAATCGACCCAGTGGTTCTTTTTTGTTTTTGGGGCCAACGGGTGTTGGTAAAACGGAACTGTGTAAATCGTTGGCTACTTTTTTGTTTGATACGGAAGACGCCATGGTGCGCATTGATATGTCGGAGTTTATGGAAAAGCATTCGGTAGCTCGATTGGTGGGTGCTCCTCCTGGTTACGTTGGCTATGAAGAAGGGGGGTATTTAACGGAAGCCGTCAGGCGTAAACCTTACTCGGTGATCTTGTTGGATGAAGTGGAAAAAGCCCATCCGGATGTGTTTAATATTTTACTGCAGGTGTTGGATGATGGGCGGTTAACGGATGGCCAAGGCAGAACGGTGGATTTTAAAAACACCGTGATTGTGATGACATCAAACTTAGGTTCAGAAGTCATTCAGAATTTACCGATCGATCGCTCCTATGCGGATATGCAGGCGGCCGTGATGGCCGTGGTGAAGCAGCATTTTCGTCCTGAGTTTATCAATCGGGTGGATGATGCTGTGGTATTCCATGCGCTGGGGAATGAGCATATTAAAGGGATTGCTGAGATTCAGTTGGGCATCCTTAAGCAGCGTGTTGCTGAACAAGGCATTACGCTCAATATCAGTGAGGCCGTGATGAACTTGTTGGTTGAGGTGGGTTACGATCCTGTTTATGGAGCACGACCGTTAAAACGCGCCATTCAGCGTTATTTGGAAAATGGGTTATCGGAAGCCTTGTTGAAAGGGGAGTTTGTGGCGGGTAATGAAATCCAGGCCGATGTGTCTGAGGGGCGTGTGGTTTTTCGGTAAGTTGGTGAGACGTTAAAAGATCAGGTTGTGTTGGCGCCGCAATTTTTACAATAATCACCAGACACATGGGTTGGCTTTAGGCATTGGTGGCAGTTAATAAACTGGCCTTTGCCACAAAAAGGACACATGTTCGAGTCAGCAGGAAGGTGCTTGCCGCAGTGATAGCATGCGCCTTTCATCAAACGTTTTTGTTGAATTTTTTTCTGATTAAAGACTTTCTTTTGAATAATGAAAATACTGAATAGGCCAGCCGCAATGGCCATTAAAATCACCGCATAGTGCCAGAGCGCGATGACATGCAAGGATTCAAGCAGCTCAAACAGGTTTTTTAGCAGGTGATGTGGAATCAGGTCTAACACTAAATTGCCTACTTTTAACAGAATCGGCAACGTGGCAACCACCAATAAGTGGCTGGCAATTAGGGTTTGCACGCGATTGTTTTTTCGAACACTTCGTGAGCTCCAAAAATAAAACAGGGCAAATAAGGGCAGTAAAAATAACAGTTGCCAGCCAAGCTCTTTGAGTGGGTAGATTTTTTCAAAACGCTTAAAGTCTTCAACGCTTTCTTGTCTTGAGGCTACGTCAGGATTGAGCGTCTTTCTTAATTCAACAACTAATGGGTCCGAGTTGAGCTGGTTTTCAATGTCGTGCAGTTGTTCCGTCATGTGCTCAATACCAGCTGTATTGGCCGTGATATTGGCTTTGATGGCGGGCAAATCGTTACGGTTTGTGTCTGGGTCTGCAATGGTTTCTAAGAGAGAGGTGTCGTAGGCTTCTTTGGTTTTCTGGAGTGTTTGGGTCAGTTGTTTCTTTCGTTTAAGTGTGTCTTGCCGATCAATAAACAGCAGTTTTAACGTTTGGTTGGCGGCCATCTGTTTTATTTTTGTGAAAAACTGCTCGCATTCCGGGTGCATCACGTCTGTTTTTGAATGTTCTAAAAGGTTGTTTTTTCGGTAGGAATAGTTGTTGTGGCTAGACAGCACCAGGGGTTGTAGCTTGGATAAAAAATTTTCCTGAGACCAATCTTGTTTGATGAAAATACTTTGGCACTCATAAGGAAAGTAATCGTTGGGTGAAGTGATTTGTCGCGTGTGATCGTTAAGGCCTTGAAAGATGACCGACAAGATAAACAGATCTAACAATAAGATGACTGTTAGAGAGAACTGGTTTAAAGGTTCTGAATTGCCAATGCAGGTTAATCTGTCTTTCAGAGTGAAGGCGTATGTTTTTATGCGTGTCATCAGGGCGTCTGCTCTCGATCGTTAAGCCGCTTAATATTATACGTTATTTGTTAAACCACAACGTATCGTCATCTTAAGGGTTTCGTGCGTTTTAGTAACAGAAAAAAGTGGCATAAGGCTTGCTGACTTTGCTCTTAATGTCTGCTGAGGGTGTAAGCCCATATATTCATAGACAATTTTTTTCGACAATGATGAGGTTTGTATGGTGGATTTCTCTCAGCCTATGTTGGCGAGTTTGCTTTTATTTAGTGCGCGTGTTTCGGATAATGCGCCTTCATCGCCCCAGCTCCTTAACTCAGATACTTCTCTACAACCCGTAATTGCAGCTGATCAGGATGTTCGAAATCAGTTTGTTCAGCCCCGACTGTCAGACATACA
The DNA here is from genome assembly GCA_964510525.1 of uncultured Pseudomonadales bacterium. Lineage (GTDB taxonomy): Bacteria > Pseudomonadota > Gammaproteobacteria > Pseudomonadales > JANQJO01 > CAZECE01. The sequence continues at coordinate 6,299 of CAZECE010000133.1, read as the reverse complement.
AGTTCGAAAAACGCCGCTTTTTTCTGCGTTGAAAAAAACGTTGCCAGCGATTGAACCGCCAACGCCATTGAGTCAGATGGTGAATGCATTGCCTGAATGTTTAAAAGCTTTTCCGAATGAGTATGCGCTCGGGGGTTTTAGGTCACGTAACCCTGATTTTGATCAAGATGTTGCGAGAATGACCCAGCAATTAAATTCATTAGGTGATCAGGCGCTGAGTCGTCAGACATCGGTTTTCCAATTTCCAGGTTATTACCACAACAGCGTACACTTACCCATAGACGGTCAAAATAATGGTTTCTATTCTGCAACTCAGGCCAATGCGGCACACAAAGGGCTGTATCTGCACGATCAAGAGGTACGCTCAACGGTCAATAAGCCCATGTTGGAAGCCGCGCAAGCGATTATCAGTGAAAAAGGTGAGTGTCGGATTGCTGTGGTCGGCAGTGGTTTCGGAGGGGACGCGAGAGATTTTATGGCCTATGTCATGCAGGCCGATGACTCTTTGGCGTCTAAATGTCAGTTGGATTTATACGATCTAAGCTTATATTTTTTAGATGCAGGTGCGGTTGAGTTGCCTCACTTAATGGCTGATTTGGGATTAGAGTCTGGTGCTTATGAGGCATTTTCAACGCTAAAATCGCATGCCTATGAGCCCGGTACGCAACACCCGAATGAACATCATATTGGGTATCGGAATGAAAAAAGCCCGATACAGCATCTTTTTTTTAAAGACGTGAGTGCTCCAGATTTTATCAGCAGTTTAAAAGAACATGATGTGGCGCCTTATGATTTGGTGTTGTGTTCTTATGTATTGCATGAAATGCCTAAGACGATTATCCGCCGTACTTTAGAAAATCTGGTTCAACTGGGAGATCAGCCAACCATTTTTTTCCAGGACATGGATTTTGAAGCCAAAATGCAGCGCCTACAGGGCACTTTAGGCAACCCTATATTGGCCACTGTTTTTGCGGCGACTGAGCCCTATAGTCAATCACCGTCTTCTAATGATATACCGTTTTTGCTGGCGGAGTACGGCCAGCTCAAAGCGCTCGATCAAAGCCAAGTTACACAGCAAGAGGCGGCCATTCAGGCATTTAAAATTACCCCCTTTAGTGCGCAGCGAGTTGTGGTACCGCCTAATTTTTGGGAGAGTGCGGCGCTTTCGTTGTTGTCGGCGGTGGGTGGGCATTGGCCAGGCGATCAGTTGGTACGGGATCCAATTCAAATACAGCAGTTGGAAGCCTTGTGTCCGTTGTTTCGAGCACACCTCTCTGATGACATGAAAGCCTTTGTGCCGCCGGCGTATTGTGATGTGAATAAGTTTCACGGCATTCATAATAATGAATGGTGGAGCGTGGCCAACCAAGCCTCAGCGATGCAAGCGCTGACCAGTCGTATTGATCAAATAGAATCAGTGCCCGTTGAGCAATGGGTGGATATGTCGTTGCAAGCGCGTTTGTCCGCGATGATCGCTGAATTTGTGAATTTGGCATACGATGCTGCGGAACAACAGCTAGGTAGAGCACCCCAATCGATTGTCGATATTGGGTGTGGGACCGGCGAAACGTTAAAAGGTTTGGAGCAGATAGCCAGGCAGCGTGCGTACGATGTCAAAACGGCAGGCGTTTTAGAAATTTTTGGTGTTGATCCCTTTGAAAAAATGCTTGCGTATTTTTGTCGACAAGAAGGGTATGGTCGTCAGGATATTTTGCAAGATCGAATGCCTGTGAAGTTACGATTAGGCGCGATGGAAAATTTGCCATTTAAAAATGACAGTGTGGATGTTGCGACCTTGTATGCGGTGTCGCATGAAATGCCGACACGGGATTTTATAAAAGCGGTGCGTCATACACATCAAAAGTTGAGTCCGAATGGGGTATTGATGATTGTCGATTTGGATCCCAATCAAGGCTTGCCCAGTATGATGAAACAGTTACCCAGTGCGATCAGCCAACCCATTTTGTCGACCTTGGTGCTGGAGCCGTTTATAGATCAATACTTAAAGCGAGACGAGATTAAAATCCTTGAGCGGATGGGGTTCGATGTGAAGCAGCAAACATTGGGTAGCAATCGAATTTTGTTGGCAACTAAAGTCGTTTCATCTTAGAGTATTTAATTGCTGAATCTGAGAGTGTTGGATCAGTCTGTGTTGTATTTTTAAGTATTGAAAATTAAAAGAGTCCGATAAGGAAAAGGCATGCAAAAGATGAGTAAGGGTTGGCTTTTAGTTCTTGGCTTGGTGTTTCAATCGGCTGCTTTTGGGTTTGGTTCTGCAGGCGTTGAGGCCTCTCAAGGGTATGCGCAAGCGGTCGAGAAATTATTGCAAGAGATGCAAGCTCAGCCTTCTCCGATGACGGATCAAGATCTAAACGTGATGGAAACGGCTGCCAAGAAATTGGCCGATCAAATGCCAGACCCTGGCCTACCTGTAGGCTCCAATGCGCCAATGTTTGAATTATCAAATGCCTTTGGAAAGTCCGTGACTTTAGCGGATATGTTACAACAGGGGCCTGTTGTGCTGACGTTTTATCGCGGGGCGTGGTGTCCGTTTTGTAATTTGCATTTGCACAAACTGCAAGAGGCGTTGCCTGAGTTTCAACAGTATGGAGCTCAGTTAGTGGCCATTTCCCCGCAAAAGCCTGATAAGTCCGCCGAGCAATTGAAACAAGAGGGCTATCCTTTTGAGGTGTTAAGCGACTTGAACAGTGATGTGATGAAAGCGTATCAATTGTATTTTGAATTAGAGCCCGATTTGCTGGCCGTTTATAAAAAGTTTGATATTGATTTAGATGAGTTTAATGGGGAGGGGCGTTATTCGTTGCCTGTTCCTGGTACCTTTGTCATTGATACCAAAGGCGTGATTCGTGCCATGCAAGCTCAAACGGATTATAAAAAGCGCATGGAGCCGGTTGATGTGCTCGAAGCTTTAAAACGTATTGTGAACTTAAAGGAATAATTTATTCAGGGCCGATAAGTTATTAAAGATTATGTTTTTGGGTGTATTCTTTGGTTATTTTGTAGAGTTTTAGCAGCAGCTCAAATAACAAAATGCCCAATACATCGGCTACGAAATCGAGTGACGTGGCCGAGCGTCTGGGCAGCACACTTTGGATCAGCTCAATCAAAATACCATAGCCGCAAAGCAGTCCCCAGCGTGTAGTTATTTTTGCTTTGGGTAAGGCGCCTTTTGTAAGCATGCTAAGAGTAAAGAAGGCCGCCATGTGATTAAATTTATCGCTGTAATTTAAATACGATATGGGGAATTGATCAAAGGCGGTGACCGATAAAAACAGTACGCCAAACACCGCCCCCAATAAGCCGGCCTGAAAATACAGGGTTGGAATCCTTTCCAGCAAGGCCATGGGGCGGTAGATGCAAAGCGCGAGTGTTTTTAACATGTGGGCGTGTTCGAACTAATCGAGCAAGTCTGTGACCGCACCTTGAGAAGCGCAGGCGACGGTGTGGGCAAATTTAGCCAAGGCTCCGCGCGTATAACGGGGTGGTATGGGTTGCCATGCGGCGCGACGTTTTGCGAGTTCGTCATCTGCCACATGCAGCTGAATGCTGTTTTGAGTGGCATCGATTGTGATTTTGTCGCCATTTTGTACCAGCGCAATCGGGCCTCCGTCTTGCGCTTCTGGTGCAACATGACCGACCACAAAACCATGGCTGCCCCCTGAAAAGCGACCATCGGTAATCAACGCCACCGACTTACCTAAGCCTTTACCAATAATGGCAGAAGTTGGGCTCAACATTTCTCGCATACCAGGCCCACCTTTCGGGCCTTCGTATTGAATAACGATGACGTCACCGGCTTGTACTTCGCCTGATAAAATAGCTTGCAAGGTTTCTTCTTCGCCTTGGAAAACGCGCGCGGTGCCGGTAAAGCTTAAGCCTTCTTTGCCCGTGATTTTGGCCACACTGCCACTGGGCGCTAAGTTGCCTTTTAAAACCACTAAATGGCTTTCGGGTTTGATCGGGTCGTTCATTGGGCGAATAATGGTTTGATCCGCTGGGTAAGGCGCGACGTCAGCCAGATTCTCGGCCAAGGTCTTGCCGGTTACCGTGAGGCAATCACCATGTAATAAACCTTCATTTAACAAGATTTTCATCAAGGGTTGGATACCGCCAATGGCAACGAGTTCGGACATCATGAATTGTCCACTCGGCCTAAGATCCGCTAAGACGGGGACTTTGGCGCCAATGGTGGTAAAGTCATCAAGCGAAAGCTCAACGCCTACGGTGTGTGCCAAGGCGAGCATGTGCAACACCGCGTTGGTGGAACCGCCTAACGTGATTACCACCGTAATCGCATTTTCAAACGCCTTGCGGGTCATGATGTCTTTTGGTGTGATGTTGTTTTCCAGTAAGTGCATCAAGGCGTCGCCGGCCGCTTGGCAGTCTTGCACCTTGTCCTGAGACACGGCCTCTTGTGATGAACTGCCGGGCAGACTCATGCCTAAGGCTTCGATCGCAGAGGCCATGGTGTTGGCGGTGTACATGCCGCCGCAAGAGCCGGGTCCTGGGATGGCTGTCGCTTCAATGTCTTCTAATTGAACGGTATCGATCGTGCCTTTGGCGTGTTGGCCGACGGCTTCGAACACGGAGATGATGTCAGTGTGATTTTTACCGGGCTGAATGGTGCCGCCGTAAATAAAAATACTGGGGCGGTTGAGTCGGGCCATGGCGATCAAGCACCCCGGCATGTTTTTATCACAGCCTCCAATGGCGATAACACCATCAAAACCCTGACAACCAACCACGGCTTCGATTGAGTCGGCAATGATCTCGCGAGACACCAGCGAATATTTCATGCCCTCGGTGCCGTTGGCGATGCCGTCTGAAATGGTGATGGTGTTGAATACCACGCTTTTTCCACCCGCGTCATCGACTCCGGATGCACATTCTTTGGCCAGTTTGTCGATGTGGACGTTACAGGGCGTGACGCCACTCCAGGTCGAGGCAATGCCCACTTGGGGTTTTTGAAAGTCTTCTTTGCTGAAGCCCACGGCGTGCAACATGGCGCGAGCTGGTGCTTGCTCAATGCCATCAACGACTTGGCTGGAATGTTGGCGAGGGTTGGTTTTGTTGGTATTGGGTTTAGTATCGGATTCTTGTGTCATGATAGGCTGTTTGGGGTTGATTTTTAGAAGGCACAAATTATACCTGTTATCCCCCCCAAAAAATAATCGAGTTTTTAATTCGAGAAACAACTTCACTAAATGAAATGGTATCTGGAGGTGCCTTAATTCTGCTAGGTAGCAGTGGGGTTTGGCGCGATACTTAAGAAATGCGCCACTTTGGCGTAAGAGAATCTGCGCAATTAGTTCGGTATGGTCAACGAGAAAGATTTAAAGCGAAGCTATATTTTCAATTTTTGCAATAAAAAGATTCTATAGTTTTAGTTTAGGGCGGTTTCCAGTAGTTGCTGCTCTTGGCGGTTGATCCCTATTTGACTGGCATAATTGAGCCATTTGTCAGTGACACTTTTTACTTCTGAAGCAATTTGTTTCGCTTGATCTAACGTGAGTTGAAAGTAGGAAGAGACCTCAAGTGCTAATTCGAGATCAAGGGCATTTGAGTGTTCATCGATGTTCAGGTGGAGTCCGTTTGCACCCAGGCTGATGTTGATATCATAGGCAGGGGATAGCCTCCAGCCTGAGTTGTCATTTGCCAAAAGAAAACCATGATTACGCAGGTGGTCATCGCTATTACGGACCAATATGTTGAAAACGATGCGGCGCCAGAGCTGCTCAAGATCACTACGTGTATTGCTTCCATGTTCGGTTAGGAACTGCGCAAGCTCCAAGTAACTGGCGCCTGCATCACCATCGTAGTAGCTGAGTTGTGTCATGGCTGAGGCAAAGTGGATGCGCTGGGCTTTGATGCGATCAAAGCGTTTAGTCAGGAAGGTGTGGTGTCCACTATTAAAGCGCTGAATTCGACAAGGTGCCATCTCAACTCCAGCGTCTACGGCCATACAATAAACCAAGTACTCCCATGCGCCTATACCGTGATCGTCGTAGCGACTTGGAAATTTAGCCAGCCACAAATCATCCCCATCTGTGACGCAGGCTTTTGGTCTGGCCCCACCCAATGATGAACCTGGTGAGATCAACATAAACAGCCATTTCAGGGTATTTGGATCATCTAAGTCTGGTTGTTTCTCTATTTGACTGACCGCGTATTCCAGCTCACGAAGGCTCGAAACCGGCGGAGCAGCCAGCTGTTGATTATTGTCGAGGAACGGACCGTCTTCTGTTAATTTAAAACGTAGAGCACCCATGCGATAAGTG
>CAZECE010000132.1:0-8655 GCA_964510525.1 uncultured Pseudomonadales bacterium | reverse complement strand
GGTGTTAAAGCTGGCCACCAACTCTTCATTGGAAATGGTTTCGGTAGGTGTGAAAGCTCCGGTACCTGTGATGAAGACGCGCCTCATTAAGCTACTTTTTCCGTTTTGGGTTGATTTAAGGGTCGCAACTCTTTTCTGAGTATTTTCCCCACATTGGATTTAGGCAGATCATCCCGAAACTCCACCGAACGAGGCACTTTGTAGCCGGTGAGATGCTCTTTCGCATGATCTATGACTTGTTTTTCCGTCAGGGTTGGGTCTGAACGAACAACGAATACTTTGACCACTTCGCCACTTTTTTCACTTTCCACCCCTACCGCTGCGCACTCAACAATGCCAGGATGCTTGGTCAGCTCGTCTTCTACCTCATTGGGGTACACATTAAACCCGGATACCAAAATCATATCTTTTATACGATCGACGATTTTAACGTAACCATTAGGTTGAATGATCGCAATATCGCCTGTTTTAAGCCAGCCATCATCAGTAAAGGTTTGTGCGGTTTCGTTTGGTCTTTGCCAATAGCCTTTCATCACTTGAGGGCCTTTGACACACAGTTCGCCTCGCTCACCTGAAGATAGATCTTTCCCATCTTCATCGATCACTTTAACTTGGGTTTCCAACACTGGTAACCCGACGGTACCTTGTTCTATTTGTTGCGGTGGGTTGACACAAACTACCGGCGATGTCTCCGTCATTCCAAAGCCTTCCGCTATCTGGCAGCCCGTCACTTTATGCCAAGTTTCCGATACGTCCTGCTGCAGGGCCATGCCCCCTGCGATCGTTAGTTTCAACTGGCTGAAATCAATTTTTTTGAATTTTGGATCGTTGTATAACGCAACAAATAAGGTATTCAAGCCAGCAAAAATGGTGAATTTCCACTTTTTCATTTCACTGATAAACGCAGGAATGTCTTTCGGATTCGTGATTAAGACACTGTGGCAACCCGATTGAATCATGGCCAGACAGTTAACAGTAAATGAAAAAATGTGATACAACGGCAGCGGCGTCATGACAACTTCTTTGCCTTCATTAAAATCCTGCCAAACGTTACGAATCTGGAGCACATTGGCGATTAGATTTTGATGTGATAATTCAGCGCCCTTGGAAACTCCAGTAGTTCCGCCTGTATATTGCAAGACAGCGGTGTCATTTGACTTACATGTCACGGCTTGAAAGCGACGCCTCATACCAATGGACAACGCTTGATTGAGAGGAACCGCTTGCGGCAAATGATATTTAGGCACCATTTTTTTAATATATTTCACAACCCCATTGATTAGTAGCCGTTTCGGCATCGGAATCAAGTCGGCCAGCTCGGTAATGATCAATGTATTGATCTGAGTTTTTCCAATAATCGCTTCCACGCGATCGGCAAAGTTCGCCAACACAACCAACGCTTTTGCACCCGAATCACTGAATTGGTGCAACATTTCACGCTCGGTGTATAGAGGATTGGTATTAACGACCACCAACCCAGCCCTCAGCGCTCCCAACACACAAACGGGATATTGCAAAACATTTGGCAGTTGAATCGCAATACGATCGCCTGGTTTCAGGTCGGTCTCATTTTGCAGATAAGCGGCAAATCGTCTTGTTAAGCGATCCAAATCACCAAAATTTAATGTATGACCAAGGTTTGAAAACGATGGGCGATGAGCGTATTGGGCGCAGGCCGTTTGAAGTAATTCTGGAATTGACTGATATAAACGCAAATCAAATTGATCAGACACAATAAACAGACCCTTAATTCAGTTGTTGTAAATTAATCTCGGCATTTCATATGCATGTCAAAAGTAACACCAGGCATCAAGGCTAACCGAGTCTAACCGTGTTTAAGATGCCTATAAAAGCGGCGAGGTTATCAGTTTTATTCAGGAGCGACAAGCAGTGACTCGACAAGATAATTCACGGATAAAATTAAAGAATTCACAACGTTGTAAAAATCGTCCACTATAATAAAGCTATAAAAAAGGCAAAGATTAAATGAGTCCCAGCTTGGAAACCATAACCGCTATTGATGCGAACCTTATTTTTGTTCGACATTGGCCAGTTCCTCAATCGCAATTAGTTCAATCGCAATTAAAAGGTGTGATCCAGTTAGTCCATGGTATTGGTGAACACTCGGGCCGGTATCAAGCTGCTGCTGAGGCCTGGAATCAGCAGGGTTACGCTGTGATGATTCATGATTGTCGCGGCCATGGCGAAACAGGCCGCTACGCCACTTCTTTGGGTCATATCGCCGATCAACACGGTTGGTTTTTGATGATGTCGGATACCCTGCAGATCAATACTCTGATTAGAGATAAATACCCTAATACGCCCATTACGATTGTCGGGCACAGCACCGGCGCATTGGCGGTAGAAAAGTTCCTCATTGAACATCCTTACCATGCCGATGCCTGCGTCTTATCAAGCCCCATCTTGCCCATTCCTCTATTAACTAAGGTCATTAAACCCCTTTTGACCCTTGAAAAGATCAGAATTGGTAAGCGAACCCCTAACCGGCTGGCACAAAAAGCGTTGATGCGTTGGTTGCAATTGGGGATTCCAGAAGTACGAACCGATTTTGACTGGCTGAGCCACAACCCACAAGCAGTGGATACTTATTTGTCGGATGAACACTGCGGTTTCGCACCCAGCACTCAAGCCTGGCTTGATTTGATTTTTGGACTTGAAGACTTAGAGCGTCTCGGTGGTATCGCAAAACTGCCAAAACACATTCCTTATTTCATTTTAAATGGCGCCGATGACCCCACCAATCAGCCTCGTTTTGGGCGCACCTTAGAAAAAAAATATACGGAAGCGCGGCTCACAGATGTGTCCTTTAAAACCTACCCACACGCAAGACACGAACTACTCAAAGAACGCCATCGTTCAGCGGTTTTTCAAGACATTGAAAACTGGCTAGAAAACAGCTTACTGCAACCTACAACAGCCCTTCACTCAAATTTTGCTTCAAATATAGCCTAAATCCTTCAAAACAATTTGTTTACTAATTTCAATTTTGATTGTTTTTTGAATGCATGCTGCCTTGTTTTTTTACTCGATTGTGGCAAAATCTGCTCACTTCGCACTGGCAAGAAAGGAATCCATCAATGAAAAAACACTCATCTTCAAAAATGTTGAGCGTGCTAATGAGCGCGTCTCTGTTACCGGCAACCGCTTTGTTTACCGCCCCACTTTCTACAACGGCATTCGCAGCGGACAAAGGCCTCTCAATCACACCGGGATACGGTTATTTTAATTTTGATAAAGATTTGGGCTACGCCGATCAAAACGCACCTTCCATCGGCGTAGAATACCATTTCGGCAACCAATGGAGCCTAGGTGCCAACTACGTTAAAAGTGAAACCGAAGTTGAAAATACTGCGTCCCCACTCGATTTTACGTACACACGTTTAGACGCTTATTACAATTTCTCCACCCTGGCTAATTTTGCAACGCCCTACCTGTCTGTTGGCGCTGGCGAGAACGAACAGCAATTCTCATCCGGTCTTGAAATAGATGAAACCCTTCTCAATTTTGGCGGTGGCATGCGCTTTTCTTTGGCTGAAGGTCTTTCTGTGATTGCAGACTTACGTGGCGTTAACAGTATTGATGAAGAAAAAACATCCAGCTTGGCCAGCGTCGGACTGTCTTATTTATTTGGTGGTTCAGGTTTTGCCAGTGGATCCGATGAAGCCAATGATCCCTTTGAAATCAGCGAAGCCAAACCGGTTGATAGCGACGCCGATGGCATTGCCGATGTCGATGACCAATGTGCCGACACCCCTCAAGGCGTCGCCACTGACGACCAAGGCTGTGGTTTTGATGGCGACTATGACGGCATCGCTGATTATTTAGACAAATGTGCTGAGACCCCTCGCAACGCGCCAATCGACGAAGACGGCTGCCCCAGTGATCTCGACAGTGACGGCGTTGCTGACTATCAGGACAAATGCAGCGACACCATTGATGGTCGCATCGTAGATGCTGCTGGTTGCGCCCTCACGTTAACCAAAAACATTCAATTTCAACCCAACTCGGCCGCTATTGCATCCGATTTAAGATTGGAAATGCAAGAACTAGCGACTTTTTTACAACGCTACGAATCGACAACAGCGGTTATTGAAGGCCACGCTGACACCAGCGGCAGCCCAGCCCAAAATACTAAGCTGTCTGCAGCTCGTGCCGCTGAGGTGAAAAAAATCTTGGTGGAAGAGTTCGGTATAGATGAAAGCCGGCTTAAAACGGTCAGTTATGGCGAGTCACGGCCCATTGCTTCCAACAGCACCAAAAATGGGCGCAACATTAACAGACGCGTCACAACCACTATCATTCAAGAATAACTCTTGAATACAAATACTTGAATACAAATACACGAATCAAAAAAGGCGGTTGTACACCGCCTTTTTTGTCGCTTACAATTGATATTGTAAATATTTATCGATTGATCATAATAAAAATTAATTGAATTTAATTACAAATATAAAAGTATAAATATAAAAAAGGTGGCCTTTATGATTCGTATCAAACGCGCTTTGCCTCGAAAAAAAATACTGTTTCGAATCTCTTTTATGCTCATAACCAGTTGCGCGTTATTGGGCTGCGGGGACATCAGCATATCCGATCTGATCGACATTGCTTGCGTCGTATTAAATTGCTGATTAGCAATAAACATCAGCAGACACCATCAAAAATCAGCAAACATAGACATCCACGGGCACTTGATTTTGCCGCCACAAGAATCGCACCGGCATGTCCGTGAGCGCGGCCCCCAAGTCATCGTCAGCCTGAGGCAGTACTTTGGCCTGAGCCAGTGACTGCTGATAAACGTTATATTTCTCAGCCCCTTGAATTAACACGATAATTCTTCGGCTGTTTAGGAGTGCAGCCGGCGTCAACGTCACGCGCTTTTCAGGCTGCCCTTCCGGTTGTGCAATGGCGCATAACTGCTGAGTAGACAATAAGGCCTGAACGCTTGGATCCGATGGAAATAACGACGCCGTATGACCATCCAAGCCCATACCTAAAATCACCCAGCGAAAGGGTTTTGAATTTTTTCTGAGCTCTTGCTCTACAATCTTGAGATTACGTTCTTCTGATTCGGCTAAATTTGGAATGAGTGTGCCTAATTTAGGAACACACTGAGCACACTTGCTTAACCATGTCTCTTGCAGCATTTTTTCATTTCGTCGCTCATGGCTAATCGGTACCCAGCGTTCATCTGACAAGATTAACTGGACATCAGACCAATCAAAGGAGGCTGTCGCCAATTTTTGATACAAAGCCTTTGGCGTGTTACCACCAGAGACAACCAGACTCGTCTCTGCATGCGACGTCGGCATGCTCTTTAAGTCGTTTAAAATGCGTTGCGCTAACTGATCGCTTAACGCTTCCATTGACGCATAATGATGCTCTTCCGGTAAAAAAACAGACACTAAATTGCACTCACGACTAAATCACACTCACGACTAAATTGCACTCACGGCAGTGCTCATGATAGTGCTCATGATTTTTTTTATGTGAACATGCAGAGGCTTTTGATTCTCTTGCTGCTCGTCTTTTGCCGGATTCATCCATTCAGTTGGCACTAATTTGCTCGAGCCAACACACACCACCGAATCCAACGCTAAAAATTCAGCGGCTTCGGATATTCGGACGCCTCCCGTCGGGCAAAACTGCATCTGAGGAAAGGGTCCGGCAAGCGCCTTAATATACTCCGTGCCTCCTAGCGTCTTTGCTGGAAACAATTTACAGAACCCATAACCCGCCGCTTGAGCCAGCATTACATCCGATGGCGTAGCCACACCTGGGATATAAGGAAGCCCAACATCGAGGGCATTTATTAAAAATGATTCATGAATGCCCGGCGAGAGCGCGAATTTACCACCAGCATTCTTCACGTCTTTCAACTGAGCGGTATGCAATAACGTCCCTGCGCCCACTTGCAATTCTGGCAGCTTGCTCGACAGTAATTCGATAGCACTTAGGGCTGCCGGCGACCTAAGAGTTATCTCCGCGACATGAACTCCCGCCGAGACCAGGCTTTCGCCGATGTATAGGGCGCTGTCGAGATTCGATAACGTCAATACTGGAAGTACAGAGCAATGAGACAAACAAGCAATCGCCTGCTCTGATAAGGGGTGCATGCTAAAAGACCTGACCTACAACTTAACGTGCCTAGTTACATTGGGTATGGCGATTGGTAATCTGAGAAACTGGGGTTATCGCTGGCCACAGTACGATTTAACGGGTTAGAGTCTGTTTTCTTTGCAGAGACACCAACACCTGATTCATTGGGTTTACCGTCAGGGGATTCGGCGATCTCACGCGCCATTTGCTCGTTCACTCGGTCACGTAATTCTTTACCGGGCTTGAAGTGCGGCACGTGCTTTGAACCAAGCACCACTTCTTGACCTGTTTTCGGGTTTCTGCCTTTTCTTGGCTTACGATAATGCAGCGAAAAGCTACCAAATCCACGAATTTCAATTCGTTTACCCATGGCCAGGGATTGAGCCATGACTTCAAGGATGGACTTAATTGCCAGCTCTACGTCTTTAAGTGCTAACGAATCCTGCTTTTCAGCAACACGCTCAATTAATTCTGATTTCGTAATGGTCATACCCAAACCCCTTAACAATCCATTCAATGATCACAAGGGGTCTGAGTAGCCTCAAATTTATCTATAAAACGCTTTATTTTTCCATTTGAGCTTTGATCAAGTCACCAATGGTTTTAGGACCTACGGCAGGTTGATCTTTGCTCGCTGGCGAAGAGCCATCATTTGGTTCTTCGAGCGCTTTAATAGACAAATTCACAGCTCGACTCTTGCGATCAACCCCAATGATCTTAACCGTGACTTCGTCGCCTTTATTCAGATGGGTGGTCACATCTTCAACACGCTCAGCGCTGATTTCAGATGCTTTCAAAACGCCACTGATTCCACTTTCTAATTCAATGGTCGCAGATTTCGTGTCGACGTCTTGAACCACACCTTTAACGATAGCCCCTTTTTCATTGTTAGTCACATACTCAGAAAAGGGATCGTCGTTCAATTGCTTGACGCCCAATGAAATTCGCTCACGTTCTGGGTCAATAGCCAGAATAACGGCTTCAATCTCGTCGCCTTTATTGTAATCGCGAACCACATTTTCACCGGAATCTTCCCAAGACAGATCCGATAAATGCACAAGGCCATCAATTGCGCCATCCAAGCCAATAAACACACCAAAATCAGTAATTGACTTGATGTTACCTTTGACTTTATCGCCTTTTTGGAAGCGTTGAGAGAAGTCTTCCCAAGGATTCGATTTACATTGCTTGATGCCTAAGGAAATGCGACGTCGATCTTGATCGATGTCGAGCACCATGACCTCAACTTCCTGTCCCACGGAAACCACTTTAGAAGGATGCACATTTTTGTTGGTCCAATCCATTTCTGAAACGTGAACCAAGCCTTCAACACCGGTCTGAATCTCAGCAAAGCAACCATAATCCGTTAAATTGGTCACTTTGGCACTCACCTTAGAGCCTTCAGGGTGTTTTTTAACCACTTCTAACCACGGATCTACACTTAACTGCTTCAAGCCAAGAGACACACGGTTGCGCTCTTTGTCGTATTTCAAGACCTTAACATTGATTTCATCACGGACATTAACGATCTCGCTGGGGTGCTTGATGCGTTTCCAAGACATATCGGTGATGTGGAGCAAGCCGTCAACCCCGCCAAGATCAACAAAGGCACCGTAATCGGTCAGGTTCTTAACAACACCTGTCAGCTGACTGCCCTCTTCGAGATTTTCAAGCAGCGCATCGCGCTCAGCACTGTTTTCGGTTTGCAGCACAGCTCGACGGGACACCACTACGTTATTGCGCTTGGCGTCCAGCTTAATCACTTTAAACTCGAGGTCTTTGCCTTCTAAATGCAGGGTGTCTCGAATCGGTCGTACATCGACCAATGAGCCTGGCAAGAACGCTCGGATGTTATCAACATTTACGGTAAAACCACCTTTGACCTTGCCATTAATGACACCCGTCACGATGGCTTGCTCTTCAAAGGCTTTCTCAAGCACTTTCCAAGATTCTGCTCGTTTCGCTTTTTCTCTGGAGAGACGTGTCTCGCCCCAGCCATCTTCGATGGTGTCCAATGCGACGTCCACTTCATCGCCAACAGCCACTTCTACGTTGCCTTGAACATCCAAAAATTGCTGTATCGGAATAACGCCCTCGGACTTTAGGCCCGCATAAACGGTCACCCAATCTTGATCAATGTTGACCACTGTTCCTTTGACAATAGAACCAGGCGTAAAATCTAATTCTTCTAAACTTGCTTCAAATAACTCAGCGAAACTTTCGCTCATAAACGTACCATTTTTTAAAAGTACCACCTCAGCTAGGGTCATACCTGTTGTCGATTTAAAAACATTGGCTGATAACAAGCTGAATGCATTATCAGTCAACCCCTGTTGCGAATCCTGTTTTACACACTGTAGCGCATCCTGCTGTACATCATCCTAATGAACTTATAGACAACCGCATTTTGATGTGGGACAGCATTTGATTCAGCACTTCATCTATAGACAGAGTAGACGAATCTATGAAAACAGAATCCTTTGCGGGTTTCAGAGGCGCTACCGAACGGTTCTGATCCCGCTCATCTCGTAACCTGAC
>CAZECE010000131.1:0-8546 GCA_964510525.1 uncultured Pseudomonadales bacterium | reverse complement strand
TTTTGAGAAACGAGACTGGGTTCCGGACAGCGGCTGGCCGATTTCGTACGCCGACCTAGAGCCTTATTATAAAGAGGCTGCGATATACTGTGGCGCAGGCCGTCAGGGGTACGACTATACCCATTGGCAAGCAGCGACAGGGCATCGCGCGATGACGGATAAGAGCGACAAAGTCACAACAGGAATCTCCATATTTTCAACACCACCGGTTCGATTTTTTCAAGCGTATGGGGAAGCGTTCAAAAATAGTAATTCCGTCGATATCTATAAACACAGCTGCTTGGTTGATATTGAGTACGATGAAAATAAAGCCGCAGTGCAAAGTGCTGTCTTCATCAACCGAAAAAGCGCGCGTTATCAGGTAAAAGCACGAATCTTTGTACTCTGCCTCGGGGGCATCGAAAATGCCAGAATGCTGCTTCACGCTAACCAAAAATATAACAATAAATTGGGCAACCGCTCTGGCGCCCTCGGCCGCTATTTTATGGATCACCCTGTGGTTGAAGCCGCGCATTTTTACCCAAGCGGTGACGATAACTTCGATTTTTATAAAGAAAATAAGCAAGGAGACTATTCTGTTTCCGGCTATTTCAAGGTCAGCGACAAACAGATACGAGACAAACGCCTCAATAATATCAGGGTCCCCTTAATTCCACGCGACAACTTTTATCTTTCAGATGGAGTGTCTTCTTTCCACATTCTAAAAGACTCGTTTCGTGAAGGCGATATCCCGGATTACTTTGGTACACATATCGTCAATTTTATTAAAGACATTGACATGGTGGCAGAAGGTATCTCTCGAAAAAAATTTGACACAAAATTATTCGATGATGCGAAAAAAATAGAAGCTTATATGATGTACATGATGATTGAACAAACGCCATCATGGGACAATAAAATTTCGCTATCTGATCAATTGGACACAAATGGAGTACCAAAAATAAAGATTGACTGGGCACTCAAACAAAGCGATGTGGACAATATCTGGCAGGTGTTAGAAATTCTGGCTCGAGATTTTGGACAGAGATCCTTGGGTCGATTGAAGACGTTGAAAGAGAGAAGTGAGCGAATTTTTACTGAACACCTTGGGTTTGCTTCTCACCACATGGGGACTACACGGATGGCCAATAAAGCGGAAAACGGTGTTGTGGACGCGAACCTTAGGGTGTTTGGTTCTGAAAACCTATTCGTAACAGGCTCATCTCCCTTCGTGACAGGTGGCCATGTTCCCCCCACGTTAACCCTGGTGGCATTAACCATACGATTAGCCAAACATCTGACCGAGGAGTACAAATATCATGACTGACGTATCACGCAGGGGATTATTATTTGGATCCATAGCCTCCATTCCATTAACTTACTCCCTGTTAACTGGTGGCGTGAAACAACTAAAGAATGAAGACGTGAGACTATACGCCCAATCTGAAGAGTTTAAAGCAGTATTAAAAGCCTGGCTTGCACGTGAAAAGACTCCCCCGAGAGCCTATCTTCTAAGTAGGCTTGGAAATGAAGACGTGGATACGGATACTTCAGTACTCCTATCAAAGGTACGTACTGAAGTCACTCTAGACTTTGCAGAGGGCGAGCTTTTTGAAGTGGAGGGGTTGATACTCAGCAAGGTTGAAGCCGCAACAATAGCCGTTTTAGCAGAAGCCGCTTAAACGGCCATGTGCTCGCATTAATCTCAATCGTGTGCAATTCGATCTGAACGCGGCTCTATTACATACACTTCGGTCAATTTATCTTCCCCAACATAAACTGGAGCACTGGAAGCCCTGAGCTCATTGAGCCACTTAAGCTGATAGTCACTTAAATTGTAAGACCAATAATCTCGTGTTTCCGCAGATGTGATCACCCAAGTTCGCCCGTTAGCGTATTGTATCTGATCAATAGCGCCCTGGGTTAGTGCCAACGCATTTGTGTAAATATTGCGAGACTGACCGCGTTCATCCACATAGTAAGCCGTTCGAGTAGTCCCTCTAGATCTTAGCCAGTAGTCAACACGCCCAACATACCACATTTGTTGTAAGGCATCTTCGGCTATCACAATATCCTCTGGCATGAGCTGGCTTTTCACAAACTGACCCGTGGTTTTGTGATCAGGGTATGGCCAAAGCTTTCCCGGTATTTTAGAGCCATAGTCTAATGTGGCAGCATAGTGTGCGCTTTGAATGCCGTGGCCAGAGACAAAGCCCACCAGGATGAGTAAGGCACACAGTGCGAGGGTGTGCAATCTAGGGTGCAACAAAGCACTTGCGAGACGATGACTTAGATCAATAAAGCCCACAGAGGCCACCAGAAGAATAAACGGATAGGCAGGCACGATGTAACGAATGTCATGATAATTCTTAACGACCATGCCAATACAGATAAAGGGCACCGTCGCCCCCAGAATAAAGGCCTTGTTCCAGTCCTTTGCGCCCTTAAAAAAAAGCGCGACCACGCACCCCCATACAAACAAGCCGGCGAGGATTGAGTATTTTTTTGCGAAAAAGATTAGGTAAGGGAAAGGAAGTTTAAACAGAAAATTAATACTTTGGTTTAAATACAAATTAAGCAAAACACCCGCGAGAAATATGCCTGCGCATAAGAATAAAACGGTCTTTTTTTCAGCCCAGAGCTTAACCGGG
Source organism: uncultured Pseudomonadales bacterium (assembly GCA_964510525.1). Taxonomy (GTDB): domain Bacteria; phylum Pseudomonadota; class Gammaproteobacteria; order Pseudomonadales; family JANQJO01; genus CAZECE01. The sequence continues at coordinate 5,916 of CAZECE010000131.1, read as the reverse complement.
GCTTTACTCATGGCCAGCAATGACAACAGCAAAAGCGCTGCTGCGTACACCTGCCCAATACACATCACGCCAATTGAAGCAATCGAAACCATTACCCATGCCAAGCGCCCCAGGGCATGATCGCATTGCTGTTTACTCAATTGATACAGCAAAGGAGTGCTTGCAAGAGTCAGTAGCACAATAGCGATTACTGCCATCAGGGGAATATTGGCAAGGTAGTCTGGAACTGAGAATATGCTCATGCGTTCCGCCAAGCTCAGATCAGTGGAATGATCGACAGATGCAAACCAAGTTTTGGTATCCTGTTTCGTTAGTTTTTGATTAATTAAGGCAAATATCACAATCAATGAAGACAATGAAAGCCACTTCACCGGCGCTTCTAAGCGGCGGGATGTCAGGAAGGGTGCGAGTAGAATGGCACTTAAAAGAGCCCCCATGATATGCAGGTTAATTGCTATGGCGGCTAAGATAATACCGGTAATAGTGTAGATGGGCTTTTTCGTTGAGATGTAATTCCACATGCACAATAAAGATATGGTAAAAAATAGGATAAAGGGTCCATACATCCTAGCCTCTCGTGAAAGCGTTATATGCCAGTCCGACAAACATAAAAGTAAAGTTGCTATGAGGGTAGGCCAATCTCCAGCAAGTGGCCGGACCAGCAACGCAAAAAGCAAAATAAAGCCAACACCAGTTAGCGCCGAGAACAGCCGATACTGGTGTTCCTCGGTTAATGTGTCGTTGGATAAAAAAAGCTGATTGCCCAGGGTGTGAGAGAACGCTCTAAAATACGGCATGCCACTTTCTTGGTGAGGGTAGCCGTCTTTAAAGTAGTAGAAGGAAGCGGTGGAGCTAATTTCCTCATCACTGTAAAAACCAAGCCGATCGAGTTCGTAAAAACGTGGCACGATTGACAGCAAGATGATCGCAGCGAGGATCAGTAAAAACGTCTTACGGCCTAAAGACCTTTGACTTGGATCAATGGTGGTAAAAAAATGAGGAGCTATCCTCAAGTCGAGGGCATTTTTTAGCATGTTCTTCTACCGTAATGACTGTTTATTATTCGTTTCTTTGGCCGGCAGTATACTCATAAACCGATGTATTTTCGACTAAGTCAGCACAATGCGTGCCTGTTTTTGCTGCTTCTACTCTTCAATGAGAGACATTTTATTACCTCCATAAGACAACACGTTTAGAAAAGCCGCCTTTGCCTCTTCTTTAGAAGCCACATCATCTGACGAACTGGATAACGCCACCAAAGCCCCGGCATCACTCTTCCCAATCAATAATAACCAAGCTTGCCATAATTTTACTGCAACAGGATTCATCAACTGCGCGCCACCCACTTCGTACCAATACGTTACCCAACGCCGCTCACCTCTTGCTGAACTGATCTCAAGCAATACCGCTGTAAAAGCATTTTCGTGGAGACTGGCCACTCTATCAGTTGATACCAATACCCACTGACCTGAATCTACCAAGCGGTTAAGTGATGAGATCAACTCCCCTTCGCCTAGGCGTGAATCTGTGTACCAAAAAACATGAACATCGATGCTTGGGTCTTTGGTCGAGACACCTGTTAGCTGATGAGAACTTCGAACATATTGAGGTCGCCAACTGTCTTCCGACAGCGGCTGCATGATTATAAAACTTTCGAAATGTTTCAATTTATCAGATTCTTGAGCGAGTACAGGCACGCGCAAAATGACTTGTTGCCAAACAAGGATCACCACGAGAATCACACAAACAAACAAAGCTGCTGGCCAAGCATTAAAATGTTCCCAACGCTGTTTTTCAAGATGGCTTAGCGACAACACTTGTTCTTTAACCAGCTTATCGTGGGGTGAGCGCAGTACTTCACCCAACAAAATTAAACAAGCCATTACCAAACCAAAGAAGCCCCATCCAAATAACAAATGATCAAAACCGCTCGCATGATTCATTCCAAACCAATGCCCAATCATCACAATGCCTACCACTCTCAGCGCATTGGCCAATATTGGAAACAGTACCACTAATGAACAAAAGAGAATTCGTTTACTGATACATCGGTAGCTTAAATACGCATAGAGCACACCGCAGAGTATGGAGGCCACAAAAAACCGGATACCAGAACAGGCTTCAGCCACAACAAAACGGCCTGAGGGTATTTCAATAAACAAACCTTCACGAAAAACTGGAATATTAAAAACCTTTAAAATGGGCACTGCAAGATCAGTAGTCCAGCCTTGTAATAAAGGCACCAACTCCTCCCCCACAGGGACACAGAACATAAGAAAACACAAAGGAAACCACATCCTACGAATCACTTGATAACCCAAGACGATCCATAAAACAGCCGGCAATGACGCAAAGGCTGCAAAATGAGAGAGCACTTGAAGCTCGCTTGCCATCCCGACGAGATGAATAAGCCCCACTAACACGAGCAGCCCACCGCCAACTACATATTGACTCTTGGGCATTTCAGCCAGCCAACGGTGACGCAAGCGCCAAATCAACCAAACGACTGTTGGCACGACAAAAAAAGACAAGGTGTAGATATCATTTTCAGCCCACACCAAAACGGCATTGACAACGACCTGGCCGAATACCCCTATCCAAGCCAAAAGTAAGACCAATGCTAGCAAAAAAGCTCGCAGTCGATGATTATGATCAATAACCCATTTTAAGATCGTCATAGGCCTTGAATAAAACGCTTAACTTTTCGAGCGCCATGCTCAACTAGCACAGGCCAGCAGTTTTTTTGCAAAGAAATGCCCATGATGTTCTCAGAACAATCCGCCAGGCTCGCTTTATAACGCTCTTCTCCCCCCATGAAGTCATAATATTCAGCACCTACCTCTAAATAATGCTGCAAACAAAGGGAGTGGCATAACAAACCTGGCCTTGCAACAGACACACTCTCATTCAAGACACCAGAAAAATAAAAATAAACGCGGTTTTGGTAATAAAAACTGTATATAAGCGCACAAGTCTTTTGAGCACAACTTAGTTTCCAAAAGTGCACGCAACCCGTTTGCCAATGTGTTTCAATCAAATGACGATGAAAGTTACAAAAATCCGAATTTGAGAACCCACTGGAATCCGGCCAACGGCTTAGATGCAAGGGCTCCGTTTCTTCAAAAAAGGCCAACGCTTCATCCGCTGTTTCCGCTTTCCGCAACGATACAGCGCCTAATGCTTGATAATACCGCTCCGATCGACGTATCTGATACCTTGTATTACGTGAACAACGGCTTAAATAACCCTTCTTCTGTTGCCTTAACGCGGCTAAATCGACGCCGTAACTGAGAACAGACCACCGTTGATGTTGCCTCAACCCCAGAGATTCTATCCGAGCACTCATATTTTTATATACGCTCTCAGTGATCCCGGATAACCAAAGCTCTTGCCAATCCGGCTTTCGCACCTTAGCCAAAAATTCAACAATGGATTGCATGCCTTTTTTCTCGTGCTCAGGCATCATTAAAAAGCTGTTATATTCTGTCCAAATCTGATCTTGATTCACTAATCCAGTTTGATTTAACAAAAGACGATTAAATTTAAGACCAAGACGCCGACGCTGCTGGTTAGCTACTAGCAACCCTATGCCAACCAACGCATCTTGATAATAAATACGCAACACCTGACAAACGGGTTGATACACAGTGAGCCAGGTTTCAATCCAAGGCCATGAGAGAAAAAAGGATTTGTTATGTGATGTCTCTTCCAGTTCGCGCCACTCAGCCTCTAATGCATCAACCGCATAATCGGGTGTCATGGTAACGTGATAACCCAGCGGTTTCACCATTACGTGTACCCGTAACACTGGGCCATGGAACTCCATTCAAAATCCTGTATCAACCGCCTTAATCGACCCTCTGTTTTCGTTAAATTCAGATAATGCCTGAAACGTGATTTCAACGAAGCTTCCGATATTTTTGGCTGTTCAGGGTCCACTTCCCATGGGTGAAGATAAAAGATATACGGAAAGTCATTATGTTTGGAAAACTGTTTTATCAGTCGCTGGCTCAAACAATATGGGTATAATCGAAAGTAACCACCTCCCGATATGGGCACATTTTTTCCAAACATTGGTAATGTGCTTAACGGGATCTCATCAATACCCGAAGGTGTTGTATAGCGTGAACGCGGCGCATCTGGAATACCATAGTGATCATGCGCTACAGGGTACACACTGGAACTGTAGCGATACCCTTGTTCAGCGAGAATGTCATACACCCACTGATTCTCTTTCGTCACCGAGAAGCTGGGAGCACGGTACCCCAAAATAGGTTCGCCAATCAGATCTTCTAATAGTTGCTTTGAGTCAGCAACATCTTGCTTAAATTCCTTTTGAGTTTGTCGAGAAGCGCGTTGATGCATCATGCCATGACTTGCCATTTCATGGCCTGCTTGATGAATTTTTTTAATGAGAGCAGGAAACCTTTGCGCTACCCACCCTAATGTAAAGAATGTGGCTTTCACGTTAAACTCATCAAACAAACTTAAGAGCTTCTCTGTATTTTGCTCCACCCTGGGTGGAAAGGTATCCCATTGTGAAATTAGCAGATTTTTCTCAAATGCGCCTACTTGAAAATAATCTTCAACATCAATCGTTAAAGCATGTGTTTTCATTGTTTTTATATCCGACAATCTAAACTATTGTTACAGTCATCCTCTTCATTACCTTAGACGATAATTAATCGAAAAAGTAACAGATGTCCCTCTGTATGTCTCCGTTCTCTCAGAATTATCAAACATCAACTCCCTGGTGCCATAATCCATAATCATGCCCAAGGTAACTTTATTTGAGGGTCTTTTTTGGTAACTCAACCCAACCAGTTGATTTTCAGTGGCGTCAGTTCTCCCAGCGGCAGCAGCCTCACCCCGCTCAAAAGCTCTCATACTTCCAAATACACTCCCTTGTGAATTGATCGACAACACCTTGGTTATACTGATATCACCTCCTGTAGTAACATTCACAGCATCTTGACCCTCTATCTGTTCGTCAGTCCTAAAAACTCGGAAGCGCCCTATTGTCTCGTCAGAAAGAAGAGGTGCCTGAACGCTTAAACCAAGCACGCGGTTTTTTTGTAAGCTGCCATCATTAATATTGCTATCGGTATTTTCGAACTCAGGGTCCGTTACGATTAAATCCGTATTTCCTATCACACCGTTTGTGACTAGGCGTCGAACATTTAAAGTCGCCATTAATTTCGAATGGGTTATACGCCATATAGCCTCATAAATTGGACTTTTAAAATCATCTCGGTTCTTGCGGCGGATGTTTGACTCACCAATACTCCAAGTTAGCCGGTGATTCCCCATGTCTTTCACCAAACTGAACAGGTAAATATCTTCAAGATAATCAGTTGCTCGATCAAATTCGAATTCATTATGATTAAGTTCCAATTCAGCTCTTAAAGTCTCAGCGTTCTGACGAGCCAAATTTATTTGAATACTACGCCTGCGAGCATCATTGGAATTGTCCTGATCCGTAAACGTTTGAGTCTCAGTGGCGGCTAATTCAAGCTTATTTTTAAGATTTAAGTCTATTTGCACCTTTGGCCCGGTAGACACAACGCGCCTTTGCACTCGATTTTCAGGCAAATCAGCTAAAATAGGATCTATAACGAAGTTTTGCTCCAGATCTCTGATAAACCAAGTCAATGCCTGACTGGCTGTAAAAAACTCAACAAAACCAACCCCATGAATACGAGTCTGATCAGGCACACTATTTTCAGCATAATTCAACTCACTGGCCAACATATTCAAATCAACTCGCGTATATCTTCCGAGATGATTCCCGACTAGCTCCGCATTGATCACGCTGATCAGATCATCATCGTTCTGACGCGTCAAACCAATGTTATTGGTGTATCTCAAACTACTGCCAACCAAGGCATTGTATTCCATCGCTAAAACGTTGCTTCC
>CAZECE010000130.1:0-14492 GCA_964510525.1 uncultured Pseudomonadales bacterium | reverse complement strand
GGCGTCCACGGCTGAAGCGGCATTGGAGTGCTTTCGTACTAAGAGCGTTGATCTGATCATAACCGACTTTAAACTGCCGGGGTTTAGTGGTTTTGAAATGACTCGGATCATTCGAGAAGAGTCCCACCATCATAAGTGGATACCGATCATCTTCATGAGTGGGCTGATTGAAGATGAATTTCTGATAGAAAGTATTGAAGTGGGTGCCGATGATTATCTGAAAAAGCCGATTAAGCCTAATGTACTGAAAGTGAAAATTTTAGCGATGTGCCGTATTGCCACCATGCGTCATGAGTTGCTGCAGGCTTATCATACGATTGAGAACATGACCTATTTGGATGCGTTAACCAATGTTCTGAATCGTCGGGGCTATGATCGTACGATTGATCAAGAGTGGCGTCGAATGGCCAGAGAGGGCAGTTCCCTTTCCTTGCTGCTGATTGATATCGATAATTTCAAGCAGTTTAATGATACCTATGGTCATTTAGATGGTGACAGCTGTTTGTCCGAAATAGCGACTTCTTTGCATGATTCTGCGATGCGACCAGCGGATACGGTGGCTCGTTATGGAGGAGAGGAGTTTGTGATTGTGCTGCCTGGTACCCCGATCGTGGGGGCGCAGGTGGTTGCTGATCGGATATTGAAAGGCGTAATGGAATTGGAAATAGAGCATGCTGGCGTGACGGATGCCGAGTATGTCACCGTCAGCATTGGCGTATCTTCAAATGAATCATCGGCCGTCGATAGCCCTGAAACGCTCTTTGAGCATGCTGATAAAGCCTTGTATGAAGCTAAGAAACAAGGAAAAAACCGATTCTTTTTAGCGGCTGATGATTCGGATGATGCGCAGGATCAGTTGGGTTCAGGCGCTGTTTAGCGGTTATTCAATTAGGATTTGCTATTTAATTTCGAAAATCGTCCCTTTGCCAATCCCCTCGTATGCTTTGACGCTGACGTGATCGTTTGGATGAGAGGCTTTGATGGTGTGAGCTAGGTACTCCGCTATGCACTCGATCGTTGAGCTGTTTGGCAGCATGGTCACGTTATCGCTAGGCAGTTGCAGTTCGTATTCGCCTTCACTCGCTTGATAACGAAAGTGGTGGTAACTCACCTCTTCTTCTGTTTTGACTTCAACAAGATCCGAATCACAACCAATGTAAATGTCTTCCCATTTTTTTGCCCATTCGGCTTCCTGGCTGGGTTGTCGCTGATGATTGATAAAGATGCCAATCTGTGATCGATGCCCGTGTGCGATGCGCTGACAAGCTCCTTTGTGTTGCTGCAAGCCATGGCAGTAATGATAGTAAGCGCCAGTAATATTTTCGGGTTCCAAATGAAGCGTTAATTCTAAACCCGGCACTGGAAGTTTAATGCTGTCTTTTAACAGGCTGGCAAGCTGCTCCAGAGTTACTTCATGAATTGGGGCTAAATAAACCCCTTCAGGTGGCGACTGATGGATGTAACGTCTGCCTTTACTATCTCGCATGGACACCGTTAAGCCGGTTGCTTCTTGCGTTATTTGAATATCCGGGTGCTCTGTAGGGATCACAAATTTGTGGTCAAATAACTCTTCAAGGGCGTTTTTAAGATAGCGTTTGACTTCTGCAAAATCCAAGAGCATCTTATCCGGGTTTAGGTCACCAGAAAGCTCAATGCTGGCTAAGAATGTTTCTCCGACCAAGCCTCGAGCATGGTCAAAATACGCAAAATCAAGATTGGTAAGGTTATTGACGAAGAGTCGGTACATAGAGACTAATCAACGCTGTAATAATGAATAGGTGTCATGTGGTGTATGTCGTATGACTTCAAAAAAGCAATTCTAGTCTATTGTTAAATGCCCAAGTTGTGAATGAGGAAAAGATCGAAAATCAGGATCTTTTTGTAAAATATGACTGGATTGAACAAATAGGGGCAGATTTTGGGGGCTAGTAGGGGCAGATTTTGGGGGCTAGGTAAGGGAAGATTTGTCTCAAACGGGAGAAATAAACAGAGCTGTGCGTGGAAAGTTTATTGTTTTAGAGGGCATGGAAGGCTCGGGTAAGACGACCAATCGGGAGTTTGTGGCCGACTTGGTCAAAGCCCACGGTGCTGAGTTGGTGGTGACGCGTGAACCGGGCGGAACCGATTTAGCCGAGCAGTTGCGTTCCTTGTTGTTGCACTATGATGCGGAACCGGTGGAGCCCCTAACCGAGTTGTTACTGATGTTTGCGGCTCGAAAGCAACATCTTGAGCAGCGAATTTTGCCGGCGCTCGATCGAGGGTGCTGGGTTTTGTGTGATCGTTTTGTGGATGCGACCTATGCGTATCAAGGCGGTGGGCGTGGCTTTGATGTTGACACTATTAAGACTCTAGAGGGTGTTTGCTTGCAGCGCTTTGTGCCTGATTGGGTGATCGTGTTAGATGTGCCTTGCGATGTCAGTGCAGAACGAGTCAAAGCTAGGGGGCAAGAAGATCGTTTTGAGCGGGAACAACGCGCTTTTTTCGAACGAGTGCGATCTACTTATTTGGAACGAGCCAAAAGCGCTGATCGTTATAACGTGATTGATGCCACTCAAGCATTGAGTCAGGTTCAAGCGGATATACAGCGTCATTTTGAGCGTCGTTTTGGTTGAACATTGTTTTGGTTGAACATCGTTTTGGTTGAACATCGTTTTGGAGGCTAGGTGCTGGTGAGCGAGGCGGATTGGTTTTGGGGTGAGCAAGTCCCTTTCTCTTGGCAAGGATCCTTTTGGCAGCGAGCCAATGCGTTATTGAAATCTCAGCGGTTGCCTAATGCATTGTTATTCAGTGGTCAGACAGGGTTAGGCAAAGCGGCGTTTGCACTTAAATGGGCGCAGCGCATGGTGTGTGATACGCCAAATCATCATGCTTCTCTAAAAGATGGCTCGATGCCTTGTGGTCAATGTGGTCCTTGTTGTCAGGTTCGAGAAGTCAGTTACCCAGGGTTGCACTGGCTAACTGCAGAAGCACCCTCAAAAGTGATTAAAATTGACCAAGTGAGGGAGGTCATTGAGGCGATTCAGCACACCTGCGATGGCTGGCGTATCGTGGTGATTGAGCAGGCGGAACAGATGAACGAAGCGGCTCAGAATGCGTTGCTGAAAAGTTTAGAAGAGCCAAGTGCACGCACCTTGTTCTTGCTGCTGTCCAGTCAGCCTGCTCGCCTGCTGCCAACGGTGCGCAGTCGGTGTCAACGCTGGGCATTTTTGCCGCCGTCTTTAGGGGTGTTTAAAGGTTGGATAGATTCGCTGTTGTCTGGCAGCGAGTCTGGCATTGAGTCTGATAGCAAGAGCGTGGAATCCTTTTTTCATCTATCGGCCGGTTCTCCTCTGCTTGCTTATCGTCTACTGCAGAGCGAAACGGACAAAAAAAACGACGAGAGTGGCTCTGCTGAGCATGATGTTTCTAAATATGAACTGTCGTTGGAGGCGCGTCAGCAATGGGTTGAAAAATGGCGAGAGTTGCACAGTCGACGTGCGGCCGTAGGGCACATGGTGACGTTAGTGATGGAGCACCCAGCTGACAAAGCCCTCTCTTTTATGGCGAGTTGTGTGTCTGATCTGTTGAAGTTAACGATGCAGGTGGATGATCATGCACTGCATAATGTTGATGTGATATCGGATTTGCGGGGTATGGTTAAAGAGGGGGTATCCCCTCGTTATTTATTGAGCTGTTATGGGGTATTGCTCAAACATTGGCGCTTGGTGGTGCAGGGCCACCCTTTGAATCTAGAGCTTCTGTGGGAGTCTGTGTTCTTAAATTGGATGAAAGAAAATATGGCGTAAGCGATGCTCAAAGGTACGCAAACAGTCAAACTAGCCATTAAACTATAAGTAAAGTGAACTAAAGAAGTTAAGTGGACCAAATAAGTTAAGTTTGAGTATTTTAAAGCGAGAGCAGTGAGCTATGGTCAAAACACAAGGTATGAATAGTGGCATTTTGTCACTAACCATCAAAGACAAAAATGTGTTGTACGCGGCGTATATGTCTTTTTTAAAAAACGGTGGGTTGTTTATACCAACCAATAAAGATTACCCGCTCGGGGAAGAAGTGTTCTTGCTGCTGAACTTGATGGATCAGCCTGAAAAAATTCCTGTGGCAGGAAAAATTGTTTGGATAACGCCAAAAGGCGCTCAAAATAACCGAGCGGCCGGTATCGGAGTGCAATTTAACGAGCAAAATGAAATTGTGCGCGGCAAAATTGAGGCGTATTTAGTGGGTATACTCAGTGCGGAGCGTCTGACCCATACAATGTAGGCTTTTCTTGTGGCAAATAACCACTCGTCCAGGCAAAAAAAACCCGGACTCTGTGATGTTCCGGGCTAAGACCATTACTGTTTAGGTGTTATGTTGACCACCAGATAACCTTAATTTTGGCTGGTTTTGATTAAAAAGCAAGCTGTATTAGTAGGGTTTTTTCAAGAGTGTAGAGAAAATTAAGATAAGCACTTGAATTTGATGGTATGTCTTAGTGGGTTACTGCTTTGGATTTTGAATTGCGAGCGAAGTTTGTTTTGGTTCAGATTAAACTGAGAGTGAGTTGGTTAAATATTTGGGGTAGAATGTCTGGCCTGTATAGAATGCAGCTATTTTAAATGTTCCGCTAACTTAATGATCCAATGAAGGCAGGCTATGACGAGTTCAGGTCTTGAAAAAGCCCGGCAAAAAGTTAAAGAGTTCCGCCAGCGTGAGCAGGACATTCTCGCCTGTTCTTTGCGTCTATTTTTGGAGAAAGGTGAAGATAAAGTCACTGTCGAGATGATTGCTGAAGAAGCTGAAATCGGCAAAGGTACGGTGTATAAACACTTTCAAACCAAGCATGAAATCTACATGCAGCTAATGATCCAATATGAAGAAACGCTGCAAGAAGTCTTGGCAGACATAACGCTAGAAGATGATAAAGATAAATTAATGCGTTCTTACTATAAGTTTCGTATGCAAGATCCGCAGAAATACGCCCTATTTGACCGTTTAGAGTCGAAATGTATTTCAGATGCAGCCATGCCGGAATTGATGCAGAGATTGCATGATATCCGAAGATCAAACCTGGATCGATTGGAGGCCATCGTTGAAGCTAGGGTTAAGGAAGGGATGTTGATTGATTGCCCGGCCTATTTTCACATTTGTGCGGCTTGGGCGTTGGTGCATGGGGCAGTGGGTTTGTCTCAAAGTAACTTTTTTGGTCAGTTGATTAAAGACCAGGACGCATTTTTTGATTTTTTAATGGAGGTGAGTGTGCGGTTGGGGGTGAATTATAAAAACCTGATCGCAGATGAATCTTCTTGATTGGCTTCCTTTGAGAAGCTTTTGGAAGGGGTGAGGTGTCCGAGTGGTTGAAGGAGCACGCCTGGAAAGCGTGTATACGGGAAACCGTATCGAGGGTTCGAATCCCTCTCTCACCGCCAATTTTTAAGGAGCGAACCAGATGAATCGAGTGGTAACCTTAAAATATACTTTTCTATTCGGTGTTTTTTTGTCTTTGCAGGGCTGTCAGCAGTTCTCGTTTTCTACGGGTGGGAGTGAGGCTCAGGTCGCTCAGGATGTGAATGGTGAGATTCTTGAAATTCCGCAAGAAACATTACCTATTCAGTCGAGTTCAGATGTTGTGGTTGGGGCTATGGAACGTTTAAATGAAAGCCCGGTTGTTCAATCGTTGCAGTCTTTGTGGGCGTCGGCCAGCGAAGCGGAGCGGGAATTTTTTGCTCAGTGGCTTCAAGAGCAGGCGTCTCGATAGGGGCTAATTCTTGGTAATATCTAGTTTTGATAATGTCTGAAACCCCATCAGCTGATTTGGCTGAAGCGCTGCTTTCGGCGCAAGTTCATTATTTTAAAAGCCTTTGTTTAAACGTTAAAGAAGCCGAACTCCGATTGGTTTGTGCTGAGCTGCTTGCTGGGTTTTTAGATCGTCCAGTTCGAGACATTCTGGATGAATCCGTGGTCAGTGCTCAATATTTGAGTTTGTGGCTCGAGTCCGGGTTGGGAGACGACTTTAGAGTCTTGTTGACAGAGTGGTTGACGGAGCAGCATGCTGAATTAGGGCAAAGCGCTTGGCAGTGGCAAGAGGTGCTGACGGAAGGTTGGGTTAAGATGGTTGCGGCCCGGCTGGCGGATCAGCAGGCTTTGCGGGAAGAGCTGGTTGCGGCTGTGCTGGGGAGTGCAGTATATCGCAAGCTTATTTCGGATGTGCTGTACGCTGGGATTCGCAGTTTTTTTCAGCAAGACAGTTTGCTTTCCAAGGTGCCAGCGTTGGGGTCTTTGATGAAGTTGAGCCGTTTTGGCTTAGGCAAGGTGGCGCCAGGGCTTGAAGAATTGGTTGAGCCGTTGCTGAAGTCATTCATTGAATACTATGTTGAGACGGCGCTTAAGGTTAGTAAAGATTCCTTGCTTTCCAGTCTGGATGGCCAAAAAATTAGGGAATTGGCGGATCAAATTTGGCAGCATGTGCAGGTTGAGCCTGTCGCAAAGACCGTGGCTTTGCTTGAGATGGCTGATTTGGAGTCGAAGTTGAATGAAGGTGAGCAGCACTGGGTCTCTGTTCGGTCCAATGAGGGTACTCAAGCGATTGTTAATCGGGGTGTTGCCTTGTGGGTGGAAAAAATGATGGGGTTGCCGGGGCGTTTTTGGTTGTCTCTATTTGGCTTGGATGAGGAAGGTTTGAGTCGGTTGGTGGCTCAAATGCTGAAGTCGCTGTTGCTGTATTGGGAGCAAGAAGGGGCTTTTGAAGCTTTTTTGCGGCAATTGTTGAGACCGTTTTATGATGCCCCGGAATTTCATCAAGCTTTGGAGGCTTACGCTAAACCTTTTGAGGGTGGTAAGCCTTCTGAATGTTAGTTGGTTAGAAGGTTAGAAGGTTAGAAGGTTAACGTGGTTAAGCCGCTTTGTCGGAGCTTAAGTAGGCGGTGAGCTGTTCAATTATTTTATTGAGGTGCATGATTTCGGCCATGTTGCTAACAGGTGTTTTCAGCAGCTCTTTTCTGAAAGCGGCGATATCGGCCGAGATGGTTTGGGTTGAATCCTCATTCTTAATCATTTTTTCGCTGTCTCGAACTGCGTAGTGCGCTTGATCCAGTAGTTTTTGATCTGGCTGGGCGCCCTCTGATTCCCCAATCAGTTTGCCTTGGGGGTTAAAGTATTCGTAGCGGCTCGTTTTTTCATTTTTATTGATCATGGCGGTATTGTCTATGTAGGTGTTGTGCATGGGGTTGCTTGTTTGTTAGCTAATCGGTTGATTTCAGTATAGTTTATTTTTCGTTTTTGCTAGTTAGTAAAGCAAAAATACATAAGTTTATTGAATAACAACAACTTGATAACGTTGTGGTTTGTCTGTATATTGCGCGTTCGTTTAAGGGTAAATATTGGTTTTACTCAGTACTGCATAGATATATTTGTTTAGATTTTAGAGGGTCGGTTTGATGGCATTAACGAAAATCCAGTCCAGTGGCTTTTGTTTGTTGTTTTGCTCTTTGTCTTTGGTGTGTCTTTATTTGTTTTGTTAGCAGTTCATGTTTAGCAAGCAATTGCTTGCGAGCCCTTTACGGGCAAAAAACACCAATTTCTTGACCCATTCCCTTTGTAACGACTCTCCAGTCTGTGCTTGGAAAAGCGAGAATCACGGCTGTGCAGGGTGCCATGGAAAAGTGCGACCTTTCGCTTAAGTAAGAGCTGATCTCTGAGATCCCCGGGTTATGTCCGACAATGCACAGGTGTTGTGGGTGCTTGTGTGGGCTGTCAGAAATAGTAGAAAGAATGTCGGCTGAATTCGCGTTATACAGAATATCCGTGGCTGCAATCTGGGTTGTGCTCAAATTAAGATGTTCGGCCAGTATGGACGCCGTTGTTTGGGTTCGGTTTGCGCTGCTGGTAATGATTTTTGCAATGGGGGCGCGCTGATCGGCTAACTGGTTGCCTAGGGAGTGCGCCCGCTCAATTCCTTGCTGAGTGAGTTTCCGGTCAAAATCTGAATGTTGACCGGAAAGAGGGTTTTCTGCGTTAGAATGCCTTACCAGGTATAAGTAGTTAAAATCTGGTTGGAGCTTCATGGTGTTAGCTTTGCAGGGCGTTAAGGGCTTTAACGGTCACCGGGTTCGACGTAGTCTCTTTGAGCTTCGCCTGTATAGAGCTGCCTGGGTCGCCCAATGCGGTGTGCGGCGCTCATCATTTCATGCCAGTTTGCTACCCAGCCCACGGTTCTAGATAGGGCGAAGATGACAGTGAACATGCTGACCGGGATTCCGATGGCTTTTAAAATAATGCCTGAGTAGAAATCGACATTTGGGAACAGTTTTTTCTCAATAAAATAAGGGTCTTCAAGAGCAATAGACTCCAGTTTCATAGCCAAGGCGAACAGGGGGTCGTCACTGCAGCCCAGCTCTTCGAGGACTTCATGGCAAGATTCACGCATCACAACGGCGCGAGGGTCGTAGTTTTTGTATACCCTGTGGCCAAAGCCCATGAGTCTAAAGGGGTCGTTTTTGTCTTTGGCGCGTTCAATGTACTCACCTACTCGAGATACGTCGCCAATTTCATGAAGCATGTTTAAGACGGCTTCGTTGGCGCCGCCATGCGCGGGACCCCAAAGGGCGGTGATGCCGGCTGCAATGCAGGCAAAAGGGTTGGCGCCAGAGGAGCTTGCTAGGCGGACGGTGGAGGTGGATGCATTTTGTTCATGGTCAGCGTGGAGGATGAAAATGCGGTCCATTGCTTTTGTAATAGCGGGACTGAATTTTCTTTCCTCTGTTGGGACGCCAAACATCATGTGAAGAAAATTTTCGGCGTAGCCTAAGGTGTTGTCGGGGTACATGAATGCTTGGCCAATGGAGTATTTGTAGCTCATTGCGGCCAAAGTAGGCATTTTAGCCAATAGTCTAACGGCTGCAAATTTACGGTTTTCTTCATCATGAATGTCCAGTGAGTCATGATAAAAAGCCGATAGCGCACCAACGACACCACACATGATGGCCATAGGGTGTGCGTCACGCCTGAAGCCATTAAAAAATTGGCGAATTTGTTCATGAACCATGGTGTGGCTGTTGATGCGGTTGGCAAAATCGTCGTACTCCTTGGTGGAGGGTAATTCACCAAATAAGAGTAGGTAGCAGGTTTCTAAGTAGTTTGATTTCTCGGCCAGCTGTTCGATGGGGTAGCCTCGGTGAAGCAGGATGCCTTTGGCGCCATCGATAAAGGTGATCTTAGATTCACAAGAAGCGGTTGAAAGGAAGCCGGGGTCGAATGTGAAAATCCCTTCTTGGGCCAGCGCTCTAACGTCTACAACATCAGGTCCTAGGGTGCCTTCAATAACGGGAAAGCTTATGGTCTTGCCGCCTTCAATACTTAGCTGGGCTTGCTTCTCAGTCATGGAAACTCCTTTGCACCTGTGTTGAGAAAAAGTTGAGAAAAACAATTAAGTGTTTGAATAAGATAATGGATAAAGTGCGTTTTGTCATTGATGAGATTTTGTATTATTAACTTTCTCTCAGTATACTATCGTCGCTTTAATTTGAGTCATGGTGCGATTCAACATTTTGGTTTGTACATTGTTGGCTCGTTTAGATGGTCTGTTTTAATTTCAGATAGGCTATAAATTCATGCGGTTCTATATTTTCAATGCTTTTTAAAAAGAGCGATTTTTATGATTAAAAAACACCCTAGTAATATCGATTTGGCGTCAGTCCTGAGTTACAAGCTGCCCTTGCCAGGCGTGTTGTCGATTATTCATCGCATCACCGGGATCATTCTCTTTTTTGCGTTGCCTATAGTGCTTTGGTTGCTGCAATACTCTTTGGAGTCGGCTGAATCTTTTGCGCACCTGCAAGAGTGCATGGATTCCTTTTTGGTTAAGTTGGTGTTATGGGGCATTGTAAGCGGCTTGCTTTATCACCTGGTTGCCGGCATTAAGCACTTACTCATGGATGTGGGTATTGGCGAAAGTCTTGAGGGGGTTGATAAGGCCTCGAAAATAACCATTGTTGTTTCAGGTGTTTTGATTGTGTTGGCAGGAGGTTTGATATGGTAGAGCTCTCTTACAGCCGAAGAGGACTGAGTGATTGGTTGCTGCAGCGTTTTAGTGCGGTGATATTAGGGGCGTATGTTCTCGTTTTATTCTTGTACTTTTTAATGTCGCCCTCAAGCCTGACCTATTCAGAGTGGCATGGCTTTATGATGTCGGTGCCAATGCGTATTTTTAACTTGCTGGCCTTTTTGGCATTAGCGGGGCACGCCTGGGTGGGCTTGTGGACCATTACCACGGATTACATAAAACCTTGGTGTATTCGTGTTTTGGCTCAAGGGGCCATATTCATTGCTAATTTGGTGTTCTTGCTTTGGGCATTAGTCATTTTTTTTGGTTAGGAATCTAATTCATGTCAGGTGCTAAAAAACTTTCAGATTTACGTACATTGGTCTTTGATGCCGTTATCGTTGGTGGCGGTGGTGCAGGCATGCGAGCTTCTTTGCAGCTGGCGCAATCTGGGCAAAAGACCGCTTTAATTTCTAAAGTGTTTCCAACGCGTTCACATACGGTATCAGCACAAGGTGGTATTACCTGTGCCATTGCCAGTGCGGACCCCAATGATGATTGGCGTTGGCACATGTATGACACGGTTAAAGGATCGGATTACATCGGTGATCAGGATGCTATCGAATATATGTGCAGCACGGGACCAGAAGCGGTCTTTGAGCTCGAGCACATGGGTTTGCCTTTTTCCCGAACTGAAAATGGCCGCATTTATCAGCGCCCTTTCGGTGGTCAGTCTAAGGATTATGGCAAAGGCGGGCAGGCGGCTCGTACCTGTGCCGCAGCGGATCGAACCGGGCATGCTTTATTGCATACTTTGTTTCAGCAGAATGTAAAGCATGAAACCAAGTTCTATAACGAGTGGTATGCGCTCGACTTGGTGAAAAACCAACAGAATGCCGTGGTGGGTGTGGTGGCTATGTCCATCGAAACCGGTGAGCTGGTTTATTTTAAATCGCGCGCCGTGGTTTTAGCGACGGGCGGGGCTGGGCGTATTTATGCATCAACGACTAATGCTCTAATCAACACTGGGGATGGTGTTGGCATGGCCATGCGTGCTGGCTTCCCAATGCAGGATATGGAAATGTGGCAATTCCATCCAACCGGTATTTATGGCGCAGGAACCCTGGTGACCGAAGGTTGTCGTGGTGAAGGTGGGTATCTGATCAATAAAGATGGCGAGCGCTTTATGGAGCGTTATGCGCCAAACGCTAAAGATTTGGCTGGGCGTGATGTGGTTGCTCGCTCCATGATGATGGAGATTTTAGAAGGTCGAGGTTGTGGTGAAAATGGCGATCATGTTCTTCTGAAATTAGATCATTTAGGTGCCGACGTTTTGCATAAGCGTTTACCGGGTATTTGTGAGCTTTCCATTACATTTGCATCGGCTGATCCTGTGAAGCAGCCTATTCCAGTCGTGCCGACGTGCCATTATATGATGGGCGGTATCCCAACCAACGTTTCTGGTCAAGCCATTACTCAGAATGAGAAAGGTGAAGATGTGCTGGTTGAAGGCTTGTTTGCTGTAGGTGAAGCGGCCTGTGTATCGGTTCATGGTGCAAATAGATTAGGCGGTAATTCGTTATTGGATTTAGTGGTCTTTGGTCGAGCTACGGGCTTATATCTAGAAGAAAACTTGCCGCAAACGGGCGAGGGGACGGCGGCATCGGAAAGTGATTTTGCTCCTATCTTGGGTCGCTATAACGCCTTGATGGAAAGTGCAGGCGGTGAGTCTGTGGCGGATGTTCGTAAAGACTTACAAACTACGATGCAAAACAGTTTCGGCGTATTCCGTAAAGGCGATTTGATGGAGAAAGGCATTGAAGAGCTGAAAAGCATACGTGAGCGTGTGGGTAATTTGCATTTGGTGGATAAGAGTGCGGTATTTAACACGGCTCTTATTGAGGCTTTAGAGTTACAAAATCTGCTTGAGGTGGCTGAATCAACTGCAATCTCAGCTTACGATCGAACGGAAAGTCGTGGGGCTCACTCTCGGTATGATTATCCTGATCGCGATGATGAAAACTGGCTAGTTCATTCGCTGTGCTTTCCTGGAGCGACTAAGCTTAAGACACGATCGGTTAACTTTAATCCAAAAACAATGGAAGCCTTCCAGCCAAAAGTGCGTACTTACTAATTGTGATCAACGTTTTGTGATGACCTGTCGACAATATTGAGAGCTCAAATATATGAAAGTTAAAGTCTATCGCTACAATCCTGAAACTGACTTGCAGCCAAAGTTCCAATCTTATGATGTGGATCTAGGGGGTAAGGACCTCATGGTGCTGGAAGTGTTGAGTTTAATTAAAGAACAAGACCCGACAGTTTCTTATCGCCGTTCTTGTCGAGAGGGTGTTTGTGGATCAGATGGTATGAACATCAATGGTCAAAATGGCTTGGCGTGTATTACGTCGGTTTCCAGTGTGGTGAAACCTGGCGAAGAACTGGTGTTGCGACCGCTGCCGGGGCTGCCTGTTGTGCGCGACTTGGTTGTTGATATGAAGCTGTTTTTTAAACAATATGAAAAAATTAAACCGTTCTTGATTAATGATTCTGAACCGCCAGCGAAAGAGCGTTTGCAAAGCCCTGAAGACAGAGACAAGCTTGATGGTTTGTATGAGTGTATTTTGTGTGCTTGTTGCACCACGTCGTGCCCTTCTTATTGGTGGAATCCGGATAAATTTGTTGGTCCAGCAGGTTTGTTGCAAGCGTACCGGTTTTTGGCTGACACCCGGGATACCGCTGCTCGCGAACGATTAGCGGAACTGCAAGATCCCTTCAGTGTGTATCGGTGCCGAGGCATTATGAACTGTGTCAGGGTGTGCCCTAAAGGCCTGAATCCTACTAAGGCTATTGGGCACATTAAAACCATGATGCTGGATCAGGGTTCTTAGAGTTATTGGCCGTAACCTGGGTCTATCGTACTCTTTTCTAAGGTAAAAATTCTGTTTGCTGCTAAGTTTATAGAAATGGCTTTTTAGCTAAGTTGGCTTTTATGGTCATAAAAAATACGAATCGAATAAAAAACACTTGCTTGTAAAAGGTAAATGAGATGACACAAAGCTGGATGGAGCGGCAAATTCAGAGTGCACACTGGTTTGCCGGTAATATGGATTACATCGAAGGATTATATGAATCCTATTTGATGGATCCCAATTCGGTTGACGATTATTGGCGTAATGAGTTTGATACGTTATCTAACAATTCAGCTGGCCTTGCCCAGAAACCTGGTTCACAGGATGTTCCTCACTCTCCAGTTAAAGCACATTTTCTTTGGTTGGCTAAAAATCGTCATTCTGTCAGTGTGGTGGCCGAAGAGAGTGTGTCCCCTGAGCATGACCGCAAGCAAGTAGGGGTCACTCAAATGGTTGCGGCCTATCGTATGAGAGGTCATCAACGCGCAAAGCTGGACCCTTTGGGTATTATGGAGAGAGAAGAGGTGTCAGATCTCCAGTTGCGTACCCATGGTTTGTCTGAAGCGGATTTTGATTCCATTTTCAATACCGGGAATCTGTGCATTGGTAAGGAAGAAGCAAGTTTAAAAGAGATTTTTGAGGCGTTAAATGAAACCTATTGCAGCCACGTAGGGGTTGAATACATGCACATTGTGAATACCGCTGAAAAACAGTGGGTTCAACGTCGCATGGAGTCGGTTCGCTCTCATCCAGAATACAGCAAAGCGGTTAAGTTGCATTTGCTAGAGAGAATAACAGCTGCTGAAGGGCTGGAAAAATCGCTGGCTTCAAAGTACCCCGGCTTTAAACGGTTTGGTTTAGAAGGGGGGGAGTCCCTCATTCCGTTGTTGGATGAGTTGATTCAGCGAGCTGGGACGTATTCTGTTAAAGAGATTGTGTTAGGGATGGCGCATCGCGGTCGGCTCAATGTTTTAGTGAATATTTTGGGTAAAAATCCCAGTGAATTGTTTGAAGAGTTTGAAGGTAAGAAAATTTCTGGTGATGGTTCTGGGGATGTGAAATACCATCAGGGCTTTTCTTCCAACGTGCATACCGAAGGCGGCGAAGTGCACTTGGCATTGGCCTTTAATCCCTCTCATTTAGAAATTGTTGGGCCGGTTGTAGAAGGCTCAGTGAGAGCGCGCCAGGATCGACGTAAAGATGATGTTGGGGAGCATGTGTTACCTGTTTTGATTCATGGCGATGCCGCTTTTGCCGGTCAGGGTGTGGTTGCGGAATGTCTCGGCCTGTCGGGCCTGAAGGGTCATATCACGGGCGGTTCGATCCATGTGATCGTCAACAACCAGATCGGATTCACCACCAATCCGCGGTTCTCGCGCTCCTCGCCCTATCCCTCGGACGTGGCGAAGATGATCGAAGCGCCGATTTTCCACGTCAATGGCGATGACCCCGAAGCTGTTGTTTATGCAGCAAAAGTGGCAATTGAATTCCGCCAGCAGTTCAGCAAGCCGGTCGTGATCGACATGTTTTGCTACCGCCGCTTTGGCCATAATGAAGGCGATGAA
>CAZECE010000129.1:0-46113 GCA_964510525.1 uncultured Pseudomonadales bacterium | reverse complement strand
AACTCGTGATTCCTGTGTCAAAAACACAAACTCAGCAACAGATGGTGAAAGCCAAATCCACGGATTGTTTCACTTTTATGCCTCCGGCGTATTGAGTATCGATCCTTTCGTTCCTTTTGATGGTGCCGATTTGGCAACCAGTCCTAATGATCCATTGTGGTTTTTCCATCATTCCAATATCGAACGGATCTTTCAAGATTGGACTATGAGTACCGGCGAAGGAGAAGCAACTGAAGATGATCCCTGTGGTGGTTTTGGTGACGATGCGTTGGAATACCATGGTTTACATGAACCGTTTTATCCACCATTCGATGTCAATGGTGATTGCCAAGATGATACACCCTACGATGTTTGCGCTGAATTTTATGGCGACCATCCATATACATACGATGAGTTCCCTTCTGAGTCGTCTTCGAACAACACTAACTCGACTCGGTTGTAAAACATTAAAATGAGAACCCGCACAAGTAGTTGAGAGAAAGCGGAAGCAAACTGATCAGAAACACTCGATAAGGCAAAACACAAATCACGTTCAGCAAAGCTAAGATTACTCAACTAAAAACAGCACATAGGCTGTAAATAAGCGGATTTTTTCTTCAGATAAAATGCTCTGATGTGCCGGCATGTTTCCCATTCGACCTTTTAGGAGGGATTCTTTGATTTGCTCAGGCGTACTGCCGTATAACCAGGTGGCATCCGTCAGATTTGGAGCACCAAAAGCCGGGTTACCTTTGGCATCATTGCCATGACACACACTGCAGTTTTGTTGGAACAGCGCTCGTCCTTGATGGATAGATTGCGTTTGGAATCCGGCCCGACCACTGAAACTGAGCAAATAATTGGTGAGGTCGTTGAGTTCAGCGTCATCTAAGGCGGCTTCAAAGCTGGGCATGTTGCCGCGACGCCCTACTTGAATGGAGATTTGAATGTGCTCGGGGCTGTTGCCATAAAGCCAATCGTCATCGGTTAAGTTGGGGTACCCCAGGGTGCCTTTGCCATCGGAGCCGTGACAGCCCGCACAATGGCTCGAAAAAAGATTGTGTGCGGTGGCCATGGCTGCTTCGCTGTTTTGTAATTCTGAAAAACTTTGATGGCTGTATTGCTCGTACAGCGCGGCGTGGTTTTTATTGAAATCACTTTTTTCATCTAGGTAGGCTTGCTCCTGACTCCAGTCCAGCTGCCCTGCAAACTTGCCTAACCCGGGGTAAAGCACCAGATAAGCTATGGCAAATACAATAGAGAGGTAAAACAAGCCGAGCCACCAGCGAGGTAAGGGGTTGTTCAGCTCGGTAAGATCATCGTCCCAGACATGGCCTGTGGTTTTGGTGTCGCGCTCTTTTTTGGGTTGCTTGGCGGTGGCATATAAAAAATAAGCGCAGCCTAAAATGTTCAGCAAAACCAAGGCAATGATGTAAATATTCAGTGTGTTACTCATGAGCGTTTTTTTCCGCTGTTGTACTGGTGGTTTTAGAGTGTTCTTCTACGGGGCTGTCATCTTCTAGCGGGATTTGAGCCGCATGACTAAACGTCTCTTTACGTTGACTGGACCAGGCCCAGCGACAAATGCCGAGAAAGAGGCCGATCATCATGGCGACCATGACACCGTGTACAATTGGGTTCAGTGTTTCCATTTTGAATTACCCTTTATCAGATGGGTTGGGGTCTGTTGCAATCAAATCTTCAGCCGTTAACTGAGTGCCTAGCATTTGCAGATACGCAATGATGGCGTCCATTTCGGTTGTGTTCGTTAAGCTCATGGCTTCGTCTTTGGTGCTGTCTGGATAGGGCACTCCCAGAAATTGCATGGCCTCAATTTTTTTCACCAAGAGCTCTGGATCGATCAGGTTTTCCGCCAACCATGGGAATCCTGGCATATTGGATTCGGGTACCAGCAATTGTGGCTTGATCAAGTGGGCGCGATGCCACTCATCCGAATACTTGCCACCGACTCGAGCGAGGTCTGGTCCGGTGCGCTTGGATCCCCATTGAAACGGGTGATCATATACAAACTCTCCGGCCACGGAATAATTGCCGTAGCGTTCGGTTTCAGAAATAAAAGGGCGGATCATTTGTGAATGACAGTTGTAGCAACCTTCACGTACATAGACGTCTCGTCCGGCGAGCTCCAAAGGCGTGTAGGGCTTGACGCCCGGTGCGGCTTCGGTGACTTGGGTTTGAAAAAATAGAGGGACGATTTCGGTTAAACCGGCAAAGCTGATGACAATGAATACCAATACGCCCATCCAACCAATGTTTTTTTCCAGTGTTTCATGCTGCATTTGGAGTTCCTTTTGAATAGGTGTCTTTGGTGATGATGGCTGGTGTGTGGTTATCTGCTGGCAACCAGAGGGTGCGGATGATGTTGTAAGCCATCACGAACATGCCAGCTAAGAACAGAAAGCCGCCGAACCAGCGAATCACGTAGTAGGGATAAGACGCATGAATGGATTCGATAAAGCTGTACGTGAGGGTGCCATCGTCATTAAGGGCTCGCCACATCAAGCCTTGCATAACACCAGCAATCCACATGGCCGCGATGTAGAGCACGACGCCAATGGTTGAGATCCAAAAGTGCACATCAACCAGTTTGGTGCTGTATAACCCAGGCTTGTTAAATACTTTTGGAATTAAGGCATACAAACAGCCGATCGTAATAAACGCGACCCAGCCTAAAGCGCCTGAGTGAACATGGCCAATGGTCCAGTCGGTGTAATGAGATAAGGCATTCACGGTTTTGATCGACATCATGGGGCCTTCAAAGGTGGACATGCCGTAAAACGATAAAGAGACGATCATGAATTTTAAAATGGGATCCGTGCGGAGTTTGTGCCATGCACCTGAGAGCGTCATGATGCCGTTAATCATGCCTCCCCAAGAAGGCGCGATTAACATCAGTGAAAAGACCATGCCTAACGACTGCACCCAGTTGGGCAGTGCGGTATAGAGAAGGTGGTGCGGGCCAGCCCACATATAAATGGAAATCAAGGCCCAAAAATGCACGATCGATAATCGATACGAATACACAGGTCGATTGGCTTGCTTGGGTACAAAATAGTACATCATGCCAAGAAAGCCGGCGGTTAAGAAAAAACCCACCGCGTTGTGGGCGTACCACCATTGCACCATGGCATCGACGACACCGGAATACACAATGTAAGATTTGGTCAAACTAACGGGAATGGCTAGGTTATTGACGATGTGTAAGACGGCTACCGTTATAACAAAAGCCGCGAAAAACCAATTCGCAACATAGATGTGTTGGATTTTTCGTTTGATGATGGTGCCAAAAAACACCACTCCATAAGCGACCCAGACCACGGCAATCAGCAAATCAATTGGCCACTCCAATTCAGCGTATTCTTTACTTTGGGTGATGCCGAGCGGTAGCGTGATGGCGGCTAACACAATCACGGTTTGCCAACCCCAAAAGGTAAACGCCGCTAGCTTGGGAAAGGCCAGAGAGGTTTTGCAGGTGCGCTGGACAATGTAGTAAGACGTCGAAAACAGGGCGCAGCCGCCAAAGGCGAAGATGACCGCGTTGGTGTGTAAGGGACGTAACCTTGAAAAAGTCAGCCAAGGCAAGTCAAAATTCAGTACCGGCCAAGCCAGTTGTGCCGCAATCAACACCCCGACGGCCATACCAACGATGCCCCACACCAGCGTCATAATGGCGAATTGGGCAACCACTTTGTCGTGATAAAGAGGCGGTGGTGTTGACGGGGTTGGGTTAGTAACGGGTTCAGCGGTATGATTCACGCTGCTGGCTCCTTTTGTTTTTAAAGCGGTCGTGTGATTTGGACGATCGACTGTTGCTGGCGATAAATTGTGTTATGCCAGTCGATCTCATTTGATTTCAGCCAGCTTGATTGAAAACATAGCTGAACTCGTTTTCAGGTAATATGCGGAATCGTGTCAGTGTTTGTAGGTAACATTCCTGACAAAAAGGGTTTATTGCGTATCATTGATGTTTTATTGGAGTTTTTATGCCTGATGCAGTGGCTTTTTTTCAATCGGAAACCTTGCAAGCGCTGCTCACCGCCGCAGTGGATGGCATTGTGACGATTGACCTACGTGGGCGTATTACGTCGTTTAATCGAGCGGCAGAACGTATGTTTGGGTATTCGGTCAATGATGTGATGGGCCGAAATGTGAAGTGTTTGATGCCCAACCCGTTTGCCAAAGATCATGATGCTTATATTGCGCACTATCAAACGACGGGTGAGCGTAAAATCATTGGTATTGGCCGACGAGTGGCGGGTTTAAAAAAGGATGGAGCGCGATTTCCTATCGAGCTGTCGGTCGGTGAAATCAAGCATGAAGACGATTCGGTAGGGTATATAGGGATCATCAGAGACATCAGTCAAACCGTACAAGCCGAGGAGGACGCTAAGGAAAACCGTGAACAGTTGGCGCATGTCACGCGCCTAAGTACGATGGGAGAAATGGCGGCTGGTATTGCGCATGAGGTGAACCAGCCTTTAACGGCGATTGCCAGTTACGCTCAGGCTTGTCGCCGATTGATGCTGAGAGGTGACCAGAATCTCGATAAAGTGCTGGATGTTTTAGAAAAAATTGATGCACAAGCTCTTCGGGCCAGTGATGTGATCAAAAAACTGCGTCGTTTTGTTAAAAAACAAGAAGAAGGCTTTGAGTCAGTGGATTGTTCAGCTTTGTTGGAAGATACCTTGGCGCTGGCACGAACCGACACGCGTTTGTTGGAGTATCCTCTGACGCTGTCTGTTTCAAAATCTTTGTTGCCGGTATTAGCCGACGCGGTTCAGATTCAGCAAGTTTTGTTAAACCTAATTCGCAATGGGGTGGATGCGACCGAGGCGTTAAAAGCATTAAACGGTGAGTCGGTAGGTGCGTTAGGTATGCAGGTGTTTTCGGAGCAGCACCCCTTGGCTATTCAGGTGTTTGATCATGACAATACGCACCTGGAAGTGGTGGTATCGGATTGTGGTCTTGGTGTGGATGAGTCTATCAAAGACCGTTTGTTTCATCCTTTTCAGACCACAAAGTCGTCAGGGATGGGAATTGGATTGTGTGTCAGTCGTTCAATCATTCGAGCGCACGGGGGGGAGCTTTGGTATCAAGCCCCTGAAAAGGGTAGCGGAGCTGAGTTTCATTTTACGTTGCCCTATTATCATTAAACGCTGCGCTATTCTGATTAGGAGGTTGAATACAGCTTGTGTGTTGATTGTTTAATTGAGTGAAATGATTTAAGTCAGTGGCATTTGCTTAAGTGAGAAGTTATGAAAAAAGTATTTATTGTTGATGATGATGAGGCGGTGTGTGATTCCTTAGATGTCTTGCTAACGTCGATGGGGCTTGAAACACGGGTCTATCATTCGGGTCAGGATTTTTTGGATCGTTATGACCAGAGTCCAGGGTGTTTGTTGTTGGATGTGCGCATGCCAGGCATGAGTGGTATGGAATTGCAAAAACGTTTGGTGGAACTCAATCACCAATTACCGATTGTTTTTATCAGTGGCCATGGCGATATTCCGATGGCGGTTGAAGCGATGAAACTCGGTGCAGTTGATTTTCTGCCAAAACCGTTTCGTGATCAGGATCTGTTAGACTGCGTCCAGAAAGCGCTCGATCGGGTCGATGCCGAGTCGGCGCAGGCCAAGCAGGATGCCAATGTAAAAGCGCAGCTGGACTCATTAACGCCTCGTGAACGTGAAGTGCTGGGGTATTTAATGGATGGTGCGGCCAATAAAGTGATTGCTATTGAATTAAATATAAGCCCTAGAACGGTAGAGATTCATCGCGCTCGAGTGATGGAAAAAATGGGGGTTCGTACCTTGCCGGATTTGGTAAAGCGGGTGCTGCCTTTTCAGTAGGTGTAATTCCGTATGCCTGCAATCTGCGCTTCGGTGATACAGTGATTATTAAGAGCCTACTCAGGTTAGGCTGTTCATGGTCGCAGAGCATCAGCTTTTATTATGAAATCAACGCAATCGGTACATCATTCTCAATCGCAAAGGGGGCATCAAGCGGAACAGCAAAGGCTGCCTCGAGTGTGTTTAATTCTGGGCGATTTGGTCTTTCGATCTGAGCTGGAAAAGCAGCTGGCAGGCTCACGGTTGTATGTAGAGGCATTTGATTCTTGTCAGGTGTTTATGTCTCAAGCCTCTGTGGAATCAGTGCAGTGCTTGGTCTTGTCGGCGACGCTTTCCGATCAAGGTGATGGAGTGCGATTTTTAGAGTTGTTGCACCAAGGGCCTGTACGCGTCCCTACTATTGTTATTGCGCCAGATCATGAGATAAAAACGGCTGTGCAAGCAATGAAAGCCAATGCTATTGAGTGTTTTGAGCAGGGAACGCCTTTGCCTATTTTGGTAAAAGCCATTCGGGCTTTAGCGCTTTCTAAAAATCCCTGCTCTTAAAATCTGCCTGGCTTTAAAATCTGAACCTTTAAAATCTGAACGTAGTGCCAACATGAAAGGCGTCATCAAGGCGAACGTCTTTGACTCTGTCCAGGCTGACATCAATGTTGCGGTAGCCAAAGTACAAATCAGCGGCGGTCATGATTTGGTAAGTAAGGCGCACTGAGACTTCGAAATAATCTTCAGCATCGCCAAAAGACAACACTCTGGGTGCAAAGAAAGCCGACGTATCCAGGTACAGCCTGGGAATGCCTGGGATATAAAAAGACAAAATACCACCTGGTGCCAGTGCGCCACCTTCGTTATCGTTTTCTGTTTCAAAGCCTAAGGCTTTCATCCCGATTTTGGCCCAGGGGCGGTAGTTGCGTTCGTCCTCAATCGGCTCGGTTAAGAAAAAACCGAGCTCCAGCATTTGGTTTTCATCTTCGTCATGCAGAATGCCTGCAAAAAAGGAGAGTTCTGGTCGCTCAAAAGAGTGCCCTAAAAACTGGCCGTAAACGGTGCTGTTGTTGACGTAAAAGTCTAATAGTTCTGCAGATGATAACGAAGGCATGATGCCAAGTACGCTGATAACAAGAGTGTTTCTGAGCCGCTTGAAGGTGTTTCGGAGGTTGCAAAACGTCATGCCAAGTCCTTTTAAGAAAACAATGATAAAAATAGGGCTATGCCAATGAGAATGAAGCTATGCCGATGATTTTGCTGAGTTTAGCTATTTTTAATGGCGGCTGCAAAGCGTCTGTCATCGACAGGCTTCTATACTAACGAAACAGAAACCGGTTTTTTTAATATGGCATATAATAGAGAGGGGAGAGTAAGGCCTTGAGCGGTTTTAAAAGTGTGTTATCTGGGTGCTTTAAAGGGCTTATTTAAGAGTTTGCGGCAAGGAGTGCGTGTTGAGTTGGAAAAAGCTGCTGTTGGTGGCCTTTCTTGGTTATTTTCTGTTCTTGTTGGTGCGCTTGCCCGCGGCATGGGTGGCGCAACACATTGCTTCTACGCTTCCCCAAAACGTCGTTGAGCTGGTTGAGCCCAAAGGTACGGTGTGGTCTGGCGGCGCAGGTTTAAGAAGCCATTTGTTTGGCAAGGAAGTGTTCGAGGTAGTGTGGAGAATTCGGCCGGCATCCCTGGTTTTAGGTACTGTCAGCTTGAATCTTCAATTGACTGGGGTTGGGACAAATCTGTCAGGGCAGGTTGATCTGAGTTTTGGCGAACTGTCCGTCTACGAGTTGTCAGGAATCATTTCAGCTGCTGTTATTAATACCGGGTTAAAAAGTGCTGGTGTCAAAGTGGCCAGTCCGCTCGGCCTCTCACGGCTAGGTTTGGGGTTTGATGTCAACGAAAGCCAGTTTTTGTCGGCTACTGGCAAAATGATGTTGGCTAAGGGTGACATTCAGTTAATGAGCAATCGAGCTAAGTATGTATTGCCTGATATGCTGGGGCAGCTGTCGTTTGATGAAGGACAGATAAAATTGGTTTCGGCACCCCAGTCGAACCCTGATCAGCCGGTTGCTGAGGTACGCTTGAAGGGGGATGGGCAAGCTGATGTTCAAGTATACACCTATTTGTTAGAAGTTACTGGGGAGTCGGGTCCTGTGCCAAATCCAACTGAGACGATATTGGAAGCGTCTTTAGGTGTTTGGTAATGCGGTTTCTAATCACCATGAATCAGGCTACTTGAATAAGTGATGTATGTGAATTAAGAGATGGGTATTTAACATTGGCAATTTCTTCAAAGCAGATTGAAAGTGGGTTGAACAGTGCCCTGGCGCTTGGAAGTTACCCCGTTGTTTTAGGAGTGAGTTACTTGTTGGCTTCATTTACTTGGTTTTTAGTGATGCCAAGCTCTCTGTTAGCGCCTCAGATGGATCAACATACGGGTTTAACATCGTTAACGGCCTCAACGTCTGCTAAAACGAGTGTTGATATCAATGAAATGATGGGCTGGCACCTGTTTGGAAAGTATCAAGCCAGTCCGGCTCCAAAACGAAAAGCTCCCGAGAAACCTAAGGTGGCGCCAGTCACGCGTTTGAAAATCGAGTTAGTCGGCGTGTTCATGGCGGAAGATCCTGCGGACTCAACGGCGGTGATCAGTGAAAAAGGAAGTGCTGGCAAACTGTATCGAATCAGTGATGCTATTCCAGGGAATGCTAGACTAGAAGCCGTTTATGCTGATCGTGTTGTGTTGCGTCGTTCAGGCAGGTTAGAAACCCTTTATTTCCCAGGCAGTCAGTCATCAAACGTAAATATTGTTCCGACGTCAGGGGCGGGTCAAAAAGCAACTCAAGAAAACCCGGCGGTTGTTTCGGCCATCAGGCGAGATGCAGGAAATAGTGAAGGGAGTTTAATTCCTTTGTTGGAGCAGGAGGATGTGTCCCCAGGCGATCTGGTTAATGCCATGCATAAAGACTTACAAAATAATAAGGAAGAAACCCTTTCGAATCTGGGTTTGGATTTTGTGGAGAGTGATTCTGGCAGCCATGTTAAAGTGACCAACCGTACTCCGTCTCAGTTGCGGCAACTATTGGGCTTACGCCCTGGGGATGTCTTGATATCTGTTGGAGGCTACCCTGCAGGGCAACTGGCCGGTGATCCAAATTTAATAAAGCAATTGAGTCAAAGCCAAAAGCTTGAGGTAGAAGTTGAGCGAAAAAACCGTCGATTCAAGGTCAATGTGAAAGTGCCTGAAGGTATCAAAATGTAAGTTTTTAGTGCAGCTTTGTCTGTCAGATTTGGGTTGGGTGATATTTTTATATACAGATGTAGTATAAATACTAAAAAGACACTACTTTATTAACGTCAAATGGGCTCTATAGTGTCTCGAGGAAAACAAATTTAAAAAACTAAGGTTTGTCACAGTGAATCATAATCGAATAATGTTTAACAAATGCGTGTGTAAAGTGTCTCGTCGTCTTAAAGCGATGCTTTTAGGGATGCTCATGACTTTTGGGGTTGTGAATGCTATCGCTGATAATCACGATTCATGGACAGTTAATCTAAAAGAAGCGGATATTCGTGCTTTTGTAAGCCAAGTATCTGATATTACAGGCAAAAGCTTTGTTGTTGATCCCCGGGTAAAAGGTAAAGTCACGGTGGTGTCGAAGGCGCCGATGACGGCTGATGAAATTTATAATCTTTTTCTGTCTGTATTGAATGTCCATGGCTATGCGGCTGTTCCCAGTGGCCGAGTGACCAAACTGGTACCCAGTACATCCGCTAAACAAGACAGCATTCGTAAATGCCGCAATGTGCAAAGCGATGAAATGGTGACCTGTGTCGTGCCCATTAAAAATGCATCCGCTATTGAATTAGTGCCCATTTTACGGCCGTTGATCCCACAGTATGGCCATTTGGCAGGTGTCGCTTCTGCCAATGCGCTGATCGTGACTGACCATTCTGCCAATCTGAAGCGTATCATGGATATTGTTGATAGTTTGGATAAATCTGGCAGTGAAGAGCTGGAAGTTATTCAACTTAAAGATGCTTGGGTGGGCGATGTGGTGCGACTGCTCGAAAATTTAGAGCCTGTGCAAACCGGTAAAAAGGGAGCTTCCAATAAAATGTCGGGACGAGTAACGGTCGTCGCTGAAGAGCGAACTAACCGTTTGATTGTTAAAGGGGAAAAATCAGCTCGAGCACGTGTTAGAACGCTAGTGGCTGAATTGGATAGGCCTTCTCAATATACCGGGGCGACAAAGGTCATTCATTTGAATCACGCCGAAGCCGTCAAGGTCGCTGAATTACTGAAAAACTTAGTGACCGATAAAGCGGCAAATTCAGGTGGTAAGAACAATAACAAAAGCTCAGCGAGCGAGTTAAACATACAGCCGGATGAAACATTAAATGCTTTAGTCGTTCGAGCTGACCCTTCGCAAATGTCTGAAATTGAAGACATTGTCAGTCAGTTAGATGTTCGTCGGGCTCAGGTTTTGATTGAGGCTGCCATTGTCGAAGTATCAGGTGATGTGAGCAATGCCTTAGGTATTCAGTGGGCTAGCTTGGATCAAGGCAATGCGGTAGGGGGGGTGAATTTTTCCAACCTAGGCACGGACTTAAATTCGGTCATTTCGGCGATACAAGGTGGTACGCCAGCAGGTTTAGCCAATGGTATAACCCTAGCGGGTGGTGATACCAACGGGGCTGGAGATCAAGGATATGGTGGTCTTCTTCAAGCATTGGCGAACACAACGAATGCCAATTTATTATCAACGCCCAGTATTATGACTCTGGATAACCAAGAAGCGGAGATTATTGTTGGTCAAAACGTCCCCTTTATTACCGGGAGCAGTACTTCGACGACGGATGGCATCAGTAATCCGTTTCAAACCATTTCTCGAGAAGACGTTGGGTTAACGTTAAGAGTGGTGCCTCAAATCAACGATGGGGATGTCATTCGTTTGCAAGTGGAGCAGGAGGTTTCGTCGGTAGTACCCACCTCTGAAGCCATTCAGTCGGCGGACTTGATTACCAACAAGCGCTCGATTAAAACCACAATTTTGGCCGATGATTCTGAAACCATTGTATTAGGTGGTTTAATTCAGGATGATATTACTGAATCAGAGCAAAAAGTGCCGGTACTGGGTGATATCCCGTTATTAGGGCACTTGTTCAAAAGTCGTAGCCGCGTAAACGTCAAGCGTAACTTGCTGGTTTTCCTAAGGCCCAATATCGTCCGTGAAAGTGGGTCTGCAAAAGCGATTACACAAGAGAAGTATCAAAGTGTGCGAACGTTGCAATTTGATATTGACAACCAGGGCAATTTCTTCCGTTCTGGGAACAAAGATGAAGGTTTACCCAGCAATATGTCGGATGTATTCACAGGAGAAAAGCAAAGCAGTGAATAGGTTAGAGATTTTTTCCAGATTTCCTGTGTAAAACGTCTCAAGAAGCGCTTTGGTTGATATTGTGAAATTCGTTTAAATTGAGCAGCATTTTTTTTCGACTTCTGATGACGGATCTGAGTGTTGGGCTCAGTAGCTCAATGCTAGGATCCAGGCGGTCGTTCTCGGTTTGTAGGACCTTTTCTAAAGCCGTAATTTCTTCCGATATTTTTTGATGTAACACGGCATGTTCTTCAATGCTGTTGATGAGTACCGGAGCATTGCGGACCTCAGTGTTTTCTTGAATTATTGTCTTATTGTTCATTTTTTTCTCCCCAGTGGTCCGCAACCCTCCGGCCGCCATCAGCTTCATGGCATCAGTAATGAGTATCTGATCATTGCTGAGCCACTTACTCAATACTATAGCAGTGGGGTTTTGGTCTTCTGCGCAAAAAAAATCAATTATTGACAATTTGTGGGGTGTTTCACGTCAAAATTTGTTCTTAGTTGGCATTTTGATTTTTTCGAAGTGTTGCGACATGTATGGGGTAGTGCGCATTTTGTCGGTCTTGGAAAAACTGCGTCAAGGTATGAGTCACGCTACCAAAAGCCAATTGTGACCAAGGTATCTCATCTTCTGTGAACAGTTTCACTTCAGAGCTTTCCGAGGTGGGCTCAAAGCTTGGGGTTTTAATATCGGCACGAAAAAAAAAGTAAACTTGGTTAATCTCAGGAACATTAAGGACTGTATACAAATTGGAAACGGTGACATGATTAGTGGTTTCTTCGAGTGTCTCTCGAATGGCGGCTTCTTCGGTTGTTTCTTGGTTTTCCATAAACCCGGCCGGTAGGGTCCAAAGGCCGTATTTGGGCTCAATGGCTCTTTTGCAGAGCAATACTTTGTCTTCAAATGTGGCTATGCAACCGCAAATAATCCTCGGATTTTCGTAAAAAATGACATCGCAATCTTGGCAGACGTGTCTTTCACGGTTATCCCCCGCGGGGACAGTGAAAAAGATTTGTTTGCTGCCGCATTGGCTACAAAATTTCATGGGGTTTAAGTATAAAAAATGCAGTTAAAGAAAAATGAAGTAAAAAAAAGGCGAAGTTAAAAGAGTTACTTCGCCTTATTCAAACAAAAAACGAGGAGATTTGCTAGACGGGAAACGGAATAACCGTTGCTGACAGTTCTTTAGCGTTCGTTGTGCTGTGATTGTTCTGTTTTGGAGCTGTAATAGGCGCTTGCTTGTCTTTGACAATTTTAGGGGTCACTTTGTTTTTCAATTGACTGACCTCGTTAAGTGCATTTCTTAGCTCAATAAAAGACGATTGCATCATCTCTGACATTTTAATGCAGGCTGCCATTGGTGTTTTGGCTCGTCTTCTTTCCATGTCGATTTTAAACTGTAAGCCTCGTAACTTTCTTTGTGTATCTTTAGGCGCTTGATTAATAAGGTTTTCAGCCATTTCTCTGCGGAGCTTTTCTAAACCTTCAGGGTCTTCAGAGGCCATTTTAACTAACGTGTTGAAGTCAGGGAGGTCCTGTTGATTATTACGCTTAGTAGACGCCTTTTCTGGCTTTGATACATCTGACTTCATAAGCTTTCCTCTCTTTCTCTTAAATATGTGGTTATTCTATCGGCTTTGGCGGCAATATGGGAGAGGGAAATGCTCATATTGAGAAGGTATTAAGCAACTTCTCAGGAGACTTTTGTAATGCCCCTTTATTGGTTTGTAAACCCTTGTGTGAGGTGCAAAGAAATAAACGATGGAAATCAAGAGCATGCAGTTTGATAATGTAACTAAGTGAGTTTACGCCGGTGTTTTTGGGAGAGTTTATGCAATTTGAGTTAAACGGAGTACAACCAAACATTAATGGAAAAGGTATTTTTGTGGCTCCAAGTGCCTCAGTCATTGGTAATGTTGTGCTGAGCGATGAATCAAGTATTTGGTTTAATGCCGTGCTTAGAGGGGATAATGATTGCATTAGTGTGGGTGAGCGATCCAATGTTCAAGATGGCGCTGTGTTGCATACGGATCCAGGGTTCCCGCTGACATTGTCGGCTGATGTGACGGTCGGGCATTTGGCGATGTTACATGGCTGCTCGGTGGGCGCTGGAAGTTTAATAGGTATGCACGCTACCATCTTAAATGGCGCTGTCATTGGAAAGCATTGCATTATCGGTGCTAATAGTTTGGTAACAGAGGGGTGTCAGGTGCCCGATGGAACTTTAGTGCTGGGCAGTCCTGGGAAAGTGGTGCGAGAACTCAAAGCCTCTGAGATTGCTCAGCTCAAAAAGAGTGCTGAGATTTATGTTAAGAAATCTCAAGATTATTTAAAGCACTTAACTGCCCTTTAGGTGTAAAGCACTAAGTTGTGAAGGGCAGGAACACACTAGGCAATTTGCAGTTGCTGACCCAAATGATGGCTGATTGGTGCCAGCCCTTCTGAACGGTACAGAAAACGTTTGAGTTTGTATTCTAAATCTGTCCAGTCGGTGTAAACATAATCTCGTGAAGTGTCGGTGTCTCCGTCATGTTTGCCGACTTGCCATTTCATGATGATACGGGTTAACCAATTGTAGTGGGTATAGAGTAGGGCACCGGCGATGGTCCAAATCTGATTGGGTTGCCAGCCATGAGTATGCGCAAAGCCAAAGGCTTGTTTTCGAGCTAAGTTCTGGTCTTCAGATAAAGGGCTTGCGGCCATGAGGCTCACCGAGAAAAAGACAGTGGGTTTCGATTGCAACAAATGCAAGTGCTCTTCGACGAGGTGCTTTATTTTGCTTTGGTGTTGCCCTAAATGAATGGAAGCGCCAATAATGATCATGTCAGCATGGCGGATTTTATTCGCCAGATGACTGACCTCTTTGAAAGGCTGAACATTTAAAAGCTCAGAGTGGTAACCAAGATTGCGGGCTTGCTGGTCTATGTGGTGTGCGATTTTCGATGTATGGCCTTCAGATGAACCGAATATAGTCAGTAGTTTGTTTTTCATCACGGTATCCTCCCAGAACAACTAGCATCCAAAACAACGAGCACCCAAAACAAGCAGTGCTCAGAACAACAAGAATAAGAAGCCTTATCTTAAAAGAGCAGTGTTTGTTTTTTGGAAAAAAAGAGAAGGTTTTAGGACTGTTTTCTTATAAAGAAAGAGTTGTCTATGCCAAGATCTGCGTTTCTAGCGTTTTATTATCCGCGCGCTATATTGGTGCGTGTTGTTATGCTTGCAAGTACTTAGGTTTCAAAGTGGCGAGCGACGTTGCAACGCGTTTGTAATTTTGTTGGAGTGTTGCATGATCCAGGGGCTGAGCATCATGGAAAATACCGCAATCAAAATAATGAAAGAGGCTTGATCACTGGGCAAAATATTGTGCATTTTTGCAAGGGTAATTAATGCAATGCCAAACTCACCCGCTTGGGAGAGGTAAAGGCCCACTTTGATCGCATCATTGGCTGGGGTTTTAAGCCAAAGCACAACGCTGGCGACGGCAATGGTTTTAATAACAAGCAAGGCGCCAGTAAACAGCAGCAAGCGGAGCCAAAACTCAGGAATTAGGGTTAAATCAATGTTCATGCCGATGGTCATGAAAAATAAACTCAGCAAAATATGTTTGAAAGGTCGAATGTCGATTTCAATTTGTTGTTTAAATGGACTTTCGCCGAGCATCATGCCGATGATAAAACTGCCTAATGCCATGGATAAGTGGAAGGAGTGCGTTAGCCAAGCCGATAGGAGGCAAATGACTAAGGTACTTAAAACAAAGATCTCATCAGATCCGTCTCTTGCGACTTCTTTATAAACGAAGGGCAAAACCCATTGACCAATGCTGAGCAGTAGCACAAACAAAATAATGCCTTTGCCTAGGGCCAATCCAAGGCTTTGAACCAAAGGCATATCCCCTTGACCTGAAAAGACAGGGATTAAAATTAAGAAAACCACAGCGGCTAAATCTTGAAACAATAAAACGCTGATTGAAAGGTGGCCCGCTTTGGTTTGCAGTTGTTTGCTTTGCGTAAGCTCTTTGCTGACGATGGCTGTTGAAGAAAGGGCCAGTGCGCCTGCAATCAAGATGGCACTTTCTAAATGGGTGCCCCATAAATAGACGGCAGCGGTAAAAATGAGGCAGCAAGCACCGACCTGAACCCCCCCCACCCCAAAAACGGTTTTGCGTAATTTCCAAAGCTTTTCACCGGAAAACTCCAGGCCTAAAGCAAAGAGTAAAAAAACCACACCAAACTCGGCAAGAAAACTAAACGCACTGGGATCCGAGACCCAATTAAGGGCAAAGGGGCCAACGGCGGCCCCGACACAAATATAAGCGACTAACGTGGGAATATTGAATCTGAGCAGGGTGATGCTCAATAACAGAGCGCCGGTGAGCAGTATCAGAAGCTCTTCAAAAAATGCCACTATGAAAGTACGCTCATTTTGCTAGCTGAAAGTGTTTTCGATCACCACGGCTTTTTGTTCAAGCTGGCCAGGTTTAGGCCAGGCTGGTTTGATGCCTTTACCAATGGTAATGATCATGCCAATGGTGTGATCACTGGGTAGCTTAATAATTTCGGCCACGGCATTTTGATCAAAACCAATCATGGGACAGCTGTCATACCCCAATCCTTTAGCCGTCAGCATAATGGATTGAGCGGCGATTCCTACGGAGCGCATGGCTTCATCGCGTTGCAATTCTGTTTTGTCTTTATAAAAGGGTTTGATCATGGGTACCAAGATATCTTGAGCTTCTCTTGGCGCATTTTGCCAATAACGCTCGGGGTTTTTATCCCAGGCGTTAAGGTCTGCGCAAAGCACTAAAAGCATGGAGGCTTCGGTGATTTGCGCTTGATCCCAAGCCGCCGCTCGGATGGCTTGTCGGGTTTCCGGATGAGTCACATGAACAAAACGCCAGTGTTGAATATTAAAGGAGGTCGGTGATTGTAATGCCATGTCAAAAATGGTTTGTGTTTCTTCAGCGCTTAATTCGTGCTCGGGGTCAAAGTGTTTCACCGCGCGTCTGGCTTTTATCGTTTCAAATACATCCATCGTTCTACTAACTCCTAAGGTAACGTTTGCATGTCGATATTATAAGGGAGTTTGAGCAACCTATGGGGCAGATTTTTATCGATTCCTTACTGCCTTTACTGGCAATCCTAATAATGACTTCTACACTTGAATCAGTTCGAGCAGATTTCTGTCAATCGGTACGTGCTTGAAACGGAAATGCCAGTCATTTTTAGTTTATAAAGTATTCAGTTGTTTCTTTAGTTTTCGTTGGCTTTCCTTTAAGTGCGTATTGGTTTTTAGAAAGGCGTTGAATTTTTAAAGTCAGTCATCACAGTTAAGGAGCAACCCTGATGCGCTTTCAATCAATATTAAAAATAGGTTCTTTTGTTGCAGCAAGCTCTTTAATAGGAGCTGCTGGGTCTGCGTTGGCAGAAGAGGGTTCATACAAATTTAAACCCACTCACGCTCGTACCAGTTTGAATTGGAGTCTGCCAAGATCCGACGACAACTGGGACGGCGGATTGGGTTTTCAGGGGCAGTTATTGATGCCCGCTGAGGGGTTACCTAAGGAATACCGTTATGGCTTGTCGTTGGGGGTCAGTGATTGGGATGCCAATGAAGACACACAAACCATAACCGGAGGTAATGCGGCTTCAGGTGCGTTAAGTGGCGATGCTCAAATTGTTCAGCTGGGGGTTTCGCTGTTACGCGAACACGCTTTGCCCCAAG
Organism: uncultured Pseudomonadales bacterium; assembly: GCA_964510525.1. GTDB lineage: Bacteria > Pseudomonadota > Gammaproteobacteria > Pseudomonadales > JANQJO01 > CAZECE01. The sequence continues at coordinate 29,173 of CAZECE010000129.1, read as the reverse complement.
GCATTAATTTGACTCTCGAGACTGGCTTGGTCTATCAGAACTTTACTTCGGATACTAATTTGACCTTTAACTATGCGTCCAGCGCAACGTCGACTCAAAAACTGGAGCTGGATGACATCTATTCTGTTTTGTTGGCAGCTGATATCAACTTTACCGCTTCTGAAGACTTAGATTTTTATGCTGGCTTAGCGTATCAATTTGATTTAACGGGCGGTAATGCAGCTGGGTTTAGTGATACCAATGAGAATGTGGCGAATGCACTTGTCGTGCGTTCTGGTATTGAAATTAAGTTTTAATGTCTTCGAATTAAAGGCAAACGACAGCTAGAGAGCAAAGGAATGTTAACAATGAATAAGTCTTTTAAAAACTTAATGCAAAATATAGGATTGGTAACGGCAGCAGTAGCTACCGTTGCAATACAAGGGTGTGCAGATGGCACTTCGCATGTGCAAGGCATTGATTCACCTTCCATTACGACTACGACGGTGTCAGGTACGGCAGTGAAAGGTGTGGTCGCAAATGCAGACTGTATCGTGTATGCCGCGGATCAGACCACCGTTTTGTACACCAGCGTTGGTAACACCGACCCATGTACAGATGCGAACGGTGATTATTCGGTTGAGCTGGATTCAGAGCCCACGGGCGCGGTGATTGTTCAGTTGCTTGCAAGAACCGGCACCACCATGACGTGTGATTTTCCGGACGGTTGTGGTAATGGCGTGGCTTTTGGAGGCTCTTTATCATTGGGTTCCAGTTTTAGTATGCGCGCTGTTGTGCCCTCAATTACGGGTACTACGGTTGAAGTGAACGTAACGCCTTGGTCTGAGGTGGCAGCAGCACGCGCCATTTCTCAAGCGGGTTCTGGTAATGCCATTACGGCGGCCCAGGTTGAAAGTGCGACTTTGGAGACAGCTGCTGTACTGAATAACTTATTGGGTCTTGAAGGTTCCAGCGATGCGTTTGGTGCTGAGCTGCTTTCTATTGATCCTGTTAACTTAGCTTCCCCCTCATCTGTCGGGTCGGATGAAGACAAAAAAGGGTCATTGCTTTCTTTGGCATCATCGGCATTATTTGATTTGATTGATACGGGGAGTAATACCTCTATCGAAGCGGTTGTGACCAACCTCGGTGCAGCGTTCACCGATGGTGAGTTTAACGTGAATGACACAGCTACAAACATTGCTTCAGACAGTGGGATTGACTTAGCCGATGTATTAACGGGTATTTCAGAGGTGGCTACTGAGTTGAGCACTGTATTAACGTCCGATGCGACCACAACATTGAATACGTTACTGGGTTCTGATACCGACCTCACTCAAGTGGCGACCGAAGCTGAAAGCTTTGCCAGTGAGAAAAATTCGGTAACCGACCAAGAAGCCGACCCAACCAAGCCTCAGTTCATTGATAACACCTCAACCGCAGTTGATAAAACCAGGCAACTGGCGGTCGATCTTGAAAATGTGTTGACTTCTGGTGCAGCGGCATTTGCTGATTTTGACAATGAAAATAATACAACCACTATTTTTGAAGATCTGGATACGATTTTTGCGATCGCAACGACTGATGTGGTTGATGAGATTGAAAATTTAACGGACTTGATTGAAGCGGCAAATGAAATGATCTTGTCTGTTCGCACAGAAAGTACTTCCGAGCTGACGGATGTGGGTTGTACGGCAGGTACGGGAACTATTTCTTGTACTCTTGCTCAAGCTGCGAACCTAGTTGAAAATGATTTTACTGCGCTTTCGATGGGAACGGGTAGCTTGTCGATTGATACTAATAGCTATCTAGTGACTGACAGTAATCTTTTGATCGGAAACAATAAGTACCTACTAGAGGTTGAAAGTACGACGTTTTCATTAACTGGTACCATCTTAAGTACACTAACTGAAGCCGCCATTGACCTAGGAAATAATAATACGAATGATATTTCTTTAGGGACGACTTCTACAGTGTCATCGCCTATTTCGTCAATGGAAGCAACGTCGTTTACTTTGGATGGTAATGATCTTTCAATTTCACTGCCTGAGTACAGCTTTGCTGGTAATGTCTTGTTAACTCGAGATCTAGCCTTTAGAGATACTGTACTTTCAAGCTTCGAATTTGATGGTTTGTTCACAATTTTGCGAACTAACGACACTGTGACGAAAAACCAAGGGTCCACGGCTAATGCTTTGTTGAGCTTTACCACCAGTACTTCTTCGGTGGGGACTACTACTGCATCGGAGCCTGGCTCTATTCCAACCTTTGAAGAAGGTCCTGAAGAAACAACTGGAAGCTTCTACACAGTGAATAATGCTGTGTTCAGCACATCCGTACCAGTCACTTATCAAAAAGCGACACTCAGTAGCGAGCAGTTGTCAAAAGACGCTGCTACCGAAACGTTATCTGTTCGTATAACCGGTGATCGAACAGCGTTAGGCGTTACCGACTTAGGTATGCGCTATTCGTTGGCGGGTGGCGGTGAAACGCGCTCATTAGCGGGCACTGTTTCAATTGATGATGATAATGACACGGAAACCTATACGCTTAGTAATGGTTCGGCTTCTGTTGTTATTACTGTGACGGATGCCGGTTTGGCTGGTGCTTTGACAGTCGATGGCACTGCTTCTGGTAGCATTACCAGCTTAGGTGCAGTGACTGTAACAGGCTCTTCTCAAGCCTTGCAGCTAGCAACTTGGGCATTGTTTCAGTAACCCTAATGGAGTCTATTGATAGAAAAAAGGGCGGCTTTGGCCGCCCTTTTTATGGCTGGCTGATGGGAGTTGGCTTCATGCTGCCCAGCTTGGTTTTGTCGGCTGATTGGAAATTGTATTCGGACATAGAGAGTCTTACGTACTCTGAAGCCATGTCGATAAAAGGGTTTATCGATAATTTCAGTGGCGAGCTTGAGTCGGGTTCAAAAGCCTTGACGCATGATAAAGCGGAATTTGGCGCTTTCTACCAAGACTGGTGGATTGCCAAGGTGTTTCGGTACGATTACACCTTGTCTTTCTCAGAAGACACCGCATTTTTAAATTATCAGATTGAAAATAATCGGACTATTGATGAGTCCCGTTCTTATAATATTTCTTTAAAAGCTAAGCATATGCGCTCGACTGGCTTTACGTTGGGCAAACGCTGGCAGATTTTACCCACATTGATGCTGTCTACTTCAGCAAGTTGGCTGGCTTCGGAACAGTTTTACGATGGCACCATTGCACTGCAAGTGGAGCAGGGGGATTTTAACGCTTCTGATGTTGATGAGTTTGAATCCCTTGCAGCCGGTATCGATATATCCGCCTTGCAAACCTTTGCGGATTTAGTTGGCATTGCTGATACCTTGCAGGAAGCGTCCAACCAGTTGCGTAATGATGTATCAACGTCCAATATTTCGGCTTACGCTAATTATTATTATTACAAGCCAGCACTACGTGAAGACGAATTTGATGAGTTTAATGATGTTCAATTAACAGATCCGAGTGGCCAGGGGTTTACCACGGATATTCAACTCAGCTGGCAATTCCACCCGAATTGGCGTCTCGGTATTGAAGCAAAAGACGCGTACTCTCGTATTGAGTGGGAAAATGCCCCTGCGACTACCGTTCGGGCTGAAGCCACTCAGGCGGCACTGGATGGGTTGGATGTAGTGGATCAGTTTATTGCTGAAGATGTGATAAAGCGTTCTGAAGGCCAGTTTTTTTCACCGCTGAACCCTGAAAATCCAGATGATCCCGCTGCGGCGCTGCCCGAGATACAAAATGACATCGTAGAGCAGCGATCCGATGTCAATGTGCGAAACGAGACGTTTATTCAACGGCTGCCAAGCCAAGTGTTGGTACAGGTGGATCATCAGGTGTCGCCCTGGCTAACCACCACGGTGGGTTATTTAGACACGGAAGTGGCCGGTTTCCCACACGTCAAAGCGCGTTTTTTTCAACACTATTGGTTGCGATACGAAGTGGAAGCAAGTGCTTATGGGGTCGGATTTGACAGTCGTTTCTTTCGATTTGGGTTTATGGCGGACAGTGCCGATCTGGATACCGCCAAATACTTGTATCTCAAAGCGGCTCTGACCTTGCCCTTGTGGTGAAGCATGTGAGTGGTGAAGCTTGTGATCAAGTGAGTGATTAGCGTGTGCCAAACACCACCATGGTTTTGCCTTTTACCGAAACCAACCCTTGATCCTCGAGGGTTTTGAGCACTCGGCCGACCATTTCGCGAGAGCAGCCCACAATTCGACCAATTTCTTGGCGAGTGATTTTGATTTGCATGCCATCGGGGTGCGTCATGGCATCAGGCTGTTTGCAAAGATCGAGTAGGGTGTGAGCAACGCGTCCGGTTACGTCTAAGAAGGCTAAATCACCCACTTTACGAGTCGTTGCGCGCAGCCGACCGGCCAGCTGGGCGCTGACGGCAAAGAGGATTTCGGCATCTACTTGAGCCAGTTCTCGAAACTTTTTATAGCTGATCTCTGCCACTTCGCATTCTGTTTTGGCTTTAATCCAAGCGCTTCGGCTGGCTGTCTCGTCGAAGAGGCCCATCTCGCCAAAAAAATCACCTTCATTCAGGTAGGTAATGATCATTTCTCGACCTTCTTCATCCTCGATCATCACAGTGACGGTGCCCTTAACGACATAGTAGAGAGCATCGGAGTCATCACCTGCATAGATGATGGTGCTTTTGGCGGGGTATTTTCGTCGATGGCAGTGGCTTAAAAAATTCTCGCTGTCATGAATTAGCGTGTTAATACTCACGAAGGTGTCCTTTAAAATAATCAACTTAACCTTTTAATTGTACATCCTTTATTGATTTTAGGGTGAGGATAGAGACAGATTCTTATTAGATTAGAGTGTTATTTGAGATTTAATGCCGACTTGCAGTCGAATGGCTATGGACCAACACAGTTTCTTGGGGAGGCGAATTGATTTCTTGGGGAGGCGAATTGATAGTAATTTGGTTTAAAAATGATCTTTTCTTGTGTGAGCCTTGATGCTAACCTAAGCGCCTTTTTTGGGCTAGAGAGAAACAGATGCAAACAGAAGTGGTATGGCAGGGGCGTCGGCAGTTTTTAGGTATCAGTGGCCAGCAGGGCGTTGAGGTGATGATGGCCGGTCCTGCGCCTGAAAATGAAGGTGGCTCTGAGCCTCATTTTGGGGTGCGGCCGATGGAAATGCTGTTGTTAGGTGTTGGCGGTTGCGCCTCTTATGATGTGATTCAGATTCTTGAGAAGTCTCGACAGCCAATTAAGGATTGTCGCGTCAAAATTAATGCAGAACGAGCGGATGCTGTGCCTGCGGTTTTTACCAGCATCCATTTGCACTTTTTGGTGGAAGGGGATGCTTCTTCAGGTAAGCCTCTGATGGAAGAGAAGGTGGCGAGAGCGATCGAACTGTCGGCTGAAAAATATTGTTCAGCTTCGATTATGTTCGGAAAAGCCGGTGTTAACGTGACTCACAGTTTTGAACTGGTGGGGTAGAAATTGAGTTTGGTTGGGTACTGAATCATGAATAGCAATAAAATACAGCTGGACGGCTTTAATAATTTGACCAAGTCACTCAGTTTTAATATTTATGATATCTGTTATGCCAAAGCACCCCAGCACCGTAAAGAATATATTGAATACATTGATGAGCTCTATAATGCCGAACGCTTGACCCAAATTTTGACGGAAGTGACGCGCATTATTGGAGCTAATGTACTTCATATTGCGCGCCAAGATTACGAACCTCAGGGTGCCAGCGTGGCTATGGTGATAGCCGAGCATCCCGTGGAAGGCGTTACGCCAAATAAAGAAGAGCCTGGCCCGTTACCAGAAACCGTATTGATGCACTTGGATAAAAGTCATGTGACAGTGCACACCTACCCTGAAAGTCACCCTGACAATGGTATCAGTACGTTTAGAGTGGATATTGATGTGGCGACCTGTGGTTTGATTTCTCCGCTGCGGGCGCTGAATTACCTGATTCATTGCTTTGATTCAGATATTGTCACGGTGGATTATAAGGTGCGAGGCTTTACTCGAGATGTCGATGGTGCAAAGCACTATATTGATCACGAGATCAATTCGATTCAAAACTTTTTATCGGAAGATACGCGTCAGGCGTATCAAATGATTGATATGAACGTGTATCAAGAAAATATTTTTCACACCAAAATGCTGTTGAAAGAATTCAAGCTGGATAATTACTTGTTTGGCACTGGGGCGGAGGCATTGTCTGATGCTGAGTGCGAAGATGTCCGCTCACGTTTGCACTCCGAAATGCTTGAGATTTTTTATGGCCGCAATATTGCGTAATGCTTTTTAATTGGCTGTTGAGACTTAATAGACCGTTAGGGTGGGTGGCCTTTAGAAGTGGTAGCTGGTTGTCGTCATCAGCTTAGCCAGTTTACGCATAAGGGTTTTGGTCTCTTCTGAAAACGCTTGGCCGCCTTGTTCTAACGCTTCTTCGGCATGTTGTATTTCGTCACTTAACATCTGAGTTAGGACCGCGACGCTCTTTTTATCGTTCGTGGATAAGCTCTCTAAATGAGCTTGTAAGTGTTCCCCGACCAGCTCTTCTGTTGCGGCAATAAAGCCTAAACTGATTTTGTCACCACACAGACCCATGGTTGCGCCGAGTGCATAGGAGAGGGCATACCATAGAGGGTTTAAATGACTGCTGTGACTGCTTAGCTCATCGAGGCGCTCTTGACACCAAATCAAGTGATCACGTTCTTCTTCGGCGGCTTTGAGTAGATGGTGTTTGATGTCGGGAGATTTGGCTGTTAAGGCTTGGCCGAGATACAGGGCTTGGGCGCAAATTTCACCGCTGTGGTCGACTCGCATTAACCCTTGGCTGTGTTTTTTTTCTTCTGCAGTTAGAGGGTATTCGGCCACTTGGTTGGCTGGATTGCTGCGTAAAGGCCTAGTATCGCGGGTCAGCAGTTTGTTGAGTCTAATACAGAGTTGGTCGCTGGGTCGATATTGGCGAGTTGTCCGAGTTGTCATAGTGGTGAGTGGTTGCAGTGATTATTTGTTATAGAGTTTATTTGTTACAGTGATGAGCGTTTATTTTGACCGAGGGGCCTTGATAACCACAGCATCATAACCGGATTCATTCAAAAGATAAGCACCCAGTACGGCTCGGCGACCGGCTTCTGGGCAGATTGCGTAAGTGACTTCTTGGTCTAGGGTGTCGAGTTTGTTTCTAAGCTCCGATAACGGAATTAACGTTCGCGTTTCTCTGTCTTGTGGGGAAATTTCAACCGGTAAGCGAACATCCAGCCGAATAAACTTTTTATTCTTAATATCCCACTGTTTTAAGTCAGGTTCTTTTATATATTGAACAACGGGTTCTTCGAGTAGGGTTTTAAAATCTTCCTTACCTAATTGCATGACAATGCCGTCGGTGATCATTTCGACCGAGGCATTGCGAACCGTATTGCCAATCAGGGCTTCTTCACCAAAGTACTCACCAGGACTGAGAGTGGCGAGCACTTTTTGTTCTTGGCTTTCAAGTGTGCGCAGCACTTGGGCGGCACCTTTTTGAATGACGTAAAAGGTATCCCCTTGGTCGCCTTCGGTAATCACGCGATGACCTTTTTTAACGGGCACTTCAGTAAATTTTACAAATAACTCTTGTAAATTGGTGGGGGGGATTTGCTGGAACAATCGAGAACCCAGTAATGAAGACATCCAGTCACGATCCAGTTCCGCTTGGTCAACGCCAGGGTTCAAATCAGCCACCATATAATTACCCGCTTGATCCCAGGTTAAAACCAAATCCAGCCTGTCTTTCGACACCTTTAAGATACGCGCCTGTGTTTTGGTGATGGCAGAAACCGTGTGTGGATCTGAGTTGTCGAGTGGATTAAAGGCTTCATCCTGTTGGCTGGAGATCGTGGTGATATTAAATTTTTCATCCACCAAATCCACTTTGCCGGCCAGTAGATAAAAATGGTGGTGGTTAGCCTGCTCGCGTTTAAATAACATGGTGTTTGCAGGTTGTTTAGTAACGGATATTTGAGTGGCTAATTCACTGACGGCACCATCGCTGAGTGTGTCTATAGGGCGGTATTTTTTTAATAGCGCAATGAACTTTTGGCGATTTTCTTCTGACATAAAACTGCTTTAATGATAACTAGCGGTGGTATTCAGCCGCGTTAACTCATTCCTTGCGTGGTTAAAGGATATTATTTTGATAGCCCCGAACACTCATAATCAAACAGTGGGAATTGACGCTTTAAGTATTCAGTTTAGCCAACGAAAAAAGACCCAGCTGTATTCTAATCGACTTTTTTGGTGGTGCAAGAGATGGGGCGTGGATTCTTTCGGTGATTTGAGATGAGGTTCCTCTTTCAGGGTGGAGTTAGCCAGCTGGTTGCTCGCATTTTGACATTATCTTGGGTGTTGCTCATTTTATGGTTTGCTCAAGGACGAGAGAATGATCAAGTGAGCTTGATTGAGCGGCTGGATTATTTGATTTATGACTTAAGGTTTCCGCTGGCTCAAGCCCGCTTTGCCAAACAGGCTTCAACCCCTGTGATCATCATTGATATTGATGAAAGCAGTTTGGCTGAGCTGGGGCAGTGGCCTTGGTCACGAGTGGTGATGGCCGACTTGGTGCAAAGTGCCTACTCAGCTGGAGTCGCCATGATTGGGTTTGATATTGTCTTTTCTGAACCCGAGAAAGACTCGGTGACCACTTGGTTAAATCGAAAAGAGCTCACCGAGTTTGAGGCCGCTTTTGCTCAGCATTGGCAAGCGATTTGGCAGCCCGAACAAGTGTTTTCCGATGCCATGGGTGGCGAGACTATTTTAGGGTATGTCTTTCACGATGTGGTGGGGGTCGAGCAGGGTAAGTTGCCAGCGTCTTTGGTCTTGAAGGAACAAACGAATCTAGCGTCGGAGCGGTTAACCTATTATGAGATGCCGAATTACACGTCTAACCTTGCTGTGTTAATGGATTCGGCACTCAGTGCTGGATTTTTTAATTCTTTTCCTGACAAAGACGGCATTGTTAGGCGGGTGCCGCTGGTTTTAGGTTATCAAAACCAGTTGTACTCAAGTTTGGCGTTAGAGTTAGTGCGCCAGTTTTGGTTGATGGAAGAAATCTCACTGGCAACGGTTGATTTGGGTCATGAAAAACGTGTTGAATCCTTAGGGCTTGGTCAATATAGCATCCCAACGGACGCGAGGGCGCAAGTGCTTGTCCCTTACGTGGGGGGGGCAAAGAGTTATCCTTACATTTCAGCCAGTGATTTTATTTTGCGCCCCGATCAGCTGCCAACCGCTGAGTTAGAAGGCGCTATTGCGTTGGTGGGTACATCGGCAATGGGGTTGGAAGATTTAAGAGCGACCCCCATGGGGACAGAATACCCAGGTGTTGAAGTGCATGCCAATGTGATTAACGCCATCCTTAATACCTTAGATGGCAATGCCCAATTTCCTTATCGTCCAGATATCGCTAAAGAAATCAGCTTGTTTTTGATTGTGGTAGTGGGCTTTTTGGCGTTGTTTTTGTCAAATTTAACGCCTCGTACGTTGTTATTAACGCTGTTGGGGTCAGGGGCCTTGATGGTGGGGGGCAATCTTGCCGCATGGCGTTATGAATTGGTGGATTTGCCTCTGGCGTCGTTATTGCTCCTGTGGCTTGGCTTGTGTGTGATTAATTTACCGATTTGCTTTATTGGGCAAAGTTTACAAAGAATGCAGCTGCAAAAAATGTTTGGTCAATACGTACCATCTGCACACATCAAGGCCATGATGGCGAACGAAGAAAGTTATGGTTTTGATGGTGAAACCAAGCCCATGACGGTGATGTTCAGTGATATCCGCGATTTTACCAGTCTGTCGGAATCGCTTTCGGCGCAAGAGTTAAAAGATTTGTTAAACCGTTACTTTACGCCGATTACGGAAGTTATTTTTAACTACAAAGGCACCATTGATAAATACGTTGGCGATATGGTCATGGCGTTTTGGGGGGCTCCCATGGAGGATGAAGAGCACGCGAATCATGCGGTGGGTGCGGCGTTAACTATGTTGGAGGTGGTTGATCAATTGCAAGTTTCTTTTCGAGACATTGGGTTGCCGCCAATTAATGTTGGCATTGGCTTGAATACGGGCGATATGAATGTTGGGGATATGGGGTCAACCTACCGTCGAGCCTATACCGTATTAGGCGATGCTGTTAATCTTGGGTCTCGGCTGGAAGGCCTGACAAAATTTTATGGAGTAAGAATTCTAGTCAGTGAGAGCACTAAAAATAAAGCGATTGATTTCGTGTATCGAAAAGTAGATTGCTTGAGGGTGAAAGGAAAAAAAGAACCTGTGACGGTTTTCGAACCTGTTGGCAATGTTGGAGATGTGTTGGCTGAAACCTTAGACGAAATTCGGGCGTTTGAAGCGTGTTTAGAGCTTTATTATCAACAAGCTTGGCTGGAAGCTGAGGAAGGGCTGGTTACTTTGCAGAAACAAGCCCCTGAAGAAAAGTTATACCAAGTGTATCTGGATCGCATTCAGCAATTGAAAAAACGTCGCCGGTTTGATGAATCATGGGATGGGGTTTATACCCATACCAGCAAGTAAGCTGCTTTTTCTACAAAGATGGCTTTTTTATTTAAAGAGTTATTCAAAGAGCGATACATACTGCTCGTAACCTTCATCAACCAGTTTGTCTTTAGGAATAAACCGTAAAGCTGCGGAGTTGATGCAATAACGCATGCCGGTTGGTGCCGGACCATCGTTAAAAACATGACCGAGGTGAGAGTCTGCGTGCTTACTGCGTACCTCTGTGCGAGACATTAAGAATTTATGATCGTCTTTTTCCGTGATGAACGTGGGTTCGAGTGGTTTGGTGAAACTGGGCCAGCCGCTGCCAGATTTAAATTGATCTAAGGAACTGAACAAGGGTTCTCCACTGACCACATCAACATAAATGCCAGGCTCGGTATTATCCCAAAATTCGTTTTTAAACGGAGCCTCTGTGCCGTCTTTTTGTGTCACCTCGTATTGCTTAGGGGTGAGCTTGGCTTTGAGTTCGTCGTCAGAATACTGGTTTTTGTAGGTTTTTTGATGGGTTTTTGTTGATTGTGTTTTAGTTGACTGGGTTTTGGGAGGCTCTTCTTGCCAATGTTGTTTAATGAAGTCGTCCCGGCCTGAGTTGGCGCGGTACAGCTTGTAACGCAACGCGTGGTTTTTATAATAATCTTGGTGGTAATTTTCAGCGACATAAAAAGTGTCGGCCGACAGTATTTCTGTGGCAATGGGTTTGTCGAATTTGCCGCTGTTACTCAGCGCTTGTTTGGATCGCGTGGCCGCTTGTTGCTGAGTTTCTGAGTGAGTGAAAATGGCTGAGCGGTATTGATCGCCACGATCAACAAAAGAGCCTTTGGCATCAGTGGGATCGATTTGCTGCCAAAAAACGCTGATTAAGGTGTCATAAGAAATTTTTTGTGGATCAAATTCAATTTGTACAACTTCATAATGACCGCTGTTGCCTGAAGTGACGGTCTCGTACGTTGGGTTCTTGGTATGGCCGCCCATATAGCCAGATACCACTGTATGAACGCCTTCTAGTTTTTCAAAAGCGGGTTCCATACACCAAAAACAGCCGCCGGCAAACGTGGCGACTTCTTTGGCGCTCGTTTCTTCTTTGTTGTTAGTTTCTTCTTTTTTGCCGGTTTCAGATGCCATGGTCAATGCTCCAAACAATGATGAGGTGATAAATAATAGTGCAATAAAAAACTGGGCAAAAAAAAGTGTTTTAATGGAAGGTAAGTAAAAAGTCACTGTAGGCTCCTTTGGATAAAGTTACTGATATCTTTAACCTGAGGTGGGCAAACAGCGTGAGGCATGCCATAAGTTTTGTAAGTCACGGGGTGACCCATGGCTTTCAAGGCGTTAACAGACCGTTGTCCTAAAACTTCAGGTACCACTGGGTCTTGCAACCCGTGATGTACCTCAATGGACAGGCCATGGTTCTCAGAGTTCCTCTGAATGGTTTTTTCTGTAGCGAAATAGGTGGAAAGGCATAACAGAGCCGCTAGTGGTTGTTCAAACGTAAGAGCTGCTTCAAGGGCTACTGCGCCCCCTTGAGAAAAACCCGCGAGTAAAATTTTGTGGCTGGGAATGCCAGAGTTAATCAGTTCAGCTATTAACGCTTGAATGGCCGTGGCAGATTGTTTTAAGTCGTCTTGATTGAAATCACGTTCAGTGGAGATGGCATAGATGTCGTACCAAGATGGCATTCGCATGCCCTGATTGATGGTAACGGGCTGAATAGGGGCATTTGGGAAGATAAAGTGGGTGTGATCTTTGTCGGGGAAGTTGAGTTCAGGCACCAAGCTTTCAAAATCATGGCCATTTGCACCTAAGCCATGTAACCAGATAATGCCGAATTTTGCCGATTTTGTGGGTTTTATTTCGATTTTACTCAGTTTCATTTAAATCCTGCTTTTCATGTTTCGTGGAAGTCGTTGGACGACTGCTTATTCTAAATCAATGGCTTATCAGGACTAAATGATTTTAATGCGGCTGGTCATTAATAGCTAAGTGCCATGTTAAGCGCTTGCAGCATGAAAGGTATTAAGTTGTTTACAAAAAAACAGACTGTTTACAAAAAACCAATTAAAGACAGGTTTATAATTGGGTAAATAGAAAACAATCTATTAGGTTAAATGCGGTCCGAAATAGATTTTGTTAACCATTTAATGGCTTTGTTTTAATGACATTTTTTTTAAACCCAGTTATTTAATCTCAGGAGATGCAAATTGAACAGCAGTAATCCCCACAATAATGCAGCTGAACAACCTGATAACGGGCGAACTGCGGTCCGACGATCACTGGCGTTGCCATCTTATCTTGAGCTGCCTTCTGGTGAGGTTGAGGTGATTTCTGCCGATATCTTGAATTTTTCTCGCGAAGGGTTGGGTTTGAGCGTGAAACAGCAGATGCCTAATGTGTTAAGCGGCCAATCGTTGAATATTTCGTTTGATTATTATGATGAGCGCTACATTTTAAATGGTGTATTAGCTTGGCAGGCTGGGTTAACTTCGGGTTTTAGAATCATAAATGGCGATCCTGAGGCATTCGAAGCGTTAATGAAATTAGCAAAAATACAAGATCGAAATAATCGTTATGAAATGCGCAGCGAAAACTTGGTGCTTTGTAGTGAGAGTCATGCGAGTGAGGAGTGCGACCAGGTTTTTCAGTATATTCATGAGTTAGCCGTTGGATTTACAGGCAGAGTTCTGGATAATTTTGTGCAGCAAGGAAAAAAATTTTTAACTTTGAATGCGTCAGCATCAGGCGATCCCGAATACCATCGAGCGTTGGCCAACTCTATTGACGCTTTTCCAACCTGGGTCTCTCTCGTATCTGGAGCAGTGTCGAGCAATTTTGAAAATCTCAAAGAACGTTTAATTGAAAAGGATCTGTCTTCAGGAGGAGGCTCCTCTGGTTCGAATTTGTTTTTGCAATCAAATAACGTTTTCCTGGAATTCTCAAACAGTAATCAGCTTCAAATGGATGATGTTGTCTACAATAACCTGATGTCACGAATCGATATTGGTTTGTCATCCATGTTAAATGAAATCCAAATTCGGTTGTCTCATATTTTGGGACGTGAAATCAGCGATAAAGCATTCCGAGAGTTGGTGAGCCCTGAGTATTTTGCTCGTATGTTGGCGGATCAATACCGGTTATTAAAGTGTTCTGAGCGTGTTGATGAAATTTGGAGTAAATTAATCGCGATGCACTTTATTTTAGGCCTTCAAAAATTTTACAAGCCGTTGTGTGAGCGTATGATGGCCTTGGTCTCTATGGATGAAATTAAAAGAAGCCCTGTATGGCAAAAAAAGGTCGTGTCTTCAATTGAAAGTATTTTTGAATCCGCTCGTTAAATTTCTATTCTTAAAACTCCTGTCCATAAAGCCCCTGCCCATAAAACCCTAGTCTAGCAGTAGGGTGTTTCTGTAAGCTTTTTTTATAGACTTTGATATGTTGAATTTATACGAATTCAACATCGATTTTTCCCTGTAATGAGTCTATCTTTTATTAATACTTTATTGATATTGCCAGCTTCATTGTCTTTCTAATAACTAGGTATTAATAGGCCATCTTTTAATGGTGTCAGACCCCCCCCCGAGGTTTTCGTTGGAATCGTTTTCTGCTAAAGATAATTTAAGCTGGCTTAAGCCCCAAAACGCGACCGGCACTATTCTTTTAGTTGCCGTACTGTTGCATTTAGGGTACGTGGGGCTGGTTTTTCATTTCGCTGATATACGTATTTCAGATCGACAATTTAATCAGATTTTTATTTATTTGTTGTTGAATGTCGTTTTGTATATGGGCGGCTGGTTGCTGCATGTTGTTTCAAAACAGGTTCTACGGTTAGAAAAGCTGGTCTCAATCCAGGGTTCTTTGAAATTATTACAGACCTTGCTGTACCTTGCCTTTTTGGCGATGTCTTCAGAGTGGCTTTTAAAAGCGCAGTATGTGAATTTAATGTTTGGTTTGCCCATTCTGTTTTTGAGTTTTCGGTGGTTTCATCTTAGCTCGGCTTTTTTGTTAGGATTTTGGTATGTGTTTGGTTTGGCGGCTCTTCGCTTTGCATCGGAGCCTGTTTTTATTGAGTCGAATACATTTGAATTTGTGTTGAGTGAGTGGTTGGATTTAATGGTCTTCAGTGGCTTAGTGGTGTTAGTTGGGGTGTCTGGCTGGTATACCCAGTTTGTTTCAAAAGAATTGCGCCATAAAAATGACCAACTGCAAAAAGCCTTAAAACTGGTCCAGCAGTTGACGGTGAAGGATGATCAGACGGGTTTATATACGTCAAAGTACATGCTTGAAATTTTAGAAAATCAAAAAGAATTAGCAGATCGAGGTGAGTACAAGTTTGTACTTGCGAAAGTTAAAATTGTTGATTACCAGCGTTTTGAACCTAAATACCCCGAAGAGCTCAATATTAAGGTCATACAATTTGTTGCAGCTGAGCTCAAAGCTCAGGTGAGAGCGCTCGATTTTTGTGGTCGTGTAGAAGTGGATAAATTTTTAATTGTGTTAACGAAAACCTCAGTTGAAAAAGCCCGCTTAGTATTGGAAAGAATTGTTCAAAGAGTCAAACAAAAAAGTTTGGTTGAGTTGCCTGTGTTTGAAGAAATTAATTTGCATGTCGGGATGACAGAGTACTCGTGTATTGAGACCATTGATGAAACCTTAGATCGTGTTCATGTGGCTTTAGAAGACGTACGTCAAAAAGAAGGCAACGCCGTTAAAGTGATGGTGCCGAAAATGCGTCGTGTGGAGTTAGTGAAAGATTCAGAACATCAGTTTAACCCGATCAATTTGTTGGATGGTTAAGGATGGTTAAGAGGGTGGGGGTTCTGACTTTAGTGCGTTTTCTTCCCCTGCCAGTAACCGCTTAATGTTGTCTTTGTGTCGATAGACGATGAAGGCACTCATGCAGGCAATGCCGGGCCAATAGTCGGGTTGCCAAAAATAAATGACGAATGGCGCACAAAGCCAAGCCGCGATTGAACCCACAGAAGCTGTGCCTGTTAGCTTGGCTAGCGCCAGCCAAATAATGCCCAAGAGGCAACCCAGCGGCCAGAAGAGCGTAAAAATGGCACCGAAGGCGGTCGCAACGCCTTTTCCACCTTCAAATTTATGGAACAGTGAGTACATGTGGCCTAAGCAGCCAGCGCATGCCACCCAACTCAGCCAATAGGGCGAAATGCCTAATCCGATTCCAATGACAATGGGGATGATGACTTTGAGGGTGTCGCCGGCAAATGTAAAGGCGGCTGGGCGTTTACCATGATTTCGTAAGACGTTGCTGGCACCTGGGTTGCCAGAGCCCAACCCTCTTGGGTCTTCGAGCCGCATCAGTTTGCAGACAACAATGGCTGAAGAGGCTGAGCCCATTAGGTAAGCAATCAAACAAATGCCTAGGGGCAGTAGGTTGCTGGTCATCCATTCTGGCATAATGAGCATCCATTTAGGTTCTGGGTTGATGAGAGCAAGTGTTATGAGTGATTCTGAACAGGTAACGGCTGAATCTGAAAAGGCGCAGTCTAATCGAGATCGGGTGTATCTAAAAGGCTTGAAGGTGGATACCGTCATAGGGGTCTATGATTGGGAAAGAGCCATTCGGCAAACCGTCGTTATTGATATTGAGATGGCGACTGACGCCTGGTCGGTCGCGATTGAGGATCAAATAGACAAAGCCGTTGACTACGCGGCGGTTACCAAACGTGTTAAAGCCTTGGTTTCAGCAGCGGAATGCCGATTAATTGAAACCTTGGCAGAGCGCGTGGCGGAAGCGGTGTTGAGTGAGTTTGGGGTGAACTGGGTGCGAGTGAGCCTTGCGAAACCCGGTGCCCTGGAAGGCGTTAAAGAAGTGGGCGTGGTGATTGAGCGTTCTGCAGAGTAAATGATTCATTTTTTCGGTCTATTAAGCCTAGACACCATCCGATTTCGTACTTAAGTATCGAAATCGGATGGTTTCAAATAGGCTTACCCCAATCAGGATAGTATTCAAAGCATAAATTTTAGGTTTTTAACAGCTCGGCGATAGCTTGTCGGCGTCTTTCATTGATTTTAAGTTGAATGTCAGGGCCAGATAAACCGCTAATGTCCAGGTCTTTTGCTTTGATGTTCTGGCAGGCGGTTAGTGCTTGTGGGATGAGTTCAAGTAATGGTTGCGGTGCTGTCAGGTGTTGAGAGCTTGCTCTTAATCCGGTCAGAGACAACAGAAATCGATCACTTCGACGAATGGCATCTGTTTGTTGCAAAAGCGTTAGTAGTGACTCGGCTTGAATCGCATAGGTGTGAGTTACAGAAGTGTTGCTGTCTTGAACCTGAGTGTGCTGAGTCAGCCATTGATCTATTTGATAGGCGATCTGGCAGGTTTCATTAATCTGATTGGGGGCTTTGAGACGAGACCAAAAAGCTGCAATGGCGGTGGTATTTTCTAATAATAAGCTGATTTGAATGGCTCTAGCGATGCTATTGAGGTGCGGAGTGTCTTGTTGAGCAAGCGGGTTAAGTTCGGTAAGTGCTTTTAGTTTAGGGAGAATGGCGGATTTGGCTAGTTCTGGAAATGCTAGTTCTGGAAATAAAGGTTCAAGAGCATCGCACTGCTGCAGTGTGTGGAAGAAAATGCCGACATTGGGCTGCTCGAATACTTTTTTAAGTTCTTGCCATACGCGTTCTGCTACTAGATAGCTCAGTTCTCCACTCTTGGATATGTGCCGCATTAGCTCTAACGTTTCATCCGCGATGGTGAATCCCAAGTCGTGAAAGCGGGCGGCGAAGCGGGCGGCTCTGATGACTCTGAGCGGGTCTTCGGAAAAGGCAGGGGATACATGTCGTATCACCTTGTCTTTAATGTCCTGCCGACCACCGAAGGGATCAATTAATTGGCCTAAGGAGTCTTCGGCCATGGCGTTGATCGTGAAGTCTCGCCGGGCAAGGTCTTGTTCAAGTGTCACATCAGGCGAGGCGCATAATTCAAAGCCTTTGTAACCATGGCCTTTTTTTCGTTCGGTTCGTGCCAAGGCATATTCTTCGTGGTTTTCAGGGTGAAGGAATACGGGAAAATCTTGGCCGACTTGTTGAAAGCCGTTTTGCAGCAGTTCGTTTGGGGTGGCGCCCACCACAACCCAGTCGTGATCGGCTACTGGGAGGCTTAACAGTTTGTCTCGAATGGCGCCGCCGACCAGAAATATGTTCATAAGATAATCGTTTAGAGGCTGTGTTAAAGGGGTTTTCGTTGATGCTGGGTGCTTGTTGGGTTGAAAATCGTCTTTGAGCTGGACCATAATGCTCGGCTTAGTAGGGCGCTAGGGTAACCTATCTCGTCACTGAGATGAATGTATCTTAATTTTGTCAATTAGGAATTTGGCGGTTAGAAATTTGGCAGTTGGAAATGAGTCGCTTTGAATGAGTCGAAACGTATTAGAGTTTGAACAAAATATTGCGGATTTAGAATCTAAAATAGAAGAGCTTAAGGCTTTAGGCAGTGAATCGGATGTCAATATATCCGAAGAGATTAAACGCTTGAATGATAAAAGCCAGGCTGAGATGGAAAAGCTGTATCAGTCTTTAACCCCGTGGCAGATCACTCAGGTGGCGCGACATCCCAATCGGCCGCATACCACAGAGTATATTGAGCTGATGTTCTCAGACTTTCAGGAATTGCGCGGCGATCGGGCATTTGCAGACGATCGTGCCATCATTGGCGGGCTGGCAAAGTTTGAGGGGCAGTCGGTGATGGTGATTGGTCATGAAAAAGGCATGACGGTGCAAGACAAAGTGAAACACAACTTTGGAATGCCGAAGCCAGAAGGGTATCGCAAAGCCATGCGTTTAATGGCTTTGGCAGAGCAGTTTGGTTTGCCAATACTGACGTTTATCGATACGCCGGGTGCTTTTCCAGGGGTGGATGCTGAAGAGCGCGGCCAGAGCCAAGCCATTGCGGAGAGTATTCAGCGCATGTCGACGTTAAAAGTGCCGGTAATTGCCACCATTATTGGAGAGGGCGGTTCTGGCGGGGCGCTGGCTATTGGCGTCAGCGATCAATTTAATATGCTGCAATACAGTGTCTATTCGGTGATTTCGCCAGAGGGGTGTGCTTCTATTTTGTGGAAAACGGCAGACAAAGCGCCGGAGGCGGCCGCGGCCATGGGGATCACGGCGGCGCGTTTGCATGAGCTGAAACTGATTGATGCCGTCTTGCCTGAACCTCTGGGGGGCGCACATCGTCAACCTGAAACGATGGCGGCGACTTTAAAAGCACATCTATTGTCCCAGTTGGAGACGCTAAAAACACAGTCTATTGAGCAGCTGTTGGCAACGCGTTACGAGCGATTGATGTCCGTGGGGCGCGCTTGATAGCACCGCCGGGTGATAAAGACTGGCTCAGTACCACCCTTGATCCATTAATCAAGCCCATTGATGCCTGTTTGGGTCTGCTGCCCAATACCCAGAAACTGTATGTCGGCTTCAGCGGGGGGCTGGATTCGACTCTTTTATTGTATTGTCTTAATGCTCTGTTTCCTGACCGAGTCGTTGCGTTGCATGTTAATCATCAAATGTCTTCAAAAGCCAGTGACTGGGTGTCGCATTGTGAGGCGGTTTGCCGGAAATGGCAGGTGCCTTTGCGGGTGACTGAGGTCAAAGCTCGTCTGAATACGCAGCAGGGGGTAGAGGCTGAGTTACGTGAGTTGCGCTACCAGGCATTTGCTCAGCATGTTGAGCCAGGCGGTGTGCTCTGTTTAGCGCACCATCTGGATGATCAGGCTGAAACTCTGCTGCTCAGGCTGTTTCGAGGCACCGGGGTGGTGGGCCTCAAAGGAATCCAACCTTTGACGCAGCGAGATGGTATGCAGCTGGTTAGGCCTTGGTTGTCCGTGTCTAAGAGTACATTATTGTCGGTTGCTCATGAGCTGTCTGTGGCTCAAGAATCGTTGGTCGATCAGCGATTGAAGCTGTCTTGGGTAGAGGATGAATCCAACCAAGACACCCGGTGGGATCGAAATTTTTTGCGTCATGAGGTCTTACCTGTCGTCTCAAGACGTTGGCCGGGTGCCAAAGCCGCTCTGGCTCGCATGGCGCACCTGGTGGCAACGGAATCAGAAGGTCTGCAGCCTGAGCATTGTCATTTGTTGGGAAGGTCTTGGCTGCCAGTACGGTATTTGCTGGGTTTGCGGGTTGCGCAGCAACGTGACCTGGTGTCTGCTTGGGTGCGTGCTTTGGGGATTGGCGTTCCTTCATTGAAATTGGTGACCTCGGTCGTGGGGCTGGGTGTGCAAGCGAATGAGCGAGGGCAAGTAGATGGTCTAGGTCATCAATTCCGCCGGTTTGACGGCTGTGTTTGGTGTGTGGATACCCCATTAGAGGGGATTGAAGGCGGATTAAAGACGGCTGAGCCTGTTGCGAAAGCCTTGGTAGACTGCCAGGGGGGGGTGGAGTTGGTGTGGTCAAGGACGCAGGTGTTTGATTTACCAATGGATACCTTGGTGTGCCGTTTTCGTTCAGGTAGCAGTGCTGAAAATAAAGCCGAAAAGAGCGCCGACAAGAGTGCGGAACAGTCGGGCGTATCTGAAATGTCACCTGTGTCTCCGGGGGTGCCGATCTTCTCGGCCGGCAAGCGGATAGGTACGCACTCTTGGAAGAAATTTTTTCAGCAGCACCGAGTGCCCCCTTGGTTACGCTCGGTTTGGCCGCTGATTTATTTTCAAGATCAGTTGGTTAGTGTGCCGCACCTGTGGTCTCATCCGGCTTTTTTGGCTCCTGAAGGCAAGCCTGGATGGTCGTTTAGGGCGACAAACCCTGGAATTTTGCAATGGATGCGTAGCCAGGGTCTTCGCTGATATGACCCCAAGTCCATTCTTTGTTAAAATCGCCAAGCTTTTGGGGTAGAGGCGTTTAATCGGGTAGCGATATGAATCATTATATTTTTGTCACAGGTGGGGTGGTGTCTTCCTTAGGCAAAGGCATGGCAGCGGCGTCATTAGCGGCCATCCTCGAAAGTCGGGGGTTAAAGGTCACATTGGTTAAGTTGGATCCTTACATCAATGTGGATCCGGGCACGATGAGTCCATTTCAGCATGGTGAGGTGTTTGTAACCGAAGATGGCGCCGAAACCGACTTGGATCTGGGGCACTACGAGCGTTTTGTCCGTGCTCGAATGACCCAGAAGAACAATTTCACTACGGGTAAAATTTATTCCGAAGTGATCGCAAAAGAGCGCCGAGGGGATTACCTGGGGGCAACGGTTCAAGTCATTCCTCATATCACCGATGCGATCAAACACAAAATCACCTCAGTTGATCCCGATGTCGATGTTGTCTTGGTTGAAATTGGCGGCACGGTTGGGGACATAGAGTCTTTGCCATTCTTAGAGGCGGTGCGTCAGTTAGGCTCGGAATTAGGGCGCAAGCGAACCGCCTACGTGCATTTGACCTTGGTGCCATACATCCCTTCCGCGGGTGAGATTAAGACCAAGCCCACCCAGCACTCGGTAAAAGAGTTGCGCTCCATCGGCCTGCAGCCAGATATTCTGATCTGTCGTTCCGACCACGAAATTTCATCCGATGCGCTGCGTAAGATCGGTTTATTCACTAATGTGGAGCCGCAGGCGGTTATTTCTTGCCCCGACTTAGAAAGTATTTATGCGATCCCGGGTCATCTGCATGCTCAAGGGCTGGACAACATCATCATTGAAAAGTTGAATTTGATGAACCGCGTTAAAGCCGCTGATCTGTCTGATTGGGAGCGCGTTGTGGAACTGGAGCGTCATCCGACCGCTCAGATTTGTGTGGGCATGGTTGGGAAATACACTGAGTTGGCGGACGCTTATAAATCGTTAAACGAGGCTTTAAAGCACGCTGGAATTTCCACCCGTACTCGAGTGGACATTCGATACATCGATGCCGAAGATATAGAGAATCTAGGTGTTCAGGCGTTACTGGGTATTGATGCGCTGCTGGTTCCCGGTGGTTTTGGCAGTCGCGGTACGGAAGGGAAAATTGTCGCCATCCAATACGCACGCGAGAACAAAATTCCCTTTTTTGGTATTTGTCTGGGCATGCAGTTGGCACTGGTTGAATTTGTGAGAAATGTCTTGGGCAAACCCTTGGCACACAGCAGCGAATTGAATCCCGAAACGCCTGATCCCGTGGTGGCCTTGGTGACGGAATGGGTAGCGGCGGATGGCTCGAAAGAGGCGCGTGACGATCAAGATGATTTGGGAGGCACGATGCGACTGGGGGCTCAGTCATGTCGCTTGAGCAAGGGCAGCTTGGCGTACCAGCTGTATCAGCGAGAGATTATTTCTGAGCGACACCGACACCGTTATGAAGTGAATGAAAGCTATGTGGCGGAATGTGAAGCCAAAGGCTTGTCCATTGGCGGTCGTTCAATCGATGGTGCGCTGGTCGAAATTTTGGAAATCCCGAAACACCCTTGGTTTTTTGGTTGTCAGTTTCACCCGGAATTTGCGTCCAGCCCGCGCGAACCACACCCTGTGTTTGTGGGTTTCATTGAGTCAGCCAAGGCCTTGGCTCAGGAAACTCGGGGCCACATGGAGCAGCTTAAACAAAAATTGCGTGAGCCCTTAGATGACACCAAATAACCCAACTCCAAATGCCCCAAAGATAAATACGCCAAAGACAGTCAGTTTAAAAACGCACTCCGGCTCGATTGCCTTCGGTAATGATCAGCCGTTGGTGCTGATGGCAGGATTGAATGTGCTAGAGTCTGAAGCCTTGACGTTAGAAGTCGCTGAGCATTGTGTGGCGGTGTGTCAGAGTTTGGAAATCCCATATGTTTTTAAAGCGTCGTTTGATAAAGCGAACCGCTCTTCGGTGCATTCATTTCGTGGGCCAGGCTTGGCGCAAGGGGTTCAGTGGTTGGCGGCGGTCAAAGAGCGTTTTGGGGTGCCGATTTTGACGGATGTTCATGAGCCTGCTCAGGTTGAGCCGGTGGCGGAAGTGGTGGATGTTTTGCAACTGCCCGCTTTTTTATGCCGTCAAACCGATTTGGTCACGGCTTTGGCTCGGAGTGGCCGGCTAATCAATATTAAGAAAGCGCAGTTTTTGGCGCCTCAAGACGTTAGGCATATTATCGAAAAATTCCAAGAGCTCGGCCACGACCAGCTGTTGTTGTGCGAGCGGGGCACCAGTTTTGGGTATCAGAATTTAGTGGTGGATATGCTGGGTTTTGGTGTCATGAAGCGTTTTGGTTTTCCTTTGGTGTTTGATGTAACCCACGCGCTGCAACAGCCAGGAGGATTGCCCTCCGCAACAGGTGGGCGCCGTGAGCAGGTAGTGGATTTGGCCAGAGCAGGCATCAGCCAAGGCATTGCTGGGTTGTTTTTGGAAATGCACCCCAACCCGAGTGCCGCCAAATGTGATGGTCCTTGTGCGCTACGTATGGACCAGCTGGAGCCTTTTTTGACGCAAATTAAAGCCTTGGACGCTTTGGTAAAGTCCTTTCCCAATCTCAATACAGCGTAACAAAATAACTTAAAATTAGGAGACCTTTTCATGTCTGATTCGGTGATTACAGATGTCCGTGCCAGAGAAATTTTAGATTCCCGAGGGAACCCGACGGTTGAGGTGGATGTGATTTTATCATCAGGCGTCATTGGTCGAGCGGCAGCGCCTTCTGGTGCGTCTACTGGCCAACGAGAAGCGCTGGAATTGCGTGATGGTGAAGCGGGGCGTTATTTAGGCAAGGGCGTCCAGTCAGCAGTCAGTAATGTGCATCGGTCGATCCGTGCGGCGCTTTTGAAGAAATCACCCTTTCCACAATCTGAGCTGGATCAATTATTAATTGATTTGGATGGCACAGAAAATAAAGGCCAGCTTGGCGCCAATGCGATGTTAGCCACGTCGCTGGCGTTAGCAAAAGCGGCGGCTCAAGACAAAGGTTTGGCATTTTACGAGTACCTCTCTACGTTGATTGACGGTGATTCTGTCGGTCCTTATTCGATGCCCGTTCCAATGATGAATATTTTAAACGGTGGGGCGCATGCCGATAACAACGTTGATATTCAAGAATTCATGATTCAACCCGTCGGATTTACTCGCTTTTCAGACGCATTGCGTTGTGGCGTGGAAATTTTTCATGCACTCAAAAAACTGCTGCAAGCCAATGGCTTGAATACGGCTGTCGGTGATGAAGGGGGCTTTGCACCGAACTTGGCTTCGAATGAGCAAGCGTTAGAAATGATTGTCGAGGCGGTTCAAAACGCGGGTTACAAAATAGGGGAAGAGGTAGTGCTGGCGTTGGATTGCGCGGCTTCAGAATTTTACAAAGACGGTCAATACCATTTGTCGGGCGAAGGTGTGTCGTTAGATGCGGAAGGCTTTGTGCATTACTTGAAGAACCTGACGGAGAAGTTCCCTATTGTATCTATTGAGGACGGTTTGAGTGAAAACGACTGGGCGGGCTGGAAAATTCTGACAGAAACCTTGGGGGATCGCGTTCAATTGGTTGGTGACGATTTGTTTGTGACCAATACGGCCATTTTGGAAGAAGGCATTGAAAAAAACATCGCGAACTCGATTCTGATCAAATTCAATCAGATTGGTACTCTTAGTGAAACTCTGGGGGCCATCAATAAGGCCAAACAAGCGGGTTATACGGCGGTGATCAGTCATCGTTCGGGTGAAACGGAAGACGTTTCCTTAGCGGATTTAGCGGTCGCCACGTGTGCGGGTCAAATCAAAACGGGCTCCTTGTGTCGTACCGATCGAACGGCCAAATATAACCAGCTGTTGCGTATTGAAGAAGCCTTAAGGGAGCGAGCTTCTTACAAAGGTAAGGGTGAGTTTGAGCGTTTTAGCCCACTGTGTTGGCAGTCTTAACCCGCTTTTGAGTTTTAATACATAAGCATGACTACATAAGCATGACTTGGCACTGAAAGGGAGGTCCTGTATGAAACTTCGTTATTTTGGATGCGGTGCGCTGGTAATAACAGTTTTAATACTGCAAATGGATTTGTGGAGCGGGAATAATGGACTTCCAGCTGTATGGAACCTAGATCAACGAATTCAGCAGCAGAGTGCTGAGCTAGCGTTGATGGAAGCGGCGAATCTGTCCTTGTCGCAAGATATAGGTGCCTTGAATGCAAAAGGCACCGCTATTGAAGCGCGTGCGCGTTTGGATTTGGGGATGATCCGCCCAGGTGAAACTTTTTATTATCTTCATGACTTACCCGAAACTCAATAGCGAGCCAAGTGGTCTGGGATCTTCCAATTATTGGTGCGTTGTGCCTGCGGCTGGGACTGGTCGTCGGTTTAATGCGCAGGGGAATGGCAATGCTGAGGGGAGTGTACCGAAGCAGTATGCCTCCGTGCTTGGTAAGCCGGTTGCCGATTGGACCCTTCAGGCCTTATTGTCGTTTAAACCGTTTAACACGGTGGTTGTCTCGATTGCGAAAGAGGATGCCTGGTTTCATTCGCTAGCAGCTGCAAAAGACCCTCGATTATTGGTGTGTGAGGGTGGCAGTGATCGATGGCGATCGGTTTTGTTTGGACTCGAACAACTGGCATCCAGGGCGTTACCGACCGATTGGGTCTTTGTGCACGACATTGCCAGACCTTGTGTCACTTCAGCAGACTTAGTCAAACTTCAGGCTTTCTGTCAGGCACAAGAGGAGCAAGAGACTGAACAGGTGTCTGGTGCGGTATTGGGAATACCCGTTTCGGACAGTCTTAAGCGTGTGCGTTCTGATTTGGATGCTGATCATCAGCCAATGGTGACAAGCAGTGTTGATCGATCCGGCTTATGGCAAGCTTACACTCCTCAAGTGGCACGTTTTGGAGATTTACTGCAAGCGTTGCGCACAGTGGCTTTAGATCAAAGGCGGGTAAACGACGAAGCCGAAGCCCTCGAGTTATTGGGTAAGTCTGTAGTTATGATTCAAGGAGCTCCTGATAACATTAAAGTCACCTACCCTGGCGACTTAAACAAAGTGGTAAGCTTTTTCGATGACGTGGAACTCGATGGGGTCTCAGTCGATGGGGCTGCAAATAAGGAGAGTTGATGTTTCGTATTGGTCATGGCTTTGATGTGCACGCACTGGTCCCTGGCGATCATGTCATCTTGGGTGGAGTGAAAATTCATCATAATCAAGCTTTACTGGCGCATTCGGATGGGGATGTGTTGCTTCATGCGATTTGTGATGCCTGTTTAGGTGCTGCAGGGTTAGGCGATATTGGCCAACACTTCCCGGATTCCGATGATCGATACAAGGGCATCGCCAGTACTGAGTTGTTAGCAGAGGTCTTTGGTAAAGTGCGCGAGCTCGGTTGGGTGATTGGGAATTTAGATGCAACCGTGGTGGCTCAGCGCCCAAAGCTAAGCCCCTATCTTGAGGACATGAAAGCTGTGATTGCGAATGTATTGCAGGCCGATGTCTCTCAGTTAAATTTAAAAGCAACCACCACCGAAAGGTTAGGGTACACAGGGCGTGAAGAAGGGATTGCTGCCCATGCGGTGGTGTTGTTAATGCAATCGTTATGAGTCGAGAGAGGAGTTAAATGGACTGGTTTTTAATTTATTTGCGAGGCTTGGTCATGGGGGCTGCGGACGTCGTGCCGGGTGTCTCAGGTGGGACGATTGCGTTTATCACCGGAATTTATGATCGGCTGCTGTTGGCGCTGAGCTCTTTAAGCAAGGAGGGTTGGAAAGTACTGTTTAAAGAGGGCATTAAAACCTTTTGGGTGCGTCAAGACATGACCTTTTTAGTGCTCTTAGGGCTGGGAGTCGTGACCAGTATTGGGTTGTTGTCCCACGTCATTAAGTATCTTTTATATCAACACCCCGAAGCGTTGTGGTCGTTCTTTTTTGGTTTGATCATCAGTTCAGGGGTGCTGATGATTAAGGCGATTGATCGGTGGCGGTTAGTAGAAAGTGTGTTTTTGCTGTTGGGCATTGCGTGCAGCGCTTGGTTGAGTTTGCAAGTGCCAGCTCAAGTGTCACCCAGTTTTTTGAAAATTTTTCTGGCGGGAGCAGTTGCGATTTGTGCCATGGTGTTGCCTGGTATTTCCGGCAGTTTTATTTTGTTGTTACTGGGATTTTATGGAACGGTGATAACCGCTATTCAACAGTTGGATTTGGGTATCCTGAGCAGCTTTCTGGCCGGCTGTTTTATAGGATTATTTGCATTTGTCCATCTGGTGAACTACTTTTTAACCCACTACAAGGCCAAGACGTTTATGTTTTTATTGGGGCTGATGTTGGGCTCTTTGATCAAGGTATGGCCTTGGAAAGAGACGCTGAGCACTCGTCTGAACAGCCATGGCGAAGCAGTCCCTTTATTGCAGAAAAATATTTGGCCAGCTGAATATCAGGCATTAATGCCGGAGAGTACGGGCTTGATGGCTTGTTTGGGGCTGATGGTGTTGGGGGCGTTGTTGTTGGGGGGAATGGAGGCTTTATTAAAACCGCGTGTTTCCCGAAATGGGCCTGTTTCCCAAATCTAAGCCATTAGCTGAAGTTAAGCCATTAGCAGAATTTAAGTCAGTAGGTTTAAATCTAAGTCAGTAGGTCTAAATCTAGGTTATTAGAAACTGTTGGCAAGGAGCCAATATGGACATTCGGCGTTCATTTCTCCTGTTAAGCTGTGTTGTTTTATCAGGCTGCTTGTCTCCAGCCGGCACGCGAATCGATGTTGAGGCGGAGTCTCAGCCTTTGGGTTCTGTACGATCTTCACCCAAAGGAGACTATTATATTTATCGCATCCAAAAGGGAGATTCCTTATTTTCTATAGGTAATCGCCTGGGTATTTCTCCTCAAAAATTGATCTACTGGAATCAACTAAATTCGCCTTATACGATCTATCCAGGGGATGCTTTAGTTATAAGAAAAACCTATAAAAAGACCACAAAATTTAAAAGGTGGGTTATAGATGATGTTGTAACCAGTCCTTATAGATCTAAAAGTTCTAAAAAAATAAGTTTAGATGAAAAAATGATCCATGTAGGGGGTGGTAAAAGGAGAAACAAAGGAGTAGATATAGAATGGTCTTGGCCAGCAGACGGAAATATCGTCGAATTTTTCACAATTGGACCTCAGCCGAACAAGGGAATAGACATCGCCGGTAAGTCCGGAGACCCCGTTAAATCGGCCGCCAGAGGCAAGGTTGTGTATACAGGGAGTGGTCTGTTGGGTTATGGCAATTTGGTTATCGTTCGACATGATCGCGAGTTATTAACGGCTTATGGCCACAATAGCCGCATTCTAGTAAAAGAAGGAGATCAAGTTAAAGCTGGGCAGAAGATTGCCGAAATAGGATCTAGTGGGACGTCAGGTTTGAATCGCTTGCATTTCGAGATTCGTAAAGATGGAAAACCTGTTAACCCTTTGGATTACTTACCTTAAATCTTTTAAAGACCAGCATTGATCTTTTTTATTCGAACGGTGCGAATTTTAACTCTGTCAGAATAGGAACACAATTTATGTCTTGTCTTATTAAAGAAGACCAGGTGAGTGCGAAAGATAATATGAATACCTGTATGGAAACTGAAGATATGGATAACCTTTCTTACGACGACCCATCACTCCCAACCAAAACGACCAAAGAAATAGTCGATGATGCCAATAGCGATTCTGTGGCGCAAAACGATCAGGTGATGAAAACCGAATACGATCCTGAAATTGAATCTAAGATTCGTCAAAGAGGGCAGAAAAGACGCTCAGATCTGTATGATCAGAAAAATCTCGATGCCACTCAAATCTATTTAAATGAAATTGGTTTTTCCCCTTTATTAACCCCAGAGGAAGAAGTTTATTTTGCTCGAAGAGCGCTTCAAGGTCATGAAGATGCGCGTAAGCGTATGATCGAAAGCAACCTGCGTTTGGTGGTGAAAATTGCTAGGCGTTATGTGAATCGAGGCCTTTCGTTGTTGGATTTGATCGAAGAGGGTAATTTAGGTTTGATCCGTGCGGTTGAAAAATTTGATCCTGAGCGCGGGTTCCGATTTTCGACTTATGCTACCTGGTGGATTCGCCAGACAATCGAGCGTGCGATCATGAACCAGACTCGTACGATTCGATTACCCATTCACGTTGTCAAAGAGTTAAATGTTTACTTAAGAGCGGCCCGAGAGTTGACTCAAAAGTTAGATCACGAGCCTTCGCCGGAAGAAATCGCTGATTTATTGGATAAGCCAATTGAAGATGTCAAAAAGATGCTTGGCTTAAATGAGCAGGTATCCTCGGTCGATTCACCTCTTGGTCATGATTCAGACAAGTCTGTTTTGGAAACCATTGCGGATGTGGTGGTATCAGATCCTGTTGAAATCCTTCAGGACACAGACCTCAAGGGGAATATCGATGTGTGGGTAGATCAGTTGCCTGAAAAGCAGCGTGAAGTTGTGGCGCGCCGATTTGGTTTAAGAGGTTATGAAATGAGTACTCTTGAAGAAGTAGGGCGTGAAATAGGTCTAACGCGAGAAAGGGTGCGTCAAATCCAAGTGGAAGCCTTAAAGCGTTTACGGGATATTATGGAGAAAGAAGGGCTCTCCGGAGAGAATCTGTTTGTTTAAAGCTCGCGTCTATTAAAACGTTTTTTTTAAACGACTATAGTTTAAAACTAATATAAAAAAGTCAGTTGATGTAACGTCAGCTGGCTTTTTTTTGTGCTTGTGATTGACTGATTTGGCTAAATTATATGTAAGTTATCTCTTATGTGGG
>CAZECE010000128.1:0-7086 GCA_964510525.1 uncultured Pseudomonadales bacterium | reverse complement strand
TTAGGTATGGGAGTGCTTTCTTGGAGGCTGCTTGGATTGGAATGGAGACGCTCTATTTCCGTGTGGGCGAGCGTGCGCTTGGATAAATCCTGTGCGCCGCTGGCCAAGTGCTCATGAATATTGCTGTAAGCGTGGGTGAGTTTGTTGACCAGTTCGGCCGTGGTTTTAAAGTGGTCATCAACCTTTTGTTGATAGCCCGCGTATTCAGAGTGGACTTCATCCAGTTGTTGCGACAAATTGTTTTCCCGATTGCCATTTGCGAAAAAGAAACGCCCAAGCAGCGCGCCTAAAAAAATACCAATAAATAAAATAGCCAAGGCCGACAACAAATCCATGCGACGTCTCTCTTAAAATTAGCGAACATTAATACTCGAACAATAATACTAGAACAATTGAATGGCTGATATTCTAGCAAACATAGGTTATGCAATTCCAAAAGTTTGTTTTAATGTGTCGTCAGGCGGTACCAACTTACGTTGCTTGAGATCAAAAAATCCGAACACCACTTCAACAACGGCACATAAAGTATGTTCCCTATAAACGTCGTGTTTAATGCGGCCTACTTTGTGTTTAAAGTCCATTAATTTGCAACCAATGTGAATCTGTTCGTTGGCGCGCAGCTCTTTTAGGTATTTGACGTGCGCTTCTAATATCACCCAACCAACACCAGTGGCTTCAATATGGGATTTACCCACACCCAACTCTGTGGCCCAGGCCCAACGGGCTTGCTCACCCAACGACAGATAATACGCATGGTTAATGTGGCCCATGCCATCGGACCAGGCATCTTTAAGCTCGGTTTTAAACGTGTAATCGTAGTCAGCTGTATCGTTATCAGCCATCAGTAGCTGTGCTCCCGTGTTTCTTTAAAGGTAATGTCTGGCCAGCGCTCGATGGTTAGGTTTAAGTTGACGTTGGATGGTGCCAAATAAGCCAATTGCTCATTGGCATCCATGGCCAAATAGTCGTGCTGTTTGCGTTTGAATTCCGCCAGTTTTTTCTCATCGTCGCAGTGAACCCAGCGTGCCGAGGCCAGCTGTATGGGCTCGTATTGGCAATCGACTTTGTATTCGGATTTTAGCCGGAAAGCGACCACGTCAAATTGCAGCAGGCCAACCGCCCCTAGAATGACATCGTTATTGCGCAATGGCCAGAATACCTGGGTAGCGCCTTCCTCACACAGTTGCGCCAAGCCTTTCTGGAGCTGTTTGCTTTTTAATGGATCTTTTAAGATCACGCGTCGGAATAACTCGGGCGCAAAAAATGGAATACCGGTAAATCGTAGGGTTTCGCCGCCAGTGAAGGTGTCGCCAATTTGAATGGTGCCGTGGTTATGAAGGCCGATGATGTCACCTGCATAAGCCTGTGCTAAATTTTCGCGCTCACCCGCTTGAAAGGTTAAGGCTTCCGAGGACTTGATGTCTTTGTTTAAGCGAACGTGTTTCATTCGTTTGCCACTCTCATAAACTCCGGAACAAACACGCATGAACGCAATGCGATCGCGGTGTTTGGGATCCATGTTGGCTTGAATTTTAAAGACAAAGCCTGAAAAATCCGATTCAGTCGCATCCACCGAGCGCTCAATGGCGGTTCTTGGTTGCGGGGATGGCGCCCAATCTGCTATGCCATCCATCATATCCGTGACGCCAAAATTACCCAACGCGGTGCCGCAAAAGACCGGGGTCAGCTCGCCTTTTAAGTAAGCATCCAGTTCGAAGGGGTAGCTCGCCCCCTGGACCAGCTCCAGCGATTCGCGCAGTTCATCGGCTAAATCACCCACAGCGTCATCAAGCGCCGGGTTGTCGATGCCTTTGATGACCTCGGGCTCGGTGATCGTGTGGCCGCTGCCGGTTTTATAAAGATACACTTCGTCTTTTAACAGGTGATAAGTGCCTTTAAATAACTTGCCCATGCCAATCGGCCAGGTGATCGGTGCACAGCGAATGTTCAGCACGGATTCAATTTCATCGAGCAATTCGATTGGGTCTTTGATGTCGCGATCGAGTTTGTTAATAAAAGTGACGATGGGGGTATCGCGCAGTCGGCACACGTCCATCAATTTGATGGTCCGAGCTTCAACCCCTTTGCTGCCATCAATGACCATCAAGGCAGAATCCACAGCCGTCAAGGTGCGATAGGTGTCCTCCGAAAAGTCTTCGTGCCCTGGGGTATCCAGCAAATTCATCTGGCAGTGCTTGTAAGGAAATTGCATCACCGAGGTGGTCACGGAGATGCCGCGTTGCTTTTCCATCGCCATCCAATCGGATGACGCAAATTTATCCGAGCCTCGCCCTTTCACCGTGCCTGCTTGCTGGATCACTTGTCCGTACAGCAGCAGCTTTTCAGTAATAGTGGTTTTTCCGGCGTCCGGGTGGGAGATGATCGCAAAGGTGCGGCGTTTGCGAATTTCGTCGATCAGAGATTGGTGATTCATGAAACGTTTACTCTTAAAGTGAACTGTTAATTAAGTGTTATTTATTTAATTAAGTGTTATTTATTAAGTGCTGTTTACAGATCTCGTGTCATCAGTACAGCGTCTTCTGCTGTAGGTGAGTGCGGTAGCTGGGGCGGATAGTAATTTTTTCTCTCCCCAACGACAAGAAATCCGTATTGTTGATACAACGCCTGAGCGGCCATATTGCTGGCTCTGACTTCCAACTGGATAGCACTATAAGAAAATAGGCTGGCCTGATTGATTAAATCGGCCATCAGCTCCTTCCCAAGTCCCTGTTGTTGACGCGTTGGATTAACGGCCATCACTTGTAGCTCCAACACGTCCACGATTGGTTGCGCGATGTAGTACCCCACCGGAGAACAATGCCGGTCAGTGGGTTGTGCCGAGCGCTTGAGTGTATTGTCCGCCAGGAATGCCTCTTTAAGCTGCTTTTCCGACCACAATCGAGGCTCTAATTGCTGATTGATCTGAGCAATACACGCAATATCATCAAGTGTCATGGGCCGAATGGTCATTTTAAGAGGTTTAAAGTTAGGGTTGTTTTGGGTGTTCTTGTAGAGGCTGTTGAAAAGGTTGTTGATGAGTTTGCTGTAGGGGTTGATGCAAAAAGGTTTTTAACCAGGACCAAAGGTTTTTTTTTGCCCCAGGGTCCTTCATTAACTGGCTGGGTGTGGGCAGGCGGTAGGCTGTAACAGAACCCGCATGGGTTTCTGGTAGGGCTTGGTAAAGCGGCCATGCTTGATCAGTTGATATCAATTCATGAGCCTGATCTGTGAGCATCAGCAGCCGACGAACGCCTTGTCGTTGATGGGCTTTTAGCAACCCGTTTAGAGATTGCTGTGCGTGACTTTTGCCGGGTGGGCAATGCGGGATGGGCCAATTAAAGGTGTGAATGCGTGTATCGATCAGACCGGTGGGTTTTTCTTTGCGACAAGCGGTGACCATTTTTTGAAACAACTGAGATTCGGCGACACCGGTTGTTTCAGATAATTCGCATAGCATCAGAGTATCGGGTAACACAGCAGCCAACAGCAGTTTAAAACGGATGCCTGGTTCGGCTTTCGAGGGGGCTTCGGGTTTGCTTACTTTTTTGGGGGCCTGCTCTTGATCAACTCCAGAGGGCTTTTTTAACAGGGGCTTTGCATTTAACAGGGGCTTTGCATTTAAGATGGGTTTTGCAACCTGAGGTTTTGTTAAATGAGGTGCTTGGGTTAACTGAGCCGTTTTGCTGGTCTGGGATGGCTTCCTGGATGGTGTCGATTGAGATTTAAGAGGCACAGTTTGCCCGCGAGCAACCCACAACTGCAACCCAAGTACTTGACTGAGTCGGTGTTGGCGTTCTGACACTTCTGGTGCTTCTAATCGCGTGGCAAAAGCTTCCGCCACTAAACACCGCCTTCTTGCGGTGAGAGCGGGGTTCGCATCGCCATATGATTCAGGGCACTGATGTAGGCTTTAGCAGAGGCAATGATGATGTCTGTATCAGCGCCCTGGCCTTGATGTAAATGCCCGTCTTTTTGAAGCCGAACCGTGACATCGCCTTGAGAATCCGTACCCTCTGTAATGGCGTTCACCGAGTACAGCTCAAGCGCGGCCTGGCTGTTGGCGATGTTTTCAATGGCTTTAAAAACCGCATCGACAGGGCCGGAGCCGCCACTGGTGGCCAGGCGTTCTTCGCCGTTTTCTAAGCGTATGGAAAGGGTGGCCATCGGTGGTTTTTCTGTGTGACTGCAGACTTCTAGACCAATCAGCTCGTAGCCTGCGCTCCGAGTATGGGTCTGAACATCTGAGGCCAAAGCGTGCAGATCCTCGTCAAAAATGTCGTGTTTTTTATCCGCCAATTGCTTGAACTGTTCGAAGGCTTGATTGAAGGTGGTCTCATCCGAGAACGTAATGCCGAGATCGTCCAGCCGACTGCGGAAGGCGTTTCGGCCTGAGTGTTTGCCCAGCACCATACGGTTGGTGTGCCAGCCAACATCTTCGGCTTGCATGATTTCGTAAGTTTCGCGGTGCTTGAGTACCCCATCTTGATGGATCCCGGATTCATGCGCAAAGGCGTTGGCGCCGACGATGGCTTTGTTGGGTTGTACCGGAAAGCCGGTGATGGTCGAAACGAGGCGCGATGTTGGCACGATTTCAGCGGTATTGATGTTTAAAGAGCGGGGTATGACGTCATGGCGGGTTTTGGTTGCCATCACGATCTCTTCCAGTGCGGCATTACCGGCGCGCTCGCCCAAGCCATTGATGGTGCATTCAACCTGTCGCGCGCCGTTTTGCACCGCTGCTAATGAGTTGGCCACGGCCAAGCCTAAATCGTTGTGACAATGCACTGAGAAGATGGCTTTATCGGCATTGGGAATGCGGTTTAACAGGTCGTGGATCAGGGCTCCAAAGCGTTCCGGAATGGCGTAACCTACGGTATCTGGAATGTTGATGGTTTTGGCACCGGCCGCGATCACTTGTTCGATGATCCGACACAAAAAATCCGGTTCGGAACGTACCGCATCTTCACAAGAAAATTCGACATCATCGACGTATTTTCGGGCATGATGAATGGCTTTCACCGCTCGATCAATGACCTCATCCGGGGCCAGGCGCAGCTTGTGTTCCATGTGAATGGGGGAGGTGGCAATAAACGTGTGAATGCGTTGTTTGGGGGCCGCTTTGATCGCGTTTGCTGCGTGATCGATGTCTTTTGGTATTACACGAGCCAAGCTGCACACAGTGCTTTCTTTGATCTCTTTAGCCACGGCTTCAATCGCCGCAAAGTCGCCGGGGCTGGCAATGGCAAAGCCCGCTTCGATGACATCCACTTTAAGGCGCTCTAAGGCCTTGGCGATGCGGACTTTTTCGTCTAAGGTCATCGACGCCCCTGGACTTTGTTCGCCGTCGCGTAGGGTTGTGTCAAAAATAATCAAAGGTGATTCAGGGCTGGCCATGGTGTACTCTCAATCGCGGTTTTGTTTCTAAATTAGTGTCTAATTTGTTTCTAAGTAGGTCATATTAATTGTTGATCAAAAGCGATGCAATGTGGTCGTGGAGAAAGTTTATGAGTGTTGTGATGGCGGGGGACTGGTTGGGGTACATAGCGGCCGTTCTGACGACGCTTTCATTCGTGCCGCAAGCGGTTAAAACTTTAAAAACCCAAGATACTCAGTCCATTTCGCTGATCATGTACCTTATGTTCACCACTGGGGTGTTTTTTTGGTTTTGTTATGGCCTCTATAAGCAGGATGCGGCCATGATTGGGGCCAATGCCATTGGTTTTGTGTTAGCGGCGTTAATTTTGCTGTGTAAAATACGCAATGAATATTGGAAGGGCTAAGTAAGAGCAACTAAAAACGTTATCGCTTTTTTTTGTTTTTACTGCGGTGCTTTTTAGAGGAAGTAGTTTTTTGATTAAGCGGTAAAAACGCTTCAAAGGCTTTTTTCATTTTTTGCAGTTTGCGATTTTTATAAGACTTGGTCGTTTTGCTTGAAGTGATGGACAGAACATTATCGGGTGCCGGGATGTCAGCTAAAGCTGTAACGTTGGTGCTTGTATTGGTGTTTGTGTCGGTTTGATTCATCGGAGTGACATCTTTTTTCATGGTGGCGTCCTCACTATTGTTTAAAAGACTGTATCATAAGCAAGAAGCCAATGTCTAAAATCGGCAGCGGTTTTATTTCTCTGTTTCGCCTTAACCTATGTACCCATGTTGTTGGACGTGGAGTTGATGGATTGGTACTCGCGTTGCAGTGCTTGAACGATCATATTCATGCATTGGGTTGCAGATTCCTGAAGGCGTTTTATTCTACTCAGGGCCAGGTTGTTCATATGGCCTAGGTGGGCGACGGTATCATCAATGCTGTCTGTCATCTTTGCGACATCATCTTTGCTTTTGAATGCCATCCCGTTTTGGTAGAGTGATGGCTCGCCGATTTTTGCTTCGAGCCAAACGCCGAATGCGTTGGGGTTGTAGGGCAAGCGAGAGCTTTCTGCGGCGGCTTGTTCTTGTGTCGCCAGTTTGATGTTGTCAAGACCGTCAGGGTTAGAAATGGCGTCAGAAATGTTTATATTTTCAAGCGCAGGAATCAGATTATCTCGAATTCCTTTACCCCAATCTTTCCTTGTAGGTGCTTTACCGTTGTAATCTTTTTTACCCTCACCCTCAAGACCGTCACCCTCAAGAATTAACCCCTCAGCTGCTTTACTGGCTTCTCTTCTATTTTGAGTTGAGCCAAAGTCTTTGCCTCTTGTGTTGACTGTATACAAGCCATAAAATTTATAAAACCAATCATCATCTTTATCATCTAGATATGTGCCCATGGCTGTCATAAGTTTTTTTTCAAACATTTCCAACGCATCGTCAAATAAAATATCCCAGAGCTCGGAATTAGATAAGCTATCTTTGCCATTTAGATCTAACGTTCCTCTACCTAAATGAGTTTTCTCTCCATTTTTCTGAGCTTCAACTGTTCTGTTATAATTTCTGCCAGTGTAACTGTCACTGTAAGTGGCGCCTTCTTTTTTAGCACTAAAAGTATAATCTTCTTGAAGGTGTATATAAGCATTGAACTCTAAAACACCCTCTTCGTTTACTTCCCAGTGTATGGTAATAACGTGAGATAAGTCTCCTAAAAAGAACTGG
>CAZECE010000127.1:0-3895 GCA_964510525.1 uncultured Pseudomonadales bacterium | reverse complement strand
GCAATAAACTCGCCACCCAGCATAATAAATCCAATCGCCAGCAAGTTCGAAATGATCATCAAGTACCGGGTGCCTCTCAGATACACCGACACAATCAAGCGCGTATCGCCTTTCGCATCCAGATCACTCACTGCAGGCGCAAATGTTCTACTAAACGCCACACTCATTTTTTTGGTGTACTCTGTGAGCGTCCAAGCGATGCTGTAGTAGGTAATGGCCGCCGCATTCATA
Source organism: uncultured Pseudomonadales bacterium (assembly GCA_964510525.1). Lineage (GTDB taxonomy): Bacteria > Pseudomonadota > Gammaproteobacteria > Pseudomonadales > JANQJO01 > CAZECE01. The sequence goes on along the minus strand of CAZECE010000127.1, from coordinate 3,664 downwards.
AAATAACCAATGACAAAAGCATCGCTGTAATACACCAATAGGTTCGCCAGCATTGAAAGAAAGGTAAATTTACCGAAGTTCAAAATATCCTTACTCGTTTCTTTTGACAGGCTCTTTTTGGCCAGCGCCATTTGCGGATAGACTCTTTTGAGCTGGTGATAAAAAATCAAGGCAGACAGCAGGTTAGCACTGGCAGAAACAACCCCCATTGCTACTAAGCTGTAGCCGAGTTCCAAAACAGCAAAAAAAACGACGGCTTTATAAATGGCCGCCAGAATTTGGATGTTATTTAGGATGTCGTAGCGCTGAAATCCACCCATGGCACCTCTAAACAAACCGCCAATAATGAAAAAACAGACATCAAAGGATACGACAATGACTAAAAGGCTCACCACATCGGCGGGAACACCGCCCATGTCTAGGTTATTGGTCATCAGCTGTGCGAAGAGTGGGCTTAACAGTAATATGACGGCACTGATACCAGCGAAGATCAACAATGCCGTGGAAAGGACTTTGTTGACATTCTCAGGATCGTTTTTGCCATGGTACCAGGACACGTATTTGTTGACGGCTGAGTTTAACCCTAAATCAAATAAGGTCATGTACCCAGTGAACGCCGCCGCGATGGACCAAACCCCATACTGGGTATCACCTAAGGTGTGAATCAGATAAGGAGACAGCAAAAAACCAATGGCAATATTGATGAACATGCCGATATAGTTGGCAAAAATGTTCTTGGCGATCGTTCCTGTTGGCATAACGGACCCTAAATATTCCGGTGACTAATCTAAAAAATCGGTTAGTTTACCACCGCTAAAAAAAAAGACATCGATAAATACTCCCGCATGGCTCGAAGTACTCATGATACTTAGGTCAGCCGGATTGGGTTTTATGAACTTATTATTAAGGGGCTGCTTTGGCTAATTTCAATTTGTTTAAACAGTTGACGTTTGATTGCTCGGAGGCTAAAGTTTCGGCGCAATTTAGGGGTATACCCAGTGGGTAATGAAGATCAAATGGATGGTTTATGGAAGCAGAACCGATAGATATATCAATAGTGGTGCCACTTTATAACGAAGAGGCGTCCATTAAGTTACTCCATAAAGCGATTGATGAGGTCATGTCTGGTTTTGGTTCCGCGTATGAAATCATCTTTGTCGATGATGGCAGTAAGGATCGTACCGTGCCATTAGGTAAAGAATTGGTTGAACAGCATCCTGAGTTACGTTTAATTGAGTTTCGAAAAAACTACGGGCAGACCCCGGCGATGGCCGCAGGAATAGATCATGCCAGAGGTGATATTCTTGTGACGATGGATGGCGACTTGCAAAATGACCCAATCGATATCCCCATGATGGTAGAAAAATTGCCAGAAGGTTACGACATTGTCGTGGGTTGGCGACACAATCGCCAAGACACTTTGGTGAAGCGCAAGATTCCTTCAATGATCGCCAATAAATTGATTTCTTGGGTGACCAAAGTTCCGATCAAAGACAATGGCTGTTCTTTAAAAGTGTATCGCGCCGATGTGATGAAAAAGACCCCTTTTTACAGTGAAATGCATCGATTTATCCCGGCTTTATTATCGTTAGGTGGTGCCAAGGTAGCTGAGGTCAAAGTTAACCATCACGCCAGACAATTTGGCGAATCAAAATATGGTTTATCGCGAGTTTATAAAGTGTTACTCGATTTAATTATGATTAAGACGATTCTCTCGTTAGCGAATCACCCGGTTGGGTGGTTTTCAACTCTGGCTGTGGGCCCGTTTTTAATTGCGTTTCTGTGCCTTTTTCCATTTTTCCAGTTGGCTTTTTCGGGTGAGTCTATCGTTATTATCAGCAGTCTTTTATTGCTGTTTTTTTCTCTTGGTACTTTTTTGGTGAGTTTGGGCATGCTATCAGAGCTCATTTATCAAAAAGGCCGAATTAAGATAAATAGGCTGGCCTTATTAACAGCCGAATTAAAATAATACCAGTAGAATTGATCAGGGTTACCTCGTATGGACCAACAATTAACATCTAACAAGCTTTCGGTCATTATCCCAATTTGTGAACGCTCGGATAATGCAATTACGGTTTATCAGGAGTACCGTCAGTATATTGCTCAGCAGTTTGAAAATGTTGAGTTTATCTGTGTGGTCAGTAATGGCCTCAAGCAAACGGCGGATCTATTTCAAGCCCAAAAAGCAAAGGAGCCTGATCTGAAGTTAATTGTGTTGAACCGTGCTTATGGAGAAGCGACAGCACTTCAAGCTGGGGTAGACCATGCGACGGGGTCGTTACTATTATTTTTGCCGGCATATTTTCAGGTGAAAACGGAAGAGATCACCAAGTTGTTTTCTCATATCGACGAGCACGACTTGGTGTTAGCCAGGCGTTGGCCTAGAGAAGATGTAGCTACGAATCAGCTGCAAACCAAAATTTTTAACCGTTGCGTTAAGTTATTGTCTAATCAAAATTTCTCAGACATTGCCTGTGGCGTTAAGTTGGTTCGTGCTGATGTATTCAAGGAGCTCCATATATACGGAGACCAACATCGATTTTTACCGTTGCTGGCTTATCAACTGGGTTTTAATTGGGTAGAAGTTGATTTGTCTCAATCTGAGAAAGATGTTGGAAATCGCGTTTATCACCCAGGTGTGTACGTTCGAAGATTGCTGGATTTGCTTGCCATTGTATTTTTGACCAAGTTCAATAAAAAACCGCTTAGATTTTTTGGACTTTTAGGAACCACCAGTATGGCCATCGGGGTGTTTGGTTTGCTCATGTTAGCTTATGAGCGGTTGGTTTTTGACGTTGCTGCCAGTGATCGTCCTCTGTTGGTGGTTTGTTCTTTGTTGGTTGTTTTAGGCATCCAGCTTTTAGGTATTGGCTTGGTTGGAGAAACAATTACATTTACTCATGCAAGCGAAAACCGTGAGTATCGGGTTAAAAAAATTCATGCTCACGTTCAAACAAACAAAGCCGTTTAGCTGACGTAAAAAATTATGTGGGCATTCTTGTTCGTTGTAACCGTGCTGTGCTGGCTTATGCCGCTTTACGTCTACGCGGGCTATCCTGCGTTATTGTGGCTGCTGACTCGTCATAAAACGTTTTCAACATCACGGCCGGCTCAAAATCTCCCCTCAGTCACATTGATTATTTCTTGTTTTAACGAGGAAGACGTCATTGCTGAAAAGATTCAAAATAGTTTGGCGTTAGATTATCCCAAAGACCGCTTAAAAATTTTAGCGGTTTCAGATGGCTCTACCGATCGTACTGATGAAATTGTAATAAGAAGCTTTCATGATCAAGGGGTAATGCTCGTTCGTCAAGATGGCCGCTTGGGTAAAACCATGGGCCTTAATTTGGCGATGCAGCAGGTTGATTCAGACATTGTTGTTTTCAGTGATGCCAATGCTATTTATGATAAAAATTCAATTCGCTTCTTAGTGCGTCATTTTGCTGATAATGCGGTTGGCTACGTTGTGGGGGCCGCCCTTTATACAGATGGTGATGATACGGCGAGTGCTGGTAATGAAAACTTATATTGGAAATACGAATTAGCAATTAAAACCATGGAATCCTCTTTGCACTCTGTGGTTGGAGGGGATGGGGCGATTTATGCGATTCGTAAGGATCTGTGGGAGCCTTTGCAACGTCGTGATATCAATGATTTTGTTAAC
>CAZECE010000126.1:0-3066 GCA_964510525.1 uncultured Pseudomonadales bacterium | reverse complement strand
AACGGCTTGCGAGATTTGTTGCTCACCGGGCTCTGATTTGGCTCGATGGTTCAATTCGGCTGTGTTATGGCAAAACTGGCTGATGTTGCTGGTTTGAATGAGCTTGCTGGCTTCATCTTTGGAAACCTGGATAAACACATGTGGCAAGCCTGAGTTAAGGTACAGTGTGTCCAGCTCCAGCAGGTGTTGATCGACCCAGTAATCGGGAATGCTGGTCAGGGGGATGCTGGCAAAACCGGCTTCAGGGTCGGCGTCTTGTTGTGCTTGTAGGGCTTTGGCGTCTTCTAACGAGATGCCTTGTAGGTTACGGCCCATCAGCTCACACAGTTGCGATAAATCCAGCAGTTGCTCCTGGCCAATCAGGAGCTGAACTTTACCCAGGCTGTCTTGCAGAACAACCAGGTGAACAGTTTGAGCAGGCGGAATATCGTCTTTAAATTGGCTGTTTTCCGCTTGAATGCCGGCATGTGAGTGGCAAAGCGAATAGGCAATGCCTTGTTTTTCCATAAATTTGGCAACGGCGCCGGGGAGCACCAAAGGCGCTATGGCGGCAGGATCTTCTGATAAGGCTGTGTTATTGCTCACTTTATTCCTTTGACCCTATTAATAAAGAATGAAAATGGAGTTAGCCGACATTAGGCTAGGGCGCGTTTAAATTATAGATGCAGAATGTCGATTGTGTGAGGTAAGTTGCCAGAAAGGCATTTTGGTATTGTTTGTGCTTGTTTATATCGTGTTGGGTAGTAAATAGGGTTAAACATTATGAATTCAAGTAATCGACTTTGTTGTTTAGCCATGGAGTGATTAGGTCTTGGAAGGCGAGGGTGTTTTGATGCTCTAAGACAAAGGCCTCCGCTAATGGCAATAAGTCGCTGTCTTTTTCCAATTCAGCGATTCGAAAACTTAATAAACCACTTTGACGAACCCCTAGCCACTCACCTGGGCCGCGTAATTCCAAATCGGCTTCTGAAATTTTAAAGCCATCATGGCTATTTCGAATGATGTCTAAGCGTTTACGGCTGTTTTCAGAGAGCGGAGGTTTGTACAGTAAAACACAATAGGCCTGCTGTTGACCGCGCCCCACGCGTCCTCGAAGTTGATGTAGTTGCGCGAGACCCATGCGTTCGGAATTTTCAATGATCAGCAAGTTGGCATTCGGAACATTCATGCCGACCTCGATGACGGTCGTGGCGACCAATAAATCGAGCGCTTTGTCTTTGAAGGCCGTCACTGTAGCTTGTTTTTCGGCGTCGTTTAACTGCCCGTGGACTAAGCCGATGCGGGCAGTGGGCAGCGCTTGGGTTAAGAAAGCATGAGTCTCAGCAGCTGCGATGGAGTTTAAGTGTTCCGATTCTTCGATAAGGGTACACACCCAAAAGACCTGTTCGGACTGTGACAGAACGACTCGCAATCTCTCGATTAGCTGCGGGCGTTTCTGCTCTGGCATAACCGCTGTGATCACAGGTTTGCGTCCCTTTGGTAGCTCATCTAACACCGAAACAGAGACCACGCCATAAAACGTCATGGCCAGTGTGCGCGGGATTGGTGTTGCGGTTAAGGTCAATTGGTGCGGATGACGGTCGGGATTTTTTGCGCACAAGGCCATGCGTTGTGCGACACCAAAGCGGTGCTGTTCATCGATCACCACCAGGCCAAGTGCAGCAAATTCAACGGCCTTTTGAAACAAGGCTTGAGTGCCAATAATAATGTGGGCTTGATGCGATTGGAGGGCAGCCAAAGCGTCACGTTTTTGTTTCGCACTGAGATGACCGGTCAGCAGTTCAATGTTGAGTTCGGTATCAGAAAACCACGCTTGTAATTGCTCGTAGTGTTGGCGGGCCAACAGTTCAGTCGGGGCCATAATGGCGCACTGCATATGGTTTTCGGTGGCTGTTAGAGCGCATAAAGCGGCAATCACAGTTTTTCCAGAACCGACGTCGCCTTGCAGGAGGCGTTGCATGGGTATTGATTGTGCCAGGTCTTCTGATATTTCTCGCCAAGCCTGCTGTTGAGCCCCTGTGAGCTCAAAAGGCAATTGAGACAAAAACTTCTGGTAGCGCTCGGCACTCAGTGGTTGTGCAATCCCTTGTCGCTGCTTGACGTGCTGCTGGTACCTTTGAATGCAAGCGATATGGCTGATCAATTCGTCTTCGGCCAGCCTGCGACGCCAACGCTCCAGTTGTTCGTGCAATGATTCAAAATGCAGGTTGGCCGGAGGGTGGTGCAACGTGGATAAGGCGTCGAGTGGGCTGATGCTGTGTTCGCTAAAAATACCGGAGAGCGCAGGGCGCGGTTGGTTGAGTATTTGGTGTGATGCGGCGTATTCAAGCGCCAGCTGGATCAATTTTTCCAGTTTCTTTTGGGTTAGCCCGCGTGTGGTTGGGTAAATGGGCGTGTAATGTGTTGCCAGCGTCAGTGGGGTCAGTGGTGTGATGTCGGGTTGGTGCATCTCTAACTGGGTATGATGCCACTTGGTTTTGCCAAAGCAGCGCACCGATTGCCCTACTTTTAATAGGCTTTTATGAAAGCCGCTGAAGTGGAAAAAACGCAGTGAGAGCGTCCCTGTTGGGTCTTGCAAGGTGCAGAGCGTGGTCTTGCGGCCCATTTCCGCAGGCGAAATCGCGATGACCTCACCTTCAATCAACGCGCCGTTGGCTTCCCGAAGTGACTGAATGGGGCTGACCTGAGTGCGGTTCTCGTAACGCAAGGGCAAGTGGAAAATCAGGTCGGTGATCGACTCGAGCCTAAGGGCGTTCAATTGCTGTAAGGTTTTTGGCCCAATTCCGCTAAGTTTGGTTAGAGTGTGATCGGGTTTTGCGTTAGAATCCGCAGCATTTGGTTGAGATGTCGACATGCTCTGGGACTTTATCGGTAAGTATTTGTCATGACAACTGTTCTGTTTCTGGGGTGTGGCACTATTGGTCAGGCGTGTGTTGAGGCATGCGAAGACCCAAGGATCCAATGGTTGGGGGTTCGGCGCAGGCCTGTTAAGTCTGACAGGCTTGCGCCGGAAGAGGAAACGTTACGCTGGTTGGCATTGGACTTAACCGACCCCTCGGCGTTTGC
>CAZECE010000125.1:0-4394 GCA_964510525.1 uncultured Pseudomonadales bacterium | reverse complement strand
ATCAAAAACAGATTTGGTCGCGGGCGACAACTGAGTTTCTTTATCAAGCTGCTCTTTAGCCGTTTTTAATGTTTGAGTGACATCTATGTTGTCTATCATAACCATATGAACTGAAAGCCATGAATCTAAGTTCATATGGTACCACGCGTTTTGAAACGGCGATTTTTCTCAATGAGAGGCCCTACAACGCTTTTTTATTTTCTAGCCTAACCCTGCCATGGCTTATTGATTTAAGCGGCATTACCGCTCCTCTCTATAACTCATGACTCTATTTCCATGTGCTCTTGCGATGGCAGGCAAAAATGCATTTTTTACAAAAAATCGTGTCAAGTTGTTTTTTTACTTAGGGCTGAATAGTTAACTTATTTATTTGACTTTGTTGAACCCAATAAAACTCATAGAAAAAGTTTGCTTTCAGAAGATGTAGATATAATTGATAGCAGCACTTTCACTAAACCCTTGAGAGGTTTATCTGGTGGGATCTATGTTAATACGATCCGCTTGGAAAAAAATAAGTAGTCAATTTGTTCTTGATGTGTGCATCGTTTAATCGTTGTTTCTTGCGGTTCTGTCTGAGATTCCCCATTTCCGGGAATTGCTGGCTTGAGTATAAAGCGGCCTTAACTCGCTAGGATCTGGTTCATCAAGTCTCTCACGCATTGTAGTATCAGAGGGGATCTCGTCGATGTGAAATAAGCTTTTTAAATTGTAGCGACGAATCGGGTTAGATCTGTCTTCATCATATTGCAGAAGAGATGGATACTTTAAACTAAAAATTGCAAGCCCTGACAGAATAAAATTGGCTAGTGAGATTTTGGCTTGATAAGTTAAGTCCACTTTTTCTTCGTTAAATCTGTGGTTGATTTAATTTTTGAATTATACCGTTGCCTTGTTTGGTGATTCTAATAAGGGTAGACATTTATTGGTTTTTTGTATCCTACTAGACAGTTTAAAAGGATAAAGTTAGGATCTTTTTTCGCTTGGTTTCTTTAGTTTTTTTTCAAGGAGATATGTGAAAATGATAAGAGTACTGGCTTTATTTGTTATTGCGTTGTTTGTTTCAGGCTGCGGTACACTCAACAATACGCTTGTTGAGAAGGAAAAAACTGTAGAGCTATATCGTATTTTTGATATTAAAACTTTATCGGACAGTTACGAAGTTTCAAACTCTGCAAGCAATGGGCTTGGTCGTAATGTTAATAATGCTAAAGAAGTTCGGCCAATACCGAACTCTGCGGAGCTCCCGTCAGAGCCTGGTAGATTTAGTTTGGTGAATCCTTTTGAAGGTTCAAAGTTTGCTGCCTTTGCTGCTGCAGGTGGTAATTTAGGTATGAAGGTTGCGACCTGTGAAAATGCTTCTTGGAGTGCGCAAGCTTCTCGTACCATATCTGGACATTCAAAGTTGAACCTTACGGCCTGTTTGTTTCCTTACAAAGAAGGCTTTCATTTGAATTTATATTCGACCTATACAAAAAAAGAAGGTGGGCTCATGGAGTTAAGTCGTCAAGCGGCTAATGCTATGGTTGGTACTCCTGAGGAGTGGGCTGAAAAAACATTTCTCGACATAGTTCGTCAAATTAGAGAGGACACTGGTGCTAACATTACTTTCTTAGAAGGCTATCCTAAGATGAACGGCACACCTTGGTTGGACGGAGATAAAACCGTTTCTTCGCTAAATTAAAATGTCGGCCCAGTTTGTTTCGAAATAATGGTGAGAGAGCGCCCTAACCCGAGAGGGCGCATGGCTCTTCCCCTGAGGGAGAGGGGAGGGCCGACTTTTCTAATAACGGCTTCAAAAAGCGCCCAGTATGAGAATGCTCAATAGCAGCGACGGTTTCAGGGGAGCCGCTGGCAATGTTTGACCGCCTTTTTTGCCGCCTTTGGTCAATGGACTGTGTGAAGATTAATTGCCCCTTTGGCAAATCGTTCAATTTATACGGGAGACCATTTCTTGGAAAAGCTAATCGGACACTGTGATTGTGGCAAGTTATCGTACGAGTGCACTGAAGAGCCGATCAATTCAGTTTTCTGTTATTGCACTTGTTGTCAGCAACGCACCAATTCGGACAAATGGTTTGGCATTTGGGTGAAAGAAAACGGTTTTTCAATCACAAAAGGTGAATCTTCTACTTTTATTCGTCAAGGCAGCTCTGGCAAAGACATGGTGCATCACTTCTGCAGTGAATGTGGTAATACTGTAGCCGTTTATGTTGAAGCAGGTCGATTTTATACCGTCTCGGTTGCGACATTAGAAAACAGTAGCGACTTCTCCCCCAATATGGCCATCTATACCGCATCTGCTGCACCATGGGCCACTTTTCCCGAAGGCGTGCCAAAATACGATACTTTGCCTCCTTCAATGGGTGGGTGATATGCGTTTCAATGACTGATTGGAATTCCGAAGAGCTGAGCTTAATCGAATTGACGACCGTTGGCCATTACGATGCCAATGCCGACTCCTTTTGGGAAGGCACTAAAGATCATGACGTCAGCCAAAATCGTGATGCGTTTTTGTCGGCGTGTGTTCAAGGAAAATCGCTCGATATTGTGGATTTCGGGTGTGGTCCTGGTCGAGATCTTAAGTACTTTAAAGAAATAGGGCATGTGCCGGTGGGGTTGGATGGCAGTAAGGCGTTTTGTGAATTTGCTCGTCGACATACTCAATGCCAAGTGCTTCAGCAAACTTTCCTGAATTTGAAATTACCCAAAGCCGCATTCGATGGCGTTTTTGCCAATGCATCCCTTTTCCATATCCCGAGGCAGGTGTTGCCTCGAGTTCTTAAAGAATTACATGAGTCGCTTCGTTCGGGTGGGGTTTTGTTTTCTTCTAACCCCAGAGGGGAGGGCGAAGTTTGGCAGGGGCAGCGATATGGCCATTATATGGAGCTGGAAACCAGCCGCCCTTTTTTAGAGGCAGCAGGCTTTGAGATCGAGCACCATTATTATCGACCAACTGGCAAACCGCGTCATGAGCAACCTTGGTTGGCGATTGTGAGTAGGCGAGTTGAGTAGAATTACAGTAGCCGCGATAGAGCCTTAGGCGAAATCGAGGAAACCCAAGCGAGAGTGCATAACCAATCCCGGATTTCGCTGCGCTCTATCCAGGCTACAAAAGACCGTATCTGCAAGGGGCTGACTCGCGTATCGGCTCTGTTTGCTAAACATGACAAACACTTTTTTCATTTTCCAATTGCGCAGATCTTTCCAGTAACGGCTTCAAAAAGCGCCCAGTATGAGAATGCTCAATAGCAGCGACGGTTTCAGGGGAGCCGCTGGCAATGATTTGACCGCCTTTTTTGCCGCCTTCGGGCCCCATATCCACAATCCAGTCGGCGGTTTTGATCACATCCAAATTGTGTTCGATCACCACGACGGTGTTGCCGCGGTCTCTGAGTTGATGCAGTACTTTTAACAGCTGCTCGATGTCGTAAAAATGCAGGCCGGTGGTGGGTTCGTCTAAAATGTACAGCGTGGTGCCGGTGTCTCGTCGGGATAACTCTTTAGACAGCTTAACACGTTGCGCTTCACCGCCCGAGAGCGTTGTTGCCGATTGGCCCAGCGTGATGTAACTCAAGCCAACGTCCATCAGCGTTTGTAATTTTCTGGCAATGGCCGGTACAGGGTCGAAGAATTCGCGGGCGTCTTCGATTGTCATGTTCAAGACTTCGTGAATATTTTTACCTTTGTATTTCACCTCCAAAGTTTCACGATTATAGCGCTCACCTTTGCAGACATCGCAAGTGACATAAATGTCCGGCAAAAAATGCATCTCCACTTTGATCAGGCCATCGCCTTGGCACGCCTCGCAGCGGCCCCCTTTAACGTTAAAGCTGAACCGCCCCGGTTTGTAACCGCGAGAGCGGGCTTCTTGGGTTGCGGCGAACAGTTCGCGAATTGGAGTGAAAATACCGGTATAGGTTGCTGGGTTGGATCTGGGGGTTCGACCAATCGGGCTTTGGTCGATGTCGATGACTTTGTCAAAATAATCCAAGCCCTCAATGTCATCGTGTTCGCATGGGGTTACTAGTTGCGCGCCGTTCAAGGTTCTCGCGGCAATGGGGTAGAGGGTGCGATTAATCAGTGTGGATTTACCGGAACCGGAAACGCCCGTTATGCAGGTCATCAAACTGACGGGGATTTCTAAATTGACGTTTTGTAAGTTATGGCCTCGAGCGCCTGTCAGGCGGATAAAGGCTTCAGGGTCGGGTTGCATTCTAGTATCTGGCACTTCAATGGCGCGTTGGCCGGAAATGTATTGTCCTGTGAGAGAGGTCGAAGAATTACAAATGGCGTTTAAGTCGCCTTGGGCTACGACTTCTCCGCCGTGTTGTCCGGCTCCGGGGCCAATATCAATGATATGATCGGCACTCTTGATGGCATCCTCATCGTGCTCG
>CAZECE010000124.1:0-20652 GCA_964510525.1 uncultured Pseudomonadales bacterium | reverse complement strand
GTGCTCCTTGGATTTTGAGTCTCAAAACGGTTTTTACCGGTCAAAACCAAGCAGCACAAGCCTTTCCTCATATTCCTCAAATTTTTTCCGGACAGTAGTGAGGTCAAGCCTGGGATGACGTTTTTACTGATGTTGGGATGACGTCCTTACTAATGTTGGGGTGGTGTTCTTGCTGAAGTTGGGATTATGTATCTTGCTGATACAGTGATGATGCTCTTGTTTGGCGTTTGAGTATGTGCCGATATTTAGCGGCGTCATTCCGTGCTTGACACGGAATCCAGGGGTAAGTGCTCTCAGCACTGGATCCCAGGTCAAGCCTGGGATGACGTTTTTACTGATGCTGGGGTGGCGTTCTTGCTGAAGTTGGGGTTATGTATCTTGCTGATACAGTGATGACCTTTTTGCTTGGCGTTTGAGTATGTGTCGATATTTAACGGCGTCATTCCGTGCTTGACACGGAATCCAGGGGTAAGTGCTCTCAGCTGTGGATCCCAGGTCAAGCCTGGGATGACGTTTTTACTGAAGTTGGGATCACGTTCTTGCTAATTAAGACGCTTCTGCCATTCTGCTGGGCTTGATTGTTTCGGTGGTTTTTGGGGTTTCTTTGATGTAGCTGCAAATGTCCAGTAAGGTGGCGAAGAGTTCGCTGTCGCTGGTACTGCGTCTGAGTTTGGCGCGATTGCGGGGGTCTTGTAGGCATTCGGTGATGGTGTGCAGCGCCTCAAGGTGAACTTGAGCGTTTTCTTTCGGTACCAGCAAAATAAAAAACAAATCAACCAATTGGTCGTCTGATGCATCAAAATCAATGGGGTTAGCCAATTTAGTGAAAAGGCCGACCATTTTTTTGCATTGAGATGAGCGACAATGCGGAATGGCAATGCCTGAGCCTATGCCGGTGCTGCCCAAGCGTTCGCGCTTGACCAAACACTCAAATAAATCATCTGGATTTAAATCCGGGTAGGGGGCTGAAAATTCTAGGGCAGCCTGTCGAAGCAGCTGTTTTTTGCTCGATAGTGTCCAATCGCATTTCACCAGTTCAGGTGAAATCAGTTGCGCCATTTGTAACATTGCATGACCCCTTAAGCCGGATACCAAAACCCCAAGTGCTTATCGTCCCACGAATGGCGCGACATTCTATAGCATTGTGAGGATTGGCGGGTATCTTTATTTTAATTTTTTTGGTATACGCGCCGTATCTCTTTTGCTGGGCAGCTCAAGAATTTAGTGTTGCAGGCTTAACGTTCTTAACATTGGTGTTTCCTGCTAACATTAGTGCTTGCGGCTAACATTTGTGCTTGCGCTAACGTTGGTGTTTACGGCCAATGACTTTTTCTTTATGGCTGATCAGCTGGCGGTTGAGCTTGTCCAGTAACGAGTCGATTGCGGCGTACATGTCTTCATGCTGCGCTTTGGCAAACAGATCAGTGTTTTTCAGATGAATCTTGGCTTCAGCCTGCTGGGATAGGTTGTCTACCGAGAGAATGATTTCGATGGATTGCACTTGATCCGAGTGGCGTTCCAATTTTTTAAACTTATCTTCCGCGTAGGTTCTGAGCGCTTCGGTAACTTCTACGTGATGACCACTGATTCGAATTTGCATAACGACCTCCTGGTTTGTTGTGATGGTTGCTGTCTTTGTTGAGTAAGTTTGTTGTTTATTTAAAGTCGATCGACCTTTTGCGTTTACTGGACGATTCAATGTTCATGGCTTCGCGATATTTTGCCACTGTACGTCTCGCTGCGTTGATGCCTTTTTCTTTTGTCAGTATCTCAGCGATTTTATTGTCGCTGTAGGGTTTCTTTTTGTCTTCGTTGTCGATCAGCTCTTTGATGATGGCTTTGATCGCAATCGAAGAGCACTCACCGCCAGAGGTGGTGTTGACGTGGCTGGAGAAAAAATACTTCAGCTCAAAAATGCCTTTAGGGGTGTGCATGTATTTTTGTGTGGTGACCCGCGAGATCGTGGATTCGTGCATATCCACAGCCATCGCGATGTCATTCAACACCATGGGTTTCATGGCTTGCTCGCCGTATTCAAAAAAACCTTTTTGATGCTCGACGATTTTGCTGGCCACTTTTAACAAGGTTTCATTCCGGCTTTGCAAGCTTTTGATGAACCAGCGCGCTTCTTGCAAATGGTTTTTAAAGTATTGGCTGTCTTGGCTTGAGTGGGTTTGTTTGCCAAGCGAGGCGTAATTGGCGTTAATTCGCAGCTTTGGTGCGACTTCGGGGTTTAGCTCCACTCGCCAGCTGTCTTCGAACTTGCGCACAATCACATCGGGTATGACGTATTGCGTTTTGTTGGCTTGAAGGTCGCTGCCTGGGTGGGGATTCAGCGATTGTATCAATCGCATCACCATTTTTAATTCTTCTTCATCCAGCTCCAGTTTGCGCTGCAGGTCAGTGTAGTTGTGCGAGCCAAGGGCTTCAATGTGGTGATCCACAATTTGTTGGGCTTCGATTTGCCAAGGCAGATCCTCTGGTAGCTGTTTGAGCTGAATGCTTAAGCATTCTTGCAGGTTGCGAGCGGCGATGCCGGGCGGATCAAATTGTTGCACGCGATGCAACACAGCGATCACTTCGTCCATTTCCAGCGTATGATCTTCGCCAAATAAATGCGCTTCTTTCAAAACGGATTGCCGAATTTCTTCTAAGTCGGCGGTTAAAAAACCGTTGTCTCCGAGGCTTTCGATGATCATAACGCCAATGGCGTGATCCACAGCGCTCATCGGCGTCAGTTCCAGTTGCCAAATCAGGTGATCGATTAAGGTGTCGGGTGTGCTGTTGCGCTCCAATAAGTTGCGTTCTTCATCGTCAGAAAGACCGCTGCCGCCACTGGAAGTGCTGAGATTTTGATAGGTGTCTTCCCAGGCGGAGTCGACGGGCAAATCATCCGGAATGTGATCGCTTTGTTGGAGTTCTTGGGTGTCGTTGTCATCATTGGCTTGAGATACAGAGGTGTCTGAGGGAGCTTCTTCAGCAGCCGCTGATTTTTCGCTGGCGTCTGCGCTGTCTTGATCCTGAGTAGTGGTTTCTTCCGATTCCAGCATGGGGTTGGTTTCAAGGGCTTCTTGAATTTCAGACTGTAATTCTAAACTGGAAAGCTGCAACAATTTTATCGCTTGTTGCAGTTGTGGGGTCATGGCCAGATGTTGGCCGATTTTTAACTGTAAGCTGGGTTTCATAGTGGCGCTTTTGTTAGGCTGTGTTTTGTTTCTAGAAATCTATTGTGATTTATAAATGAAATTCGTGGCCTAAGTATACTTCTTTTACGGTGGGGTTGTTAGAAATCTCGTGACTGCTGCCTTCGGCGAGGATGCTGCCGCGGCTGACGATGTAGGCGCGGTCGCAGATGTCCAGCGTTTCACGCACATTATGGTCAGTGATTAAAATGCCGACGCCGTGGGCTTGGATTTGGTTGATGATGTCTTTGATCTCGTTCACTGAGATGGGGTCGACGCCGGCAAAGGGCTCATCGAGCAAAATAAAGCGTGGGTCCGTGGAGAGGGCGCGCGCAATTTCCACGCGTCGACGTTCGCCGCCAGACAGCGCCATGCCGGGGGAGTCGGTGATGTGCGTGATGTTGAATTCTTCGAGTAGGCTGTCCAGTTTTTCTTGGCGTTGTTTTTTGTTGAGGTCTTTTCGAGTCTCTAAGATGGCCAAGATGTTGTCTTTAACGCTGAGTTTGCGAAAAATCGAGGCTTCTTGAGGTAAATACCCAATGCCGGATTTGGCGCGACCGTGCATTGGTAAATGGCTGATGTCTTGGTCATCGATCAATATGCGGCCTTTGTTTTGGATCACCAGGCCGACAATCATGTAAAACGTGGTGGTTTTTCCCGCGCCATTGGGGCCGAGCAGGCCGACAATCTCGCCTTGAGAAATGGTTAAACTCACGTCTGAGACCACGGTGCGAGCGCGGTAGCGTTTGGCAAGATTTTCAGCAATTAAGGTGCTCATGGTGATCAGGGGGTCTCGGCCGGTAACGTGCTGGGTTGCAAAATCATCCGAACGCGATCATCCGAGTCTTTCTTTTTATCGCCTTTTTTCTCGTCGGGTTTGAACGCGCTGAGTTGCTGAGTATTCAGATCGTAAGTGATCAGATCGCCTTCGAATAAATTGTCGCCTTGTTGAACTCGGGCGTTGGTTTTTAACAGTACTTTATCTTTGCTGGTGAGATAGGTGATGCGGTGTGCATTGGCTTCCAGTTTGGGGTCGGTGGTGGCAGTTTTCTGTTCAAAGTGCGCGGGTTTGCCGATGGCTTCGATTTGATTGACGCCTGTCTCATCGCTGGAAACGATCAATTGATCACATTGAATTTTTAAGCTGCCTTGTTGCAGTTCAACGTTGCCTGTGTAGGTGGCAAGCCCTTGAGATTCGCTGAGTTGCGCTTCGTCGGCTTGAATTGAGATGGGTTGGTATCGGTCGGATTCCAGTGCCCACAAAGAACTGAAGGCGCTACCGCACAGCAGTGTGATCAGCAGCCAGCTTGCAATCAGGAGGGATTTTGTATGGCGTGTGTTCATAATGTGGGCTCGTAGATTCCGCGAACCTGTTGGTTTAGAAAAATGTTTCGTGGTGCAAATTCCGCTTGAAATCCTGTGGCCGTGATGGTGCCGGTCCCTCGGTTAATGGTTACGTCCGCTTCCGTTTCGGCAATGCCGTCATCAGGCCAAAACGTCATGTTAGGGCTTTGGATGTTAAGCTCAGGCCCGTTGCCATGCTGAGTCAAAATCACATTGTGTTCGAGGATAACATGTCCGTTGGGTTTGTTCACTTCGCCAGTGAGCGCCTTGGCGGACCAAAAAGACGTCGGTCGACGCTCCCACACAAAGGTAGGGTCGGTTAATGTAAGCAAGCCATCGGTACGCTGTGTCAGGCTGCTGGCTTCCAAGGTGTGATTTAAGGTGCCGGCTTCGGTGAAGCTGGTGATCGTAAAACCGGTCGCCCTAAAGTCAACCTCAGACCAGTTAGACGGTTGTAAGGGGGCGCTGGTTGCGGCGGGCGGTGTTTGGTTTTGGTTGAGTACAATGTTGAGCAAGGCACAGAGCGCGAGAGTGGCCAGCAGCACCCAAAGCCTGGGTGAAAAAAAGTTGATAGCTTGAATCATACCAGCTTAGCGCGCAGTAAGTCTTGCATGTTCAGTGCGCCCACCGGTCGGCGCTGTTCGTCAACAACAATCAAGCCGTTGATCGTATGGGTTTCCATCAGGTTTAAGGCTTCAGCGGCTAACATCTTTGGGTGGGTATGCACGCCATCCGGGGTCATTTCGGCGCTGATTGGGGTGTTGTAGAGGTCAATGCCTTTAAGGAGCGTGCGTCGTAAATCGCCATCCGTAAAAATGCCGCTGAGTTGGCCTTGAGCATCCACGACCGCGGTCATGCCGAGGCCTTTCTCCGACATTTCCAATAAGGTTTTCTCAACCGTGGTATTGATGCTCACTTTAGGCAGTTTAGGCCCCGTGTGCATCAGTTCTTCTACTGTCAGCATTAAGCGTTTGCCGAGGGTTCCGCCAGGGTGGGAAAACGCAAAATCATTCTCGTTAAAACCTTTGGCTCGTAACAAGCTGACCGCTAAGGCATCGCCCATGACGAGGGTCGCGGTGGTGCTGGACGTGGGGGCGAGCCCAAGAGGGCAGGCTTCTTCGGGTACGGCAATGCTAAGGCAGATGTCTGCAGTTGTGCCTAACACAGAATTGGGTTGTGCGGTCATGGCTATGATGGGAGTGCCTAAGCGTTTGATGAGGGGCAGCAGTAATTCAATTTCTTCGTTATTTCCGGAGTAGGAGATCGCTAGCAGGCAGTCTTCTTGCGTGAGCATGCCAAGATCCCCGTGGCAAGCTTCGGCGGGGTGCATGAAAAAGCTGGGTGTGCCGGTCGAGGCCAGAGTGGCTGAAATTTTTCGGCCGATGTGCCCGGATTTGCCAATCCCTGTGACCACCACTCGGCCTTTGATGCCAATCATGCATTCACAGGCTTGTTGAAACGTGCCATCGATGTGCGCGTGGAGTTGCTGGATCGCATGGGATTCGATGGCGATCACTTTTTTGGCGGTTGCGGTGAAGTCGTTTGAGTCGCTTTGCGTGAAATCTGTGTTTAGGTCAGCAGTGGTCGTCATTTTTTAAGGGTTTTTAGTTTGGGTGTGTTTTATGAGGCTTGAGTGTGCTTTGTTACGCCGGGGCGCTATTTGTTACACCGGGGGGGTATTAGTTAAGTACCCGCTAATTAAGTACCCAATGTACCCTATGTAGGCGATGAATAACAATCCCCCAGGGATTCGGCCCAGGGTGAGGTCGTTGTTTTCAGGTAAACGCTCTGTTTTGTGTTGTTGAAAGTAAAATGGGTAATAAATGCACGCGGCCAGGCCGAGTGTTATGAGAAGTAGGAAGATGTAGTCTCGTTGGAAAATCTCCGCTTCAACGAGGGTGGGGGCGATTAAACCTGGCCATGGCAGTACCAAGAGAATGTTCATGACGTTGGACCCAATGACGTTACCCAGGGCGAGCCCGTGGTGTTTTTTCAGTGCGCTTGCAATAGAGGCCGCCAGTTCAGGCAGGCTGGTGCCGACGGCGATGATGGTCAGGCCAATCAGGGTGTCACTGACGTTCCAATATTGAGCTACTTCAACGCCACCCCAGACTAGGGTGCGGGAAAAGGTCAGTAGCAGCACTAGAGTGATGCCGAAGCCCACAAAGGTTTTTTCAAGAGAAAGCGTCTCGGGTGGCGTGTCGTCGAGCTCTTCTGAGGGTGAAGGCTCTGGCCAGGCTTTGCTTTTAAAGTGTTGGTAACACACAAACAGCGCAAGCCCAGTGGCAAAGGCCAATAGAATGCCCGCATCGGCTAAATTTAACTCAAGGTCAAAAATCAGCAAGCCTACCAGCAAGGTCACGCTCAATAATAACGGCATTTCTTTCTTTAAGATGTGGGTTTTGACTAAGATGGGGGCGATTAAAATCGTAGCGCCCAGTACTAAGGTGGTGTTGGCAATGTTGGAGCCGATGGCGTTGCCAATGGCCAGCTTGGGGTTGCCGGTTGAGGCGGCGATGATGGAGACCATGATCTCAGGCGCAGAAGTCCCGATGGCAACAATGGTCATGCCAATGAAAAACGTTGAAAGTTGGGCGCGCTTGGCGATCAGGACGGCGTAGTGGACAAATCGGTCTGCGCTCAGTGTCAGCCCGATTAAGCCACTGAAGATAGCCAGCCAGGCGGTGATTTGTGAGTGCATCAGTTGATCAATCAATGGGAGTAGGTCGCTGTTTTTTGAAGGCTAACAAGTTAATGATGACGTTATCAGGGTTCGCATTCTCCAATAATTGGTGAGTTTCAACAACTTTTATTGATTTTGGTGGTCTGACGCTACTTTAGGGGCTGGTTGCTGCCCAGGCTGACCACTTTCGGGCCTTACATTGCTGTTCAAATCAATTGTAGATAGACTGCGCTGCTTGTATCTGAATGGCTTTTGAGTAAATGGCGTAACAGATAAAAGACTTTTAGATCAAAGATTAGGAGCAAACGATGCGTAAATGGGGGTTTAAATTGGGATTGAGTTTTAATCTGGGATTGAAGTTAAAGGCATTCGGTTTTGGTGTATTTAGCCTGTGGCTGATCAGTTCAAGCGTTTTGGCGAGCGCTGAAGTTGAAACGGCAGAAACTGAAACCGCAGGTACTGAAGCGGCAAGCACTGAAACCGCAGCTAAGCCGTCAGGCCCGCAAGAGCTGGTCAGTCAAACAACGCAAGTGCTGTTAGCGCGGATCAATGAGCTAAAAGCCTCTGAGCAAGAGGTGCCATCCAGTGCCTATGAGCAGCTGGTAGCTGAAGAGCTGGGGCCTGTTGTCGATTTTGACTTGATTGCGAAACGGGTGATGTCACGATACTTTAAAATGGCTTCTAAAGATCAGGTGGCGCAATTTTCTCAGGTGTTTAAAGAAAGTTTATTGGCTGTTTACGCCAAAGGAATGGTGGTTTATTCGGACCACAAAATTGAAATTTTACCGTTTGAGGGGGTTAGAGAGAGTAAGAAAAGCGGGCGCTTAAGAGCAACCGTTGCAATGCAAGTGCACGGTGGTGATGGAAAAGTCTATCCCTTAAATTATGCTATGTACAAAAATAATGCCGGTGAGTGGAAGTTAGAAAACCTGATTCTGAATGGCGTCAATGTTGGCTTAACGTTTCGCAACCAATTTAACGAGGCTATGCGTAAAAATCAGGGCAGCATTGACAAGGTGATCAGTGGCTGGAACACCTCAACGGATACCGCAGAAAGCCCCGCTGAACCGGCATCAGTAAGCTGAGCTTTTTGTTAAAATCTGAGTGTTGTTAAATGTGTTACAATCCTTCTTTTTTGAGCGCACATATTTTGATCCAGTGATAAATTGACGCACCAGTGATAAATTGACGCAATAGGAATAACAGTAGGAACATAGGAAAAATAGAAAGAGCGCAGTCCCAATATGTCAGAAGCCGAAGCCCTCATTTTAGACCGTTTACAAGCCCACTTTGATCAGCAAGATGCCGCAGCGCAGATCGCGGTTGAAGGCGATGGTCATCATTTTCAAGTGCGCGTCGTGTCTGGGTGTTTTGAGGGGCTGCGTCCTTTAAAGCGTCAGCAGCTGATCTACGCCGCCCTGGGCGATGCCATTACCTCTGGTGCGGTGCATGCGGTTGAGTTGCAGTTGTTGACGCCACCCGAATGGGATAAAGCCAAAGTATTTCACAGTTAATTTTTTAAAGATAAGACAGCCAATGGATCGACTTATTATTACCGGTGGTGGACAGCTTGACGGCGACATCCGCATCTCTGGTGCCAAAAATTCCTCTTTGCCAATTTTAGCGGCTTCCTTGTTAACCAAGGAACCGTTGATGATTTCCAATATCCCGCATTTGCAAGACATCACGACCATGATTGAGTTGCTCGGTCACATGGGCGTGCGTGTGGTGATCAACGATCGCATGGTGGTGGAGGTAAGTGCGGACGACATCAAAACCTATCAAGCGCCCTATGAGCTGGTAAAAACCATGCGGGCATCGATTTTAGTGTTGGGCCCTTTGTTGGCGCATTTTGGTCGCGCGGAGGTGTCTTTGCCAGGTGGCTGTGCGATTGGCTCGCGGCCGGTCGACATCCATTTGGATGGCTTGGCGCAAATGGGGGCGGAGATCAGTGTTGAAAATGGCTACATTCATGCGTCAGCACCCAACGGATTAAAAGGTGCAACCATCGTCATGGAAACGGTCACTGTAACCGGGACTGAGAACCTGATGATGGCGGCCACGTTAGCCAAAGGCACCACCGTCATTGAAAACGCGGCGCAAGAGCCCGAAGTAGCTGACTTGGCCAATTGCTTGATTGCGATGGGCGCGGATATTGAAGGCGTTGGGACGGGGCGTTTGGAGATACGAGGTGTACCGCAACTGTCGGGTACAGAATACGCGGTGATCCCTGATCGAATTGAGACCGGTACCTATTTGTTGGCCGGTGCGATCAGTCGTGGTCGTGTGAAATTAAAACAAACCGATGCCAGCTTGTTGGATGCCGTGTTGCTGAAATTGGAAGAAACAGGCGCTCACATCGCTACCGGTGAGGACTGGATTGAGCTGGACATGAAAGGGCGGCGCCCCAAAGCCGTGGACTTGAAAACCGCGCCTTATCCGGCGTTGCCGACTGATATGCAGGCCCAGTTTACCGCGCTAAATTGTGTGGCTGAAGGGACTGGCGTGATCACGGAAACGGTCTTCGAAAATCGGTTTATGCACGTGCAAGAGTTGATTCGCATGGGCGCGGACATCAAGTTGCAAGGTAATACGGTGATCTGTAAAGGGGTGAATTCGCTGACGGCGGCGCCCGTGATGGCAACAGACCTCAGGGCTTCAGCCAGTTTGGTAATGGCAGGGCTGGTGGCCAAAGGAGACACTCAGGTAGACCGCATTTATCACATTGATCGCGGGTATGAGTGCATTGAAGAAAAACTGCAACAGCTGGGCGCGACCATCCGTCGCTTGCCCAGTCATCGTTTATCAAACCAAGAATTATCAAACCAAGACGTGGAGAATGCGCTGTGACGCAATCGGCGGCGGCTGAGCCTCAGCTGACGATCGCTTTATCCAAAGGGCGTATTTTTGATGAAACACGCCCTCTGTTAAAGGCTGTTGGCATTGAGATTCGTGATGAGGATCTGGCCGGTCGCCAGTTACGAATCACCTCGATGTGTGGGCAATACGCACTGTTAATTTTGCGAGCGACTGATGTGCCGGTGTTTGTTTCTCAGGGTGCGGCGGACTTAGGCGTGGTTGGCAAAGACGTGTTGATGGAGCAACGGCCTGTGGATGTTTACGAGCCCTTAGATTTGCAGATTGCCTGCTGTCGACTAATGGTGGCTGAGCCCATTGAGGCCGAACCAAAGCCGGCTTTCAGGCAGGTCAAGCGGGTGGCAACCAAGTATTTAAAAGTGGCCGAAGAGTACTTTGCGACAAAATCAGAGCAGGTGGAGCTGGTTAAGCTGTACGGATCGATGGAGTTGGCGCCCGTGGTTGGTTTGGCTGATGCCATTGTCGATGTGGTCGATACGGGGAAAACCTTGGCGGCTAACGGGTTAAAAGCGACGGAACACATCGCAGATATTTCGAGTCGGTTGGTCGTGAATAAATCGTCAATGAAGCGCAAGCACGAAGCCATTCATCGAGTGCTGACTGGGTTGGAAGCGGTGCTACATGGATCTTAAGCGCCTCAATTGGACGGATGAGAATTTTCAGCAGCAGTTGACGCAACTGTTGTCGCGAGATCAGGCCGTGGTGCAGCAGGTTGAGCAGCGGGTCGATGACATCATTGCTCAAGTGCGCGCCGATGGGGATGCGGCCTTGATGTCGTTAACCGCGACCTTAGATCAAAACGAGCTGGCCAATGCGAGGCAATTGCGGGTGCCTCCGTCGCAATTAAAGCAAGCGTATGAGCAGTTGGCGCCGCATTTGCGAGACACCTTGGAACAGTGTGCGAAACGCATCGATGCCTATCATCAGTACCAATTGCAGTCCGACTGGACGTTTGAGGATGCGGTGGGTAATCGGTTGGGGCAACGTGTCACGCCTTTGGATCGAGTGGGTTTGTATGTGCCGGGTGGCAAAGCTGCGTATCCTTCGTCTGTGTTGATGAACGCCATTCCGGCTCGGGTTGCGGGTGTTAACGAATTGGTGGTGGTGGTGCCGGCGCCTCAGGGCGAGCTAAATCCGTTGGTGTTGGCAGCGGCTCACATTGTAGGCATTGAAGAGGTGTATCAAGTTGGTGGTGCTCAGGCGGTAGCGGCACTGGCGTACGGTACAAAGACCATTGCGCCCGTCGATAAAATTGTCGGTCCGGGCAATCAGTATGTGGCTACGGCCAAAAAACGCGTTTTTGGTCAGGTGGGCATCGATATGGTCGCGGGCCCATCGGAAGTTTTGGTGGTGGCCGATGCGACGGTGGATCCTAAGTGGGTTGCGTTGGATTTATTTGCGCAAGCAGAACACGACGAGTTGGCGCAGTCGATTTTAATCAGCGCCGATATTAACGTGTTGAGCGCGGTATCCGAGGCCATTGATACGTTACTGCCGGAACAGCCTCGTCGAGAGATCAT
This sequence comes from uncultured Pseudomonadales bacterium, assembly GCA_964510525.1. GTDB lineage: Bacteria > Pseudomonadota > Gammaproteobacteria > Pseudomonadales > JANQJO01 > CAZECE01. The sequence goes on along the minus strand of CAZECE010000124.1, from coordinate 9,046 downwards.
TGAAACAGCGTTGCAAGATGTTGGCGCCTTGATCCAAGTGCCTTCGTTGGAGCAAGCATTTGAGTGCGTCAACCGCATTGCGCCCGAACACTTGGAGGTGATGGTGGACACGCCTGAGCAATGGTTGCCTCGTATTCGCCATGCGGGTGCTATCTTTTTAGGGCAGCATTCTGCGGAGTCGTTGGGCGATTATTGTTTAGGGCCGAGTCATGTATTACCCACATCGGGCAGCGCTCGATTTTCATCGCCGCTGGGCGTCTATGATTTTCAAAAAAAATCCTCTGTGATTCATTGTTCCGCTAAGGGTGCAAAAGCCGTGGCGCCTTTGGCTGAAACACTAGCGGAAGCGGAGCGATTAACGGCGCATGCGGCATCGGCGGCTTGCCGCAGTCAGGAGTAAATTCAGTCATGTCACTTGATCAGGTGTTTCGACCGGAACTCGATGCCATGAAAGCTTATGCGTTGCCGCGTATTGAGGGGGGCATCAAATTAGATGCCATGGAAAACCCCTTTGCTTGGCCTGGCGACTTGCAGTCAGAGTGGGCGTCTTTTGTCTCGCAAGAGCCGTTAAACCGATACCCCTCTTATCAAATAGAACAGCTGACGGAACAGTTAACCGATGAGCTGCAGCTGAATGCGTTGCAGGGGTTGTTGTTGGGTAATGGCTCGGATGAGTTGATTCAAATGCTGTGCATGGCTTGCGCAAAGCCCGGAGCCACCGTGCTGACCCCTGCGCCGAGTTTTTCGATGTACGAAGTCATCACTCGCATGGTCGGCAGTGAATTTCAAACGTTCGCGTTAACACCGGATTTTGAGTTAGACGCATCCGTGGCGATAGCCGCCATTAAACAGCACCAGCCGGCGATTATTTATTTGGCGATCCCCAATAATCCGACGGGCAATGTGTTCGATCAACAGGTGGTGCTGGAGATTATTCAACAAGCGCCGGGGTGGGTGGTGATTGATGAGGCTTACACCGTGTTTTCAGCATCGGATTGGTCAGACGCATTGCAGCGATTCCCCAATGTGTTGATCTTAAGAACGCTGTCGAAAATGGGGCTGGCGGGCGTGCGTTTGGGTTATATGGCGGGCCCAAAAGCAGCGATTGAAACGATCAATAAATTACGCTTACCCTACAACATCAACACCCTGAGCTGGCGGACCGCTTGTTTCGCATTGCAGCACCGAGAGCATTTAGCGGCACAGGCCGCGCAGATCAAAACCCAGCGTACGTGGTTGTTTGAGCAGTTATCCAGTATCGATGGTATCCATGTTTGGCCCAGCGAAGCCAACTTTTTGTTGTTTCGATTGGGTCAAGCGGATCCAAGTCAATTCTACCAATCCCTGCAATCGCAGCAGATATGGATTAAACGCCTCGATGGCAGTCACCCAATGTTGGAAAAGTGTTTCAGAGTCAGCGTGGGCACGGCAGCGGAGAATCAAGCCTTTGTCGCTGGAGCAAAAAAAGCCTTTTTGTACGCTTGATACAAAATTTAAAATGCATTTTAAATTTTGTAATATGGTTGCTAATCCATTGAAATTATTATGAAAAATAGGTGTTTATATCATCTTGATGGTTGAGTTTAGCGGGAGGTTGGAGCATATGTTTAATCATTACAGCGTTGCAAAAAAACGCAGCGTATTTAACCTGATGTGTTGTCTGGTGCTGTTGTGTTCAGCGGGGTGTTCGTCGGTTTATAAAAGCACAGGTAAAGTCATTACCGGTTTCACCGAGGCTGAATTAGTCCCCTATGTCGCGACCTTGAGTGATTTGGATGCAGGCTGTCAAACGGCGCAGTCGATGTCGGCTTTTTTGTTATCCTTTCAAACGGTCGCGGTGGATGTGTCCAAACTCGACATTTTGATGTCGATGTTGTCTGGGCACTGCAAAACTGAACAGACGTGGGAAAGTGAACTGGCGTATTTGCGGGCCTTGCACCAAAAAAATCCCGCCGCCGCCAAAGATGCAGGCATTCAGCGCACCCGTTTTGCGATCACCGCCACACAACGTTATTGGCAAGGTTATCAAGCATTTGAACGTGCATTTGAAACAGAGCTTGAACAGCTAAATCAGCCGCTGGATTCAACGCAAAACCGTCAATGCCCCGATATCGCCGAAGACGATCAGTTGTATTGGTTGATTGGTTTGGTGAATGGTTTGCTGGCCGTGATGAGTGATGGTGTGGCAGAGCGGGCCTCACAGGTGCCGCTGACAGTGGCAAATGAAGTGGCTACTCGCGCGCCGTGTTTAACAGATGCTGGTTGGTGGGGCATGGTGTCCGCAATGCAGGCTGTGGTGGCCTCTTTGCAAATTGAAAGCAACACCGATTGGCAGCAGCTGTTGTCAGATGCGATGGCGCAAGGCAGCGCACAGGGGGTTCGCCTGGCCAGTGCTTTTGCTGCCAATGTGTATTATTTGAAAGGAGACGAAGAAAACCTGCGAGCGGTGATTCGGCAGCACTTTCTCGTCTCTGAGCGGGCCTCTGAAGCGGGTATGGCCACTCGAGTCAGTCCTAAATGGGCGATGTTTGATCGCGCGGCCAGCGCTTATGTGTTGGCCATGTCCGATTTTTTATGGACACAAGCGACAGGCAGTCGCACGCCGCAAGATAAATGGGGCCAATTTTGGGACGAATCAACGCCAGATCAGGACTTCGAGCTGGATTGGGATGCTCTGTAATATTTGAGTCTTGGGGTCTTCTTGAGGTATAAACACGGGAATGAAACGGATTAGAAGGAAGTGGTTAGATGCATCAAGACCAAGGGATAAGTAAGCGTAAAGCAAGCAAAAAAGTATATTGTTCGTTTACTTTTTTGCTTGTTTGTTGGTTCTTGCCATTGACCTCACAAGCCACCCTGGCTGAATCGGGGCATGCCAACTCTAAACAGCAAGCTTTGTGTGTTTATGATCCCTTAGGGGCTGGCGGGCCAGTGTTCCAACAGTTTAAGTTTTATGTAGCGGCCGCTTTAGAGTGGCAAGTCGATGTTGAGCTAAAGCCTTACACGAATGAGCGCATTGCGGCGGAAGATTTCAAGTCGGGTGTGTGTGATGGGGTTGTGCTGACGGGCTTGCTGGCACGCCAATTTAATTTTTTCACGGGTACGTTAGATGCTTACGGTGCCATCCCGGATTACGACCATTTGCGTGTCGTTTTTAAAAATTTAACATCCCCACGTGCGGCTAAGTACATGGTGCAAAGCCAATTTGAAGTGGCGGGTTTGTTACCGGCTGGGGCGGCTTATTTGTTTGTGAATGACCGTACGATGAATCGACCTGAAAACTTTTCAGGTAAACGGTTTGCCTTTTTAGAAAGTGACCCAGGGCTGAAACAGTTGGTGATGAAAGTCGGCGCATCGCCGATTAATTCAACGCCTGCCAGTATGTATAGCCAATTTAATAATGGCGCCATAGACATTGTCTTTGGTCCGGCGGTGGTGTACGAAGCAATGGAATTACGCAAGGGGTTAAAGCCTAATGGTGGGGTGCTGAATCACCCAACAGCGCAATTAACCATGCAGCTGGTGGTGCGTCAGTCGGCTTTTCCTGAAGGCTTTGGCCAAAGCTCTCGAGAGTATTGGTACGCTCAGTTCGATCGCGCTTTAAAACCGGTGAAGGCGGCTGAGGCGGCCATTGATAAAAGTTTGTGGATCGATGTGTCCGGCGAGAAAAAGGACATGTTGGTGGAAGTGATGCGCCAGGCGCGATTAAAGTTGCGTGATCAAGCGTATTACCATGGCAAATTATTATCGCTGTTAAGTCAGGTGCGCTGTAAACAGCAACCTGAAAACTTAGAGTGTTACGCAGCGGATCGAGAATAACGCTCAGGTGGGGCGTCTGCAGTCGCTGACAATTGGGTCAGCGTTTTTAATTTTAGTCTTAACAGTCTTGGCGGGCATTGGTGAGCCGTTACACGCTCGTCTATTGCTTTTGGGTAATGCATTCTGGGCAGACTACACCGAGTTACGGCAACCGCTGGTTCAGCCAACCTGTGATCCCAATCAAGACATCGAAAAAGCCGTTACTGAGTTGGCCAACGCTGCTACAGAAAATGACGATGACTGGTTTGATCTGATCGAGCCCGAGCCGTTTAACCCAGAAGCGGCCAGGCGTTCTCTGAGCGCGTCGTTACAACAATGCCAAAAGGCCGTTGAAAAATATCAGCAATTAAGTGCCCAACAAACGCTACTGGTGCGTGCTTACGCGGGTGTTGAACAAGGGTTGGCGAGTACCGTTGTTGAGTTATACGGGCAGCAGAAAATTTTATTGATGCTGCTTATTTGGCTGTGTGTGTCATTAACCTCTGTAACGTCACATCATATTTCATTTCGCAAAACCCGTAATGCCGCTGAATATCGCTTATCTCATGCCAGTCAGTTGGTCGCCAATGGGCTGCTGTTGTTTTCTGGGTTTCGATACCGCTGGGAAGTGACGCACAGTGGCGGTGAGTTGCAGCAGCCTGTGTTGATGTGGATCGTGTTGGCGTGTTTAACGGGGTTATGTTGCGTCAATCTGTATGGGATCGCGAAGTCACGCGCTTTGTTTCAGCGCTTTGTTGCTGAGCATTCAAGCGAAGGCGGGTTGTCACCGCGTTCGCTGTTAGTGGTGCCTTTGTATGTGATCATGGCGGTGGCATCGATGGCGTATTTTACGCTCGCAGAACAGCATGCTTCTGGTTTGGCTATTTTTTTCAGCCAGTTATTAGAAGAAGCCGGCATCTTTTTAAAAGTGGGTTTGTATATTTGGCTGGGTATGTTGGTTAAAGCGTCCCACTTAGGTCCTCGTGTTTTTGAAATGATCCGCAGTTTGCAGTTAAGCCCAATGCTGGTGGTGTTGGTGGTGCTGCTATTAATGGCTTATCCAACGGCGTATACCGGAGCTTCGGGAATTGTCATTTTGGCGTTGGGTGGGCTCATTTATGCCGAGTTGATGCGCTCCGGTGTGCGGCACTCGTTGGCCATGGCAACCACCGCGATGTCGGGCAGCATGGGGGTGGTGTTAAGCCCGTGTTTGCTGGTGGTGTTGATTGCGGCTTTGAACAAAGAAGTAGTCACCACAGAGCTTTATGCTTGGGGAAAGTGGGTGTTTCTGGGGTCGGTTGTGGTGTTTGGGCTGGTGTTGTGGCTATTGCATTGTCTTAAGTTGACCCAGGGTGTACCGGATGCAGAGCATCAGCCGGATAAAGAGCATCAGCGCAGGCCAGGCTGGCAGGGTAAGCGCCCAGAGGCAATCAAAGCCTTGCTGCCTTATGTGATCATCATGGGCGTGGGTGTTTGGTTGTTTAGTGCGGTGCTCAATATGTCATTGGATGAAATGTCAGCGCCTTTTATCTTGCCGTTGATTTTTTTGGGGATATTGGCTTATGAAGCCTATGAGGCACTTCAAAGCAACAAACAGATCAAGCATTCAGGCTCAATAGAATCGGCAACTACTGCCAATACAAGTAATACCGGTTTGAGTCAGCATGCCTTTATGGCCATGCGCGAAGGTTCTGTGCACATTGGGGCGTTGATTATGTTGATGTCTTTGACCTTTGCTGTCGGGGGTGTTTTAGAGCGATCGGATTGGTTATCGGTAATACCGCTTGAGTGGTCCAGTGTGTATGCGGTGATGGGTGTGTGTGTGCTGGTGTTGGTGATCTTAGGCATGATCATGGAGCCTTTTGGGGCAATCGTGTTGGTCACCACAACCATTGCGCCCATTGCTTATCAGAATGGCATTGATCCGGTGCACTTTTGGATGGTGGCCTTAGTGGCCTTTGAATTGGGGTATTTATCGCCACCGGTGGCATTAAATCACTTATTAACTCGCCAAGTGGTGGATACTGCTGAGATCCATCACCATTCGGTGACGGTATCGGGCTCTGGGGCGCAAGCCTTTTGGTTGCGCCATGAGCGGTTTTTGCTGCCCATGGCGGTGTTGGGAGTTACGTTAATGGTTGTGGCGTTCGTGCCTTTGCGTTTTTAGAAGCATTTAACGTAAGACAGCGGCCTTGGGCTGCAAAATCTGACAGATCGGCTTAAACAGTTTTGGGTTGGCCGCAATGATCTGACCATTTTTCAAAAAGTTCATTTCAGCAGAAAAATCGCCAATCAGCCCGCCGGCTTCTTGAACCAATAAAGAGCCTGCAGCAATGTCCCAGGGTTTGAGGTTCATTTCCCAAAAACCGTCCAAGCGTCCGCACGCCACATAGGCTAAATCCAACGCTGAGGCACCGAGCCGGCGTATGCCCGCGGTTTCAGGTAAAAAGGCTTTTAAGGTATCCAGGTATTGCGTCAACTGCTCATCAGAATAGTGCGTGCCAAAGGGAATGCCGGTGCCTATTAAAGCGCCTGTCATATTGGGCTGTTTGCTGACCCGAATGCGTTTTTGATTAAGCTGCGCGCCGGCGCCTCGGCTGGCGGTAAACTCTTCATTTTTCATGGGGTCTAACACCACCCCATGCATGACGCTGCCTTTTTCGGCAATGCCAATGGAGACACAGAACTGGGGAATACCATAAATGAAGTTCGTTGTGCCATCGATGGGATCGATGATCCACTCAATATCGGATTCGGGGTTGCCCAAAGAGCCCGATTCTTCCCCTAAAATACGGTGTTCGGGGTAGTGTTTTTGGATGGTATCGATCACAATGCGCTCTGCTGCTCGGTCGACATCGGTTACAAAGTCGTAGCTTGTTTTTTGGTCTATCTTGACTTTGCCAAAATGGATCTGGCGGGAAATGTGTTCTCCAGCGGCACGCGCTGCGGTGAGGGCAATGTTGAGTAATGGGTGCATAACCTGCTTGGATCCTTGTTGTGATCAGAGTAGAAAGGCAAAAATTTTCGGTATTCTATAGAGATTTGAAATCAAATGCTTGAGCAAATTCGTGTGGTATTGGTCAACACCAGTCATCCGGGCAACATAGGGTCTGCCGCCAGGGCGATGAAGGTGATGGGGTTAAAGCGGTTGGTCTTGGTGGATCCCAAAGAGTTTCCCTCGGATACGGCTTTGTTTATGTCTTCAGGTGCTGAGGATGTGGTTAACAACGCACAAGTGGTGTCTTCTTATGCAGAGGCCATCGGTGATTGTCAGTTGGTGCTGGGTGCCAGTGCGCGTCAGCGAAGTATTCCTTGGCCGGTGCTCAGTCCACGAGCGGCGGGTGAGCACATTGTGGGGTTGTTGAGCGAACACCAAGACGCCGAAAAAGAGCAACAGCCTCAAGTGGCCTTGGTGTTTGGCCGAGAGGCCAGTGGGCTGACCAATGAAGAGCTGACCCAGTGTCATTACCACATACACATTGAGGGCAGTCCAGAATACTCGGTATTAAACTTAGCGATGGCGGTGCAGGTGGTCAGCTATGAGATCTTTCAGGCTTGGTTGGCCCAACAAGCACCTAAAGAGGCCGAGTCTCAGTCCACGGGGCGAGCGCGCTTTCAAATGCCTATGCAACCCTGTCGCTGGGATGTTGAGTTGGCGACTCAGGCTGAGCTCAATCATTTTATTGAGCACATGGGACGGCTGTTGGCCGAGATCGAGTTCTATGATCCGGAAAACCCGAAGCAAATCTTAGCGCGTTTGCGGCGAATGTTTACCCGCATGCAACCGGATCAGCGTGAGATCAAGTTGCTGCGCGGCGTGTTAACGGCGAAGTTGAAATCTAAGCAGAACTTGGAGCCAACGGAAACGGAGTGATTGTAAAATAGTTGTTTTCTCGTCATTCCAGACTTGATCTGGAATCTAAGGGTAAGTGTGCCGAGGATATTTTTTAGCACTTAGTTGATACAGTGCCCTCTGCCCTGGACCCCAAATCAAGTTTGGGGTGACCATTCTATATTGATGAGAGGTGAGTTAAGCGTTTTCCAGATCTCTGAGATACTGAATAATATCAGCGGATTCATACTGCCAACGTGTCTGACCCTTCTCTTCAATCTTTAAGCAGGGGACAGTGCTTGAACCACCGCCTTCGAGCAACTCTTGGCGGTAAGCTGGATTAAGTAAGGTGTCTCGTTGTTCGATATTTATACCAAGTTCATCGATAACTTGGCGAACCCGGATGCAAAATGGGCAGCTTGCAAAGTGATATAGCGTAAATTTTGGCATTAAAGTCAGCCTCTTAGTGTAAATCGTCTATCCTGGTTAATGGGGCAACTAAGCCCATTTTTCAACTGTTAACCGAAAAATTAGCGCTAACTGAAAATTAGGTTGCATTGCCATGAAAGAACGCGTTTTGGTCATTGAAGACAGCCGGCTGATGAGTAAAGTGTTGGGGCATTACATCCGCTCGAGTTTGGGCTTAGAGCCGGTGATGACCGATACCTATGCCGCGGCTAAAACAGCCGTCGAGGCGAGCGAGCAATTATCCACCGAGCAGCCCTTTTTAGCCGCGATAGCCGATTTAAATTTACCGGATGCCCCCAATGGGGAGTCGGTGGATTTGGTGACCGCTCATAAAATTCCCACCATTGTCTTAACATCCACCTACAGTGAAGAAAAAAGAAGTGAGATTTTAGCCAAAGGCGTGGTCGATTATGTGACCAAAGAAAATCGGGCGTCTTATGAGTATGTGATGCGTTTGATTCATCGTTTGGACGCGAACCGATTTGTCGAAGCCCTGATTGTGGATGACGGTAAAGTAGACCGAAAATTCATCCGTCGGCTATTAGAGTTGAAAAATTTTGTGGTGCACGAAGCTGAAGATGGCGTTGCAGCTCTGGAGATGTTAGCACAACACCCCAAAATTAAGCTGGTGATCTCTGATTACAATATGCCAAGGATGGATGGTTTTGCGTTATCCGCGCAATTGCGGCGTGATTACGACATGGAGCAATTGGCGATCATAGGGTTGTCGAGTGCGGATTGCCCTAGCGTTAGTGCTCGGTTTTTAAAATGTGGCGCCAATGACTTTTTAGTGAAACCTTTTTCCCATGAAGAGTTTTTTATTCGCATCATGCAAAACATGGACGCGCAAGAGTATTTGGCTAACAGCATTTATCGGGCACAACACGATGATTTAACGGGTTTATACACCTGGCGTTATTTTAATGAGCACTTGGATAAAGTGTTGGG
>CAZECE010000123.1:0-1641 GCA_964510525.1 uncultured Pseudomonadales bacterium | reverse complement strand
GGCTGTTTCTGCTCTTAGAATGCGGGGACCCAATTTCAGTACTTGAAACTGGGCTTGATCAGCCTGTTGTAACTCTGATTCACTAAAACCGCCTTCTGGCCCTGTTGCAAACGCAATGCTGTTGGGCTGTGTGGTTAAGCTGGTTGTGTTGATGTCGTGGCCGCGTGGATCTAAGACCCACTTCAGTTCTGCTTTCGTTTGATCTAACCAATTGGGCAAATGCACCACCGGGTTGAGTGTGGGGATATGGTCTTGCTGACATTGTTGGCAGCTTTGAATTACGATGTCTTGCCAGCGCGCCATTTTTTTTATCAGTTCTGGGCTGTCGTTTTTGAACAGGCTGGTTTTAACCTGACTGAAATCCGTTATTAACGGCGTGATTTGGGTGGCGCCGAGTTCAACTGATTTTTGGAGGGATAGTTCGATGCTGCTTTGTTTGGAAAGGCTCAAGCCAAGATGAATGTTTATGGTGGGAGGCGGACTTTGTTGCAGCGGAAATTTTGGTATTAACTCAATTTGAGCGGTTTTTGAGGCGCGTAAGGTGGCCGTGGTACTTGATCCCTGGCCGTCAAAGATCATGATCACCTCGTCATTTTTTTTTCTCAGCACATTTTTAAGGTAGTGGCTGTTTTTTTTCTCCAGCGTGATGGGTTGGTTTGGTTGCCAGGGACCTGGAATGTAGAGTCTTGATAGCCCACGAGGGAGTGGTTTATTCATGAATGAAGGTTGTGTTTATTCTGGAATGAGCTGCGCAACCGTTACGTTGTCGGCCGTTAAAAAGATCTTGGCGGCGTCCATTAAGTCTTGGCTGCTCAGGGCATTGATGTGCTCAATCATTTTCAATGGGCTGTCCCAATTCAGCCCTAGGCTGGTCATTTGCCCCAGTTGACTGGCTTGGTGTTGCAGGTTGTCTTGTTGGTAGATGAGCTGGGCGAACAGTTGGGCTTTGACGCGTTCCAGCTCTTCATCGGATGGCGGCGTACTTTTTAGTTCGTTAATGCTTTGCCAAATGCCGGTTTGCAACGTTTTGAGTGTGGTTTCTTGTGTTGGTGTTGCGGTGATGACGAAGAGGCTGTCACCTCGACTGAATGGGTTGTAGCTGGCGGAGGCGTTGGCGGCCATTTTTTTATCACGCACCAGTTGCTTGGGTAATCGGCTGCTGTAGCCGCCGTCGAGCAGTGCTGCTAAGGTGTACAGCGCGTAAGCTTGTGTGTTTGATGGTTTCTCTGCTGAGCCTGAGCCTGTGTCTTTGGAGCCTATGCCTGTGGAGCCGAGTGTAGGTGTGTTAAATCCCATATACAAAGCGGGTAATTGAGCGGCGGCTTTTACGGTGATTTCACGTGTGCCACGTGATGCTATGGTTTTGGGGGCCGAGGTGATCGGGGCGGCCTTATCGGGTATAGACCCAAAATAGTGATTCGCTAGGTGAATGCTTTGTGTGGCATCGACATCTCCGGCAATGACAATGATGCTGTTGCTGGGGTGGTACCATTGATCATACCAGGCTTGGGCATCGCGCAATGAGAGTTGCTCAAGGTCGTGCATCCAGCCAATAACGGGGAACGATGCTCACAAAAACGGTCGATTCGGCCGATGAAACCTGTGATGGAACGCCTGGTGATGCTCGAGGTCAACGAACTC
>CAZECE010000122.1:0-20526 GCA_964510525.1 uncultured Pseudomonadales bacterium | reverse complement strand
ATCGAAAACATCTTGAACATTTATACTCGTTAATTGTATGTTAAATGCAATATCTAGTTCTTTTCCAGTAGTTGGGTCAATAGCATAATAAACATCAATTTCATTACCAATATAATTTTTCGACAGAAGTGTTATCATCCTAAGCATGCCAAAGTATTCAATATACGCTAGTAATTTTCTTGATTTAGCATCTCCTTGTATACGTACACAATGAAATGGTTGGCCTTTAATTCTATTTTTTACAAGATCTTTTTCATAATAATAGCCAAAACATGGATCGGTATCTTCATGTAATAAATACTTGGTTGCCACCTCACATAAAGATGAATTAACTCCTGATTCAACAGCTAAAGATAAAGCTGTTTTAATTACCGACCTGAGAGACTCATTACACCCAAAATCAAGTTTAAGATTTATATAATCATTACAATAAAATGATTCATTATTTGCTTTCTCTAGCATCTCAGAGAAGTATTCTTTAGCTTGTGGATATTTTTTGATTACCTCTTTAGTTTTTGTTTTTAAAGTTCTAAAATCTCGCGCCACAACTTTAACATGTACTTTATCACCAATTTTTTCTTCCTCTATTTTTGGCTTGGCTATATCCATACTTCCATCATGTTTGAGATTAATTTTATTGCCTACGTCAGTCACAAATTCACTTTTTGGTGGAACACCCCTCTCTCGTTTTATCATTAATAACAAGCAATATGGATTTAGTTTTTTAGCCAATACGGAATCCCATTTATAACCATAATTGCTATTGCAATTTATACATATAAAACCTGATACTTTTTTTCTTCCCCCTATTGAATTTGGAATGATGTGCTCCCTGCTATCATTGTTTGGATTTATTTCAGCAGGACACAGAGCACAAATATCAGTGCTCACTTAAATATATCCCAAGCATCTTTGTAGGTAGACATGTTTAATGATTTGTACTCAATGCCACTTCTATTATTCCATGTGGTAACTAAATTTTTTGATAAAATGTCACGTCCTTTAACCAAAAAATATTCTGGCGGTTGTGATTTATAAATGGCTGCTTTACTTCCGAGAAATACAAAAATATAAATTACTTGAGAACCAACTTGTTTGACAGATATAGGCCAATTGGTCTTTGATTTAATTGCTTTGGCATCTATGCGATAAACCTTTTGATTTAACTCGGCAAAAATATCAACTGATTTTGCATTGCCAAATGTGATGGATACATTCATTCCTCGTCTCGATAACTCACCGGCGACAAGAAACTCTCCTGCTAAATGTGACTGATTTTTATTCATTAAATAATGAGATCAAAATAGTGTACAAATCTATGGTTATGGTTTTTTAAATTATAGCTATTAACGGGTAACTACAGTATCCAATCAGAGGACCGGATACTGTTGGCGAACCTGGTTAAGCCACAACCGCTAAATCTGGCTGAATACTTTTGAAGCTAGAAATTCTGGTTTTCTTTCGTGGAATATCTGACACCCAAGATACAAAGCGGTCAAAGTTCATCGCTACTGCGCTGGCAACCTGTTGAAGGTGCGTCTTAGCAAGACTTTTGTATCGAGCTTGCCTCAAACCAGAGTTTCTTATCCCCTCTGAAATTGTCCCTTCAATTCCAGCCCTATTATTATAAAGTTTTTTACCTTCTTCAGTATTCAGGCGCGCGCTAACTGCCTTTCTTGCTTCATACTCTTCTTTTGCGTGGATTTTAAGGCCTCGTCTTGGTACTTTTGCCCTAGTACATAGATGCCGGTTTTCACATGGCCTACAGTCATTTGGCGAAAACTTTACATCAATCATATTTTTCCGGCCTTTTACCTTACCTTCTTTCCAATAGGTAGAGCGCTTTTCACGTGGGCATATGACTTGTTTATTTTCCCAGTCGACTGTAAACATATCGGTATCATAACCACCTTCTAACTTTTGCCAACTTGCATATTCTCTGGGAGGTCCAACTAAATCAATATCGTAATTTTCTTTGCTGCTTACCAGTAAAGAAGCATCAATATATGCTGAGTCGACAAGATGTGTTTTTGGTAATAGATCTTTGTCTTTTAATGCTTGTTGTATTATTGGTGTTGCATTTACATCATGAACGTCTGCTGGTGTGGTATAAATATTAGTAATCAGGTGAGGATTTTCTTCATCACATGTTTCGGTTAAATGAACCATATAACCAGTCCAGCTTGTATCTCTTTTTGTTCGATAACGTGCGTCAGTATCGTATGGTGACTCAATTTTTATAGGGGATTCTTTGATTTCTGTGTTTGATCTAAAAATAACTGAGCCGCCTCCTGATGCATCATCGCTTTGATCAAAATGCCTAGACCAGGCAATACGAAGCGCTTTTACTTTTGGTAATTCATTCAGCTCAACAGCGAACTCTGATTTATCAATATGATCCAATAAAAAAAATCCGTCTTTACCTACTGTCGTTGCATAGGCTTCGCGTTTAGTGGATGTTTTTGGTAATCGTGTATCTTCGATTCTTCGGCTATAACGTTTATACCAATCAGTCGGAGCAATTTCTTGAATCCACTCATGTTGAATGGTAGAGATTTCATTTAATGCAGCACGCATTGATTCAGCCACCAATTCTAAACGATTTAATTCTCTTACCGCTGCCAAGACATGAGTCGCATCAGTTCTCTGTTGACCCCGTACTTTTACCAATCCCTTTGTTTTTGCAAGCTCAACAAACAGATTTAATAACCGCTCTTCTGCGCCGCCATTTATTAATCTGTTTCGAAACTCGCTTAACACTGAAAAATCAAACCCTGGATCGGTTAACTCTAAGCCAAGCAAATATTTCCAATCGATACGAGCCCTGACTGACTCTGCTGCTTGCCTGTCTGAGAGGTTTTCTCCAAATTGGAGTACTGTGACTAACGCTAGTTTCCATGGAGCAAGAGCAGGCTGACCGTCTTTGGGAAACAAGTCGGCAAACTGTTCATCTGAAAATACTGTGCCGAAATGGTCCCGCAAAGTCATACAGGGGTTCCCCTTAGGGAATGCCGCATGGGCGGTATTAAAAGTAGCTTCTGGAACAGACTCAACCGTTGAAATCTTAAGCGACATGGCGATCCTCCTTGATCGAGAATCGATAATATAATCAATAGGTTAGAGTTCGCCAACAGTATCCGACCGTTTTTTAGGACACCGCCACCCTACCCTAAAAACCCGCCAAAACTGCCCTAAACCTGTATCAAAAAATCATTTTTATGTACAGACTTAGGCTGCATGACACACATACCGTTTAATAAGTGATCTTGTCGAGCAAGTAGACATGATTTTCAAGTTCGCACGACGCAGCATTTCTTCAAAGATCCATGTATAGGTTGAGTACTCATCTCTAAAATGCTCAATTGCATCCGTTTTTAAAAAGTCACCGCCTTTTTCTGTTTGATCGACAATAAAATCATTTATGGTACTAACGCAATCTTCTTCATCAATGACAACATCTTGAATAAACAACTTCCCCTCTTTTTTCAATAAAGAAGCGCAATTTTTTAAGGCCTCCAATTTCCAAAAATCGGGAAGATGATGAAGACTAAATGAGGATACAATAATATCAGGGTCTTCGATTTCTTCAGGCAGATTAAAAAATCCTCCTTTTAGAAAACGAATATTTTCCACGCCTTCATGACTGGCTTTTTTTTCCGCGTAAATCCGCATAGCATCTGAAATATCAACAGCAAACACATTGAGCTTTCTCTTGGCTGCTTCTATTGATAACTCACCAGTGCCACAACCTATATCAACTAACATCTGACCTGGCACAACCGAAAGTGCATCCAGAATCTCGTTGCTCTCTTTCTTTAAATCTCTAAATTTAGAATGGCTTGAGTCATAGGCTGCAACTTCCTCTGGAGACGAGTAATCTTTACCTGTTTGCTTAAATTCATCGTATAACCAGTCTCTTATACAGACTCTCTGTTCAAACATTTAATCAAATCCAGTTTTTCTGCTCTCGACAATTGCTTAATCGCCGCTTCTCTTTTTGCAGCGGTCGATCTGCAAGGACAAGATTCCTGATACACCAGTTGCACTGGCTGCCTGGCTCGAGTGTAGCGAGCCCCTAGTGATGCTCCATTATGCTCATCCAATCTTCGCTCAACATCTGTAGTAATGCCGGTATACAAACTATTATCTGCGCATAAAAGAATGTAAACAGTCCAGCGGGATGTCTCAAAAACCGTTGTCATGTTTTTTTAAAATAAACTCAAAATTAAGAAACATGATGGATAACAATCGCAATCCCTAAAACAGGATGATCTAAGTAATACACTTTGCCGCTTCTCATACGACTTGAGGCATTCATTGTGTAACGCGCCACTTCACCCCATTGGCCCAGCTGATCATTAAACGCCATGTCTTTTAACGCTACCTCACCTTCTAAATGCAGATATCGTGTCAGGTAAAGCTTAAACACCCCCTCCAGCTCATACTCAATGTTACCAAACAGCTGACCGCCATGCAGTCGAATCGGCATGGTCTGCTCTTCTGATTGGACCTTCTGCTGCCAAGCAGCGTGGTATAGCAGACGGTACTGACGACTGGATACCAAACCATCTAACAGCTCTGGAGTTAATAATTGCGCGCTCGGCACGATCGAAAAAGATTCGAAATAACTCGCTCCTTGCTCTAAGGTAATCGAATTTTCATATAAATCATCAATGGGATCATTAAACCAATATTCCGCTTCTCGACCTTCCGTTTGGTTCTGACTAAAAACGTAAAACTCAACCTGATACACACGATCCGAAAAATCCGCCCAGACGGCAGAGGGCATTCCCAGACCCAGACCAAGCAGCATAGAAAACCACAGCCCTACAACGTTGGCTTTATTCATAACTTCGCTTATGTCCTTTTTCATATCGTTTTCTCCCCCGACAGAATCCTCAGCAGCTCATCAACAAAAGCAATGCGTTCTTTCGCCTCTGGCAAGGCCTTTTTCACGCGCAACCGATCAGCTCCAGATAGTTGATATACCGTAACAAACTTTTGCACCAAATTAACCAAAATCAAAGGATTCACTTGGGTTTCTTTGCCAAATTCAATCATGCCACCCGCATCACTGAATTCAATTTTTGAAATACCCAACGATTGGGCTATTTGACGAATTCGAGTCACTTCGAATAAATTTTTTGTGGGCTCTGACACCATACCAAAACGATCCACCATTTCAATTTGCAAATCCTCTAACTCAGCTTCTGTCTTGGTATTGGCTATACGCTTGTATAAAATCAAACGCAAACCAACATCCCTGAGATAGTCTTCCGGAATCAAGGCCGGAACTCTCAAGTTAATCTCCGGACCCGCCATAACAGGTTGATCCAAATTCGGGGTTTTGCCTTCTTTAATGGCTTTAACTGATTCATTGAGCATGTCCAAGAACAAGGTCAAGCCAATGCTCTGCACCTGACCGCTTTGCTCATCGCCTAAAAACTCACCCGCTCCGCGAATTTCCATGTCCTGGCTGGCCAAACTAAATCCCGCGCCCAAGGTTTGAGTCTGCGCAATGGCTTCCAAACGTTTTTCGGCATCCCCTGATAAGGAGCGTCGATCAACCGTTAACAAATACGCATACGCCTGATGGTGCGAGCGTCCAACTCGACCTCGTAATTGATGCAACTGCGCTAATCCCAGCTTATCGGCACGGTCCATAATAATGGTGTTAGCAGTCGGCACATCAATCCCGGTTTCGATAATGGTCGTACAAACCAACACATTAAACCGACGATGGTAAAAATCCGCCATCACAGATTCCAGCTCCCGCTCTCGCATTTGTCCATGCGCCACCCCAACGCGCGCTTCGGGAACCAACTCTTTGATGAAATCCGCGGTGCGTTCGATGGTTTTGACTTCATTATGCAGATAATAGACCTGCCCACCACGATGCAATTCTCGCAAGATGGCCTCTTTAATCACCGCGCCTTCATGACTTCGCACAAAGGTCTTGATGGCCAGGCGCTTTTCAGGGGGAGTTGAAATAATCGAAATATCACGCAATCCCGCCAAGGACATGTTAAGCGTACGTGGAATCGGAGTAGCGGTCATCGTTAAGATATCCACATCCGAACGCATGGCTTTAAGCTTTTCTTTCTGTTTCACGCCAAAGCGATGCTCTTCATCGATGATCAGCAACCCCAAAGACTTAAAGTCCGTACTGCCATGCAGCAATTTATGAGTGCCGACCACAATATCTATTTCACCTGCTTTGAGCTGCTTGATAATTTCCTGTTGTTCTTTGGCGGTTTTAAATCGTGACAATAAGCCGACCTTGACCGGCCAATCGGCAAAACGATCTTGAAAAGATTCGTAATGTTGTTGCGCTAACAATGTTGTCGGCACCAAGACCGCCACTTGGCGATGATTTTGAATCGCAATAAAAGCCGCGCGCATCGCCACTTCGGTTTTTCCAAAACCGACATCACCACAAATTAAGCGATCCATCGGCGTCGAGGCGGCCATGTCTTTTTCAACATCGGCAATGGCGCTGGCCTGACCATGGGTTTCTTGAAACGGAAATGCCGCGCAAAACAACGCATAATCCTCGGTTTGACAGTCGTGTTCAAACCCTGGCTTGGCAGCGCGTGCCGCATAGATATTCAAAAGCTCGGCGGCCACATCGTGAATTTTTTCAGCCGCCTTTCGCTTTTCTTTTTCCCAATGCGCAGCGCCCAGTTTATGAAGGGGGGCTAGGTCTTCATCCAACCCGGAATACCGAGAAATCAAATGCAACGAATCCACCGGCACATACAATTTGGCTTCGTCGGCGTATTCCAGCAGCAAGAATTCAACCACCTGACCGTCTACGGTGAGATTTTGCAAACCACGGTACCGACCAACCCCATGATCAATGTGCACGACGGGTGCGCCTTCAGAAATTTCGGTCAGGCTGCGCACCATATTTTCGTAAGCATCGTTTTCAGGTTGCGCTTGTCGCCTTGTTTGTTGAACCCGTTGGCCAAGGAGCTGATGCTCCGCCACCACAGACACCCCTTGTTTAGGGAGTTCAAAACCGGTCAGGCAATCGACCACAGTCAAACAAAAAAGCGCGTCCGAAGCCAAAAAAGTCGGCCAATCCGCTACATCTTTGGGATGTAGATGGTGCTTCTCCAATAAGGCTTTCAGTACTTCACGCCGACCCAGACTTTCCGCGCACAACAAGGTACGCAACCCATCCTTCTCACGATCCGCCAAAAAGGTTTGAAAACGTGCCAACGGTTCTTGTTTTTTTGATTCCACCTGAACATCGGGCTGCTCGTGGGTGATGAACTGATGATGATTGGTTTTGGTAGCTGAGGGATTAGCACCAGCGTGCAACTGAATTCTGGCAAAGTCATTCAATTGCTGAAAAAACTGCTCAACACTCCAATACAATTGTTGCGGGGCTAATACCGGTCGACTGATGTCGTGCCGCCGACTTTCATAACGCTCTTCAATCTGCGACCAAGCGCTGCGCAACTTTTCAGGCAATTCAGGCGAACACACCAGTAAAGCCTCTTTGGGCAGGTAGTCAAAAAAGCTGGCGGTCTTTTCAAAAAACAACGGCAAGTAGTATTCGATGCCCGGAAACGCGATGCCTTCGATCACATCTTGGTAAAAGCCACAGCGCCGGTAATCAACGTCATCAAAGATTTCTTTAAAGTTGGTTTTAAAGCGTTCAATACCAGACGGAGACAGTGGCATTTCCCGAGCAGGCAATAGCTTAATTTCGTCAACGACATCGATCGAGCGCTGGTTGCTGGGGTCAAAATATCGTAACGTTTCGATTTCATCATCAAAAAGTTCGATACGGATGGGATACTCACTGCCCATCGGAAACAGATCAACAATCGCTCCACGAACCGCAAATTCACCATGCTCTTGCACGGTATCAACACAAAAATACCCGGCATGCTCTAAGCGCATTCTTTCTTTTGTGATGTTGAAGGATTGGCCTTTACTGAGCAGAAACGTCGTTTGGCCCAAATACTCCATTGGGCACAATCGAGAAAGCCCTGTTTCAACCGGCAAGAAAATGATCCCAGAGCGCAGTTGACGCAACTGCACCAGGGTTTTTACTCGGGTGGAGATGATGTCTTGATGAGGGGAGAATGAATCATATGCCAGGGTTTCCCAATCGGGAAACTCCAACAGAGGGTATTCCTCATCTTGCAAAAAGAACGCGACACTTTCGCGCAACGTTTGGCACGCTTCAGGCCCATCGGTCAGGACAACCATCACCTGATGCGCCCCCTGCTCAGCTGAAACGTTAGCCGCCTCCGCCAAGCACAAAGCAAAAACAGAAGGGCTTAAGCCATACCAGTGAACCTGATCCGATTGGGATTTAGGGAGGTGATTTTGATGTAAAAAAGAGCCAGACATAAACGAAAAATGCGGTCTAAAAAAGAGACCGCATTATAATCGAGGAGTATTCGTTTGCCCAACGAGAAAATATAAAAAGCTCAATTAATCAGCAATAAAAAAACATAAATAGAACTATTTGATAAGCCCTACCAAGAAATAATCCTATGGAGTTTATGTGCCGCCGGAACTGAGCCGCCGGAACTTGAGTCCGCTGCATCATGACAATGATATTCAATATTACGACCGGCTGCATAAAGTGTAAAAACCAAAGAATTCAGGGTTTTCTTTCCTGAAGGGACATAACACCATCTTCCATCAGACATTTCGAAATGAAGAGGTCCATCATCATCTAGATTTTCCCAGGCAATGAGTTTTGTAATTTTAACGTTGCTGGCAGAAACCCAAGCAAAACTCGGCGTAGATAAAAAAAGAAGTAAAACCAGAAGCTTTTTCATAATGCCCTCATAACAATCAATCATTCGTAAACGGACTGATACGCTAAGCGTTCTAACTCAAAAGATCAATACTTAGAACAAAACCGCCCACAAAAAAGCCCCGGCTTATACCGAGGCTTTTTTCGATCTAATGCTGTTAATAAATTTAATCTGTCGAAACGGGTGACTCTGCGACTGGAACAACTGGCATCAATGCAGCTGCAGGGGATTCTTGCTCTGTGGCGCGAAAGACCAACATAAATAAAAGCACCATGCTGCTCAAAACTACAAAAGAGACCCAGGCCCAAACTGAAAACGTTGCTAACACAACTTGAAATACCAGTGAAAACACTAAAAGTCGACCTAACGCACTGTAACCATTGGGATCACTAGCAAAACCCGTGTTCTCTAAATAATGAGGAGATCCTGAATGTGTCTTTTCAGTATTCATCGGTTTGTTCCTCCTGTTTAGTTATAAAACGCTCGAAAGTTAAACCGTACATAAAGTATAGGTGGCAACTGCCATCAAAAAAACTAAGGAAAGCCATTACTTTGAATCAGCGCACATACTTTTTTTGATGTGAAAGAAATACTACTTGAAAATTTGAATGATCAGCAAGTCACCGCCTTTAAAATAAGCCTATAGATTACAATTGCTTACATTAAGCTCACACTGCCTTAACAATCCCTGGATTTCATCAGCAAAATTTGCAAATACAGAGGGTACAGCCTAATTTTTTAGGTAAGGCCAAAATAATTTCAAGTTAAGTTATTTTGATATTTCTCCTTTAAATTGGTACCAAAATCATCATGAATCGGCCACCTAAAACCGCTTTGATTATCGAAAGTACCGATTTTTGTAGACACTTCTTGGTGCAACTTCTTGAAAAGAATGGCTTTTCAGCTCTTGTCGCCAGTACCGCTGATGATGCCATCATCTTATTAAACAATCCTTCAGCCGTTAAGCCTGATGTCATTTTCATGAATCGAAACATTGATGGCTTAACAGGTTTGCAAGCGGTAAAAGCGATTAAAACCAACCCTTCTGCAGGTAAAATCCCTGTGCTCACTTTTTCTTCCGAAGAAGGTAAAGTCTACGCTGATCAGGCACGCTTACTCGGCGCCATCGGAGCCGTCCCCACCTCGCTAAAACACACCGATGTGGAACAAGTTGTTGCAGAACTGAGATCATTCTCAGATAAGATGCAAAATTGCCACGCCGGAGCCTCTCACTCCGAAGCTGAAACTCTGCTCAATAACTCATTAGACAACCTCGCCGATCTTGCAGCTATTGAAATAGAATCCATCAACAATGATCCCGAGACCTCTTACGCTGCTCACAACCTAGTCTCGGAAGACTCTCTACAAACGTTGCTGAAAGAACAAAAAGAAGAACTTTCCCACTGGCTGCAGTTAAGCCAACAAAATTTATCCAGTGCGATTGAAAAAAAGCTGCTGGCAGAAATCGGCTTACTTAAAACGGAAATTGAAACTCAGAAAAAGAAAACAGAACGTTTAAAAAACACATTCATCCAGTGCATATTTTTGGGATCCGCCCTGTTTTGTGGTAGCCTCGCATTTTTGCTGAAAGACAGTTCGGTTATTTTTTGATATCACTGTACTGATACTGATTCAACTCTCAGTACTATAATCGAATTTGAATCGATCTAGAAAATCGACTTCTTAGTTGCATTGAACCCAAACAGCTTTATCATTATGGCCCAGATTCTAGACGGCAGCGCTCTCGCCCAGCAGATTAACGAGCAAACCAAGCTTGCCATTCATACGCGTCTCAAAGAAGGCCATCGAGCACCCGGCCTGGCCGTTATATTAGTCGGAGCGGATCCCGCCTCAGAAGTGTACGTCAATAAAAAACGCGCCGCCTGTGAAGCCGCCGGCATTCACTCTAACTTGGTGCATTTGCCAGAGAATACCCCAGAAACCGAGCTCGTCACTCTGATTGAATCATTAAACAATGACAAAACAATCGATGGCATATTAGTTCAGCTGCCGCTCCCAGAGCACCTCAACAGCGACACATTGCTGCAACTGATCCGTCATGAGAAAGATGTTGATGGCTTTCATCCACATAATATTGGCCTACTCGCCTTAAGGCAGCCTCAGATTCGCCCTTGCACTCCCATGGGCATCATGAAACTACTCGAAACAACCGAACAAGACTTAACTGGCAAAGAAGCCGTGGTCGTCGGCGCCTCAAACATTGTCGGTCGACCTATGGCGCTGGAGCTGCTCCTCGCCGGTTGCACGGTGACAGTGTGTCACAAATTCACTCAACATTTGCAGCAACACATTCAACGAGCTGAGGTGTTAGTGGTGGGTGTGGGTAAGCCTGAGTTCATCCCTGGCAACTGGATCAAACCGGATGCCATCGTCATCGATGTTGGCATTAACCGTCTACCTTCGGGCAAATTAGTCGGCGATATTGAGTTCTCAACAGCAAAAGAGCAGGCTAAGTGGATCACGCCAGTGCCTGGCGGCGTTGGCCCGATGACCGTTGCGATGCTATTACAAAACACATTGCTTGCAGCTCAAAAAACGATCCACTCATAACCGCTTTCGCTTTAAGGAAACCTTTAAAGTAACCACAGGGGATAACGTTCATGGCGAAAATCTTAAAGAAACTCAGCACCCTCTTTAAAGGCTCTCCTGCTGACTCTAAACCCAAAAAACATTCTTTACCCCAAACCAAAGCTCAAACGGATCTTTTTATTGCGATTCGCAAACAAAAAACTCAAGACGCTATTTTTTTGATAGAAGATCATCATATTTCAATTAATACGCAATCCAGCGATGGGTGTAGCTTGTTGCAGTCGGCACTGCTCCATAAAGATTTTGCTCTCGCCAACTGGTTGATTCAAAAAGGAGCTGAATTAAACACCACCAACAAGCATTATGAACCCGTTATAATCACCGCGACACGCCTTGAAAACATTGAGCAAGTCGAGCAAATTTTGTTTCACCATGCCAACCCTAACGTCACTAACGGTGAAGGAAATACCGCACTGCATATCGCCAGCCAGAAAGACCACCGCCCGATCATTATTCGGCTACTGGAAAAAGGGGCAGACCCTCACATTAAAAATCGAGTCGGCCAGACGGCAATCAGCATTGCAAACCAAAACCGACAAGACTCTTTGGCTAAGTTATTGGCCAGCCGGTATGAGGACGTAAAAGCGAGACCCGCATGACGTTCAAATCACTAACGTAGCATAGAAAAAATATAAAAAGAGCGCTTATGGACACCACAGAAATAGAAGAGCTTACAACACGCAACGCCATTGATCAGGTCTACCGCCATCCGCATCAACACATCTCGCCTTTTAGCTTTGATAAAACCGTTGCCCAAGTTTTTCCAGATATGATTC
Organism: uncultured Pseudomonadales bacterium; assembly: GCA_964510525.1. Taxonomy (GTDB): domain Bacteria; phylum Pseudomonadota; class Gammaproteobacteria; order Pseudomonadales; family JANQJO01; genus CAZECE01. The sequence continues at coordinate 8,354 of CAZECE010000122.1, read as the reverse complement.
AGCGCTCTGTTCCAGGCTATCAAGCCTTACTGGAACTGATTGGCAGCTTGGGAAAAAAGGTCATACGCCCCAACACACGAGTCTACGATTTGGGTTGCTCTCATGGCGCGGTTACCTACCAATTGAGTCATACCATACAACAAGATCCTCGATTAACGAACGTGAAGTTTATCGCCATTGATAACGCCCCGGCGATGATTGAACAAGCCAAAGCCAAACTCGGCACACTGAACAACTTTGCCAACATTCAACTTCAGCAAGATGACATTCGACACATACGCTACGAAAACGCCTCTTTGGCTATCTTAAATTATTGCTTGCAGTTCCTACCCATCGAAGACCGAACGGAGTGCCTGGAACGTATTTACCAAGGCCTGTTACCCGGCGGCCTGCTCTTATTATCTGAGAAAACCCGCCAACTGGATGAAAACGAGCACCGCTGGTTTACTGAAACGCACGAACAATACAAAAGCCACCAAGGCTATTCGGCACTTGAAATCAGCCAGAAACGCCAAGCCCTAGAATCGGTTTTAAAAATTGAAACCCTGGCGCAACACACCGAACGCCTGAAAGCCGTTGGCTTTCGATCCGTACACGTTTTCTTTCAATGTTTGCAGTTTGTCGGCATCGCCGCCGAAAAATAACCCCAACAAAACAACCCCTCAAAGATGCCCGATCAACATGGACTTATCGTCTTTTTACTCAGAGCTGTTCAAACACTTAGAGCATGAAGATTTCAAGCACTGGCTGCCTACTTTAAAGCAAGAGTTGCAAAGCTTTCCGATTCATGAACGCTGGGGTGATGCTAAAGAGTGGTTTGCCTCCTTGGAGGCTTTAGAACGGTTTCGCAACCAATTGACTGATAGCAACAGCCGTCTCAACCAATACGACCCCAACAGCTACGACACCAGCAACTACCACCCCAGCAGCTACGACCTCAACAGCCATGCCATCAACGTAAAAGCCAACCCCGCTTTGAGTCATGCGCAACGAGAAGAACTCCAACAACACTTGATGGGGCTTCATCCCTGGCGCAAAGGACCGTTTGAACTCTTCGGCTTGTTGATCGATACAGAGTGGCAATCACACAAGAAATGGCAACGATTAGAACAGGCTTTTGACACACTGGAAGGCGAACGCATTTTAGATATCGGCGCTGGCAATGGGTACTACGGTTGGCGCATGCTGGGCAAAGGCGCTGACCTGGTAGTGGGGATTGATCCAACGTTTAAGTTTGTTCTGCAATGGCAAGCGATTCGCACCTTTTTACCGAAAAGCTTAGCCAACTTTGTTTTACCCATCGGTGTTGAGCAATTACCTGACCAGTTAAAATGCTTTGATCGCGTCTTTTCAATGGGCGTGCTTTACCACAGGCGCTCCCCCTTTGATCACTTATACCAGCTAAAAAATACCTTAAAGCCTAATGGACACCTAATCCTTGAAACCTTAATCATCGATGGCAAGTTAGGAGAGGTGTTGGTACCCGACGGCCGATACGCCAAGATGCGCAACGTTTGGTTTATTCCAAGCACGGATACGTTAATGCAATGGTTAAAACGGGTTGGATTTTCTCAGATCGAACTCGTCGATGTCAGCCCGACAACATGTGAGGAGCAACGTCGCACCGAGTGGATGACGTTTGAATCGTTAAGTGACTTTCTAAATGACGAACAAACGATGACCATAGAAGGACACCCATTGCCCAAGCGCGCTCTTGTGAAGGCCCAGTTACGTTAACATTAATTTAAACACGTTATTTTAGAATGCGACGCTCTATCGCCTCACGACTCAGCAACCCTGGTGGTAGGCGCTTGCCACCATCGGCTGCATCCAGCACCTTAAGCACCGCCAACTGTACGTCCTCCGCTTGCGGTTTGCTATAAGCACCTCCATCAGCCCCATACGCAGGCTTATGAGGCCTTGCCGTCAAAAAGGTTTCGGATTCAATGGCATAGATGAGCTTCTCGTCTGGATTATCACCGCCATGTAATAACTCTTTTGCAATGAATGACATCGCACCATTTGGGTAATCTTCGTCAAACCACACTACTTTACCGGTTGCACGAATCGCAGCCTTTGCAACCCCATTCACATCCAAAGGCGACAAGGTTTGCAAATCCACAACCTTAATTCCAATACCTTCTTTTTTAAGATCAGCCGCCACTTGCCCAGAAATTCGACAACAAGAGCCACCGTAAGTCACCACTGTGCACTGATTCGCATCGTCTACACCATCGGTTGTATCCACAATGATCTCAGCATGCCCTACCGGTAAAGTGGCTTGATCTAAATTATCAGGTACAGCCTCTTTGGCGTACATTTCGTTTAACGGCTCAACTGAAACAGCCGGGTCTTTACCCTGCATCACCGCTTGATACAATCGAGACGCTTGAACGCCACTGCGAGGCACCAAGATGTGCAAACCCGGTATGCTCATCAACAGGCCCATCGGCGAACCCGAGTGCCACATGCCCAGCTGACGATGCCCATGCGTTCGAATCAACATAGGTGCCTGCTGTCCACCCGCCGTTCGATGACGCAAGCTCGCCACCTCATCAATCAACTGCTGCAACGCATAAGGCATGTAATCCACGTATTGAATTTCCGCAATGCTGGCTTTGCCAACCAAGGCACGACCCAACGCCAAACCTATTATCCCTACCGCTTCTGAGATTGCCGTATCAAATACCCGATCGGCACCAAAGCCTTTTTCTGGCAAATATTGTTCTAATGCCGGTGCTTTTTTCCAATCTCCCGAAACGGACTGCTCAACCCCTGATTGCAACCCCAGCGTACAAGTACTGACTCCTCCCAACTGACCCGCATCTTGACCAAAAATACACAGTTCTGGATCTTTGCTTAACAGCGTCGATAAACCGGCTCCAATGATGTGGGCCAAGGTGTCCATCTTTTGCTGCGATGTAGGGTAGGTTGGCTCAACAACCAAAACGGATTTTGCGCTGAATTTTTCAGATGCAAAGACATCACTGGACCATCGTGTCACTGACGCTGATTGTTGCGCATTAATCCATGCCACTACCTGCTGAACATGGCTCGCTTCGCCGCCACCGCGATGCAAGGTTAACAGCACCTGCTGCATGAACTGATGCAGCTCATATCGTGTGAGTGCTACGTTCGCTGTCAACTCACTGCGTGCGATGATTTTTTTAGCCACCAACTTCAGATCAGAATCAGTCAATGCAGGAGACTCCGATACCTGCTGAAATACCTGAACACAGTTTTTCGCTAAGTCCACAATAGGCTGGTAATAATGTTGCCAAGCTTGTTCAGAAGCCTCTCGCACATAAGCTTGAGCCCCCTGAATCACTTGATTTATTTGCGCATCATCCGCCCAGCCTTGATCTTTAATGGCTTGTTTCAAATGCTCGATACCATCGTATTCTTGGTTAAATTGTTTCAATTCAAGAGAATCGGCTCGGGTACCGCCTGTGCTGGAATGACCGTGAGGCCTGGTGACCTTGACATGAACCAATACTGGCACGTCATTTTTTGCGGAAGCGGCCGCATCAGAGCACGCTTTTTTCACCGCTTGATAATCCCAACCATCAACCGGACCCAGAGTCTTGATGATTCCTGAGGCGGCCTTGGAAATATTACCGTGCGCGACTTGCTTTTCCACGGGAACCGTAATGCCCATGCCATTGTCCATGACCATAATAACCGTAGGACACTGAGCAATAGCAATTTGGTTAAGACTTTCCCAAAATACTCCTTCGGCACAGGAAGAGTCGCCAATAAAAGCCACATTAAATTGCCCCGTCCCCTTCAAAGACACACCTATTCCATACACCGCAGGCATTTGAGAACCCAGAGCCGACGAGCGACTGGCAATTCGGATTTTTCCTGCCATATTGGCTAGACTGCCATCCGAATTCAGCGCGCGATCGCCAAAGTGATGCGCCATCATTCGCCCGTTTGAAGCCGGATCGTGCCCTGGCTCAGCATCTCCCAAGGCTTGCGCAAACACGTGTTGCTCGGACAGAGCACCACTGGCCAAGGTGGCGGCGAGGTCTCGATAATACCCGCTCATCCAAGCTGGCTTTTGATTGACCATCAAAATCTGTGGCAGCTCTTGACCCGCGCCCAAAATAGCAAACTTTATCCGACCTTGCGTCCATTCTTGCTGGATGGCATCAACTGCTCGGGCTTTACAAGCGATCTCTAATGTCTTTAACGCCCCTACGGATTCCAGGCTTTTTGAACTCACCTTATGACGAAGATCCGAATTAAAGCCATGACGGAACTTAATTAACGGCTCATATTTTTTTGGCTGACTGGAAAAAGGCTTACTCTCTATTTGGCCTAAAAATGCCATGCGCCCGACAATAGGCGACGCGCTATTCGATCGCCGTGGCGTTAACGAATATAAAAGACTTAACATGGTTATCTTATAATTGTAGGGTTATTTTAAAACGATAGGCTTTTTACTGCAGAACGATTTACTGCGATTTTTTGTGCTGATACAGTTCCGCCAATTTTTCAAAAGGCCGCTGAGTATCCTCACTTTCTGAACTCGGCAACTCCTGAGGTTCAGCAGCAACAACTTGTACTTTGCACTGTTCTATTGGGTGTTTATGCACAATTGGCAACGCCAAAAGCAAATCATCTTCCAACAAGTCAGCCCACTCAGGCACACTGTTTTCAATCGTGATCACATCACAGTCTTCTTCGGAGGCCTTTAATTTTTTTGCTTTTGCATCCTTCAATACAGAGTCCACCTGAACTTGCAGCCTTTGATCAAAAATATCCAAACACCGCTGACAAATAACAGGAATCTGCCAAAACAACTCACCCGATAAGCGCATTCGACCACGGGCATCGGTATAAAAACGTAAAGTGGCTTGAATCGGACGTTCGTCACGAAGCGCATCTTCACCGGCAATCGGGGCATAGGCCATCAGGCGTGGAAATTGGCCTAATCTTAAGAAGCCATTCAAACACCACTCACCTTTAATTGCTTCTTGTAATTTGATGGCTTTACCCAGCCAGGCTTCGCTTTTTATTAACGTCTCAGCCATAAAATGCCCTAAAAATCACTTAATTTAATTTTCCAATAGTATGCCCGCCACCCTCGTTGTGTACAATAGCTTGTTGTGTACAATAGCGGCCATGAAAAATACGCAAACAGACGACTTTGATCAGCCACTTCTATTGGCAACTCAATCAAGCTACAAACAAGGCTTATTCAAGCGCTTAAAAGTTCCGTTTGACGTTGTAGCCCCGAATGTAGATGAAACCCCACTCAACGGTGAATCCGCCAAGGCGCAAGCCGAAAGGCTCGCTCTCAATAAAGCCAAGAAGATCGCCGGGCAACATACCGATCGGCTGGTGTTGGCCTGTGACCAATCCGCTATCTGCAATAATCAATTACTCTCTAAGCCCGGCAGCTTGGAAAAAGCCACACAACAACTCACGGATATGAGTGGGCAAACCCTCTATTTCCACACCGCCATTTGCCTTTATAACCCTCGAAATGCATCCTTCAACTGCCGAGAAACCTCAACTGAGGTCAAAATGCGTCAGCTGAGCCAAGAGGAAATTTCCCACTATCTTAAAACAGAACCTGCCTTAGACTGTGTAGGCAGCTGCAAGTCGGAAGGGTTTGGAATCAGCTTGTGCGAATCAATCCGCAGCGATGACCCCACGGCGCTGATAGGCCTGCCACTGATCGCCACATGTAATTTGCTTAGAGAGGCCGGGCTGAAACTAAGCTGATTCTATAAGAATGTACTTAAATCAGTCTTTTGATTTACCACCACCCGGCGCATTGATGCCGCTTATACCTGGGAATTGAGCAATATTACTGCCTTTCCCATCCATAATTTTTGGCACCCCTTCTTTTTCTACTTCGTCTATCCGCAAAATAGAGTGAATGGGGACGTAGCTGCGAGAGACACCGCTGAATTCTGTTTTCAGTCGCTCCTCACCAGGATCCACGACCAATTGAGAACGATTTCCAAACAAGAAATCCTCTACTTCGATGAAGCCATAGAGATCACTTTGGTAAATTTCCCGCACATACACTTCGTAAACATTACCGTGGTTAATAAAGGATACGCGATAGACATGCTTTTTTTCACCACTCTTATCTTCTTTAACCAAGAAACTCTCCTACTCCTGAAGTAACACCAACTTGAAATAAATGCACACCAATCAGATAAAAAGCCACAACCTAATAAAAAGCCACACCAATCTAGCACGAAGATAACACTTTAAGACCATAATTCGTGCACCTTGAAAAGTGACCTGAAGGCTACCACAGTGACTTTTTAGTGCAACTGTCAGTGCGACCATGAGTGCAATTGCTCACCCAATTGCGAACTATAGAGTTGAGCCTCACGAGACTAAAGAGTCTCAGTTTTTTTTATTCCCCATCTGGTCGCCAGACATGTTCCCTGTATATAATACGCACTTCCCAGATTTTACTTTAGAAAACAAAACCGAGCTTCATTGCACTGTTTAGTTGCTGTTCACTGCCAGTTACTGTTTAGGGAGTTTTGCCAATGCGCAGGCTTGATTTATTTAGGCTTCTTTTGACCGCTTTTTGTGGTTTTTTAACCCTCAATGCCTTTGCCGTTGAGACAAGTTACGACATGCCTGTTGGCGTTACAGCGATCAGCCAAGAGATCTTTAATCTTCACCGATTGATGTTCTATTGTTGCACAGTGATCGGCATCGTTGTTTTCTCTGTCATGTTTTACTCCATTTTTAAACATCGCAAATCCAAAGGCGCCAAAGCCGCACAATTCCATGAAAGCACTGTCGTGGAAATCATCTGGACCGCCATTCCTTTTTTAATTTTGATCGCTATGGCCGTTCCAGCAACCAAGGTATTAATGGCCATGAGTGACACCAGCGAGTCTGAGTTGACGGTCAAAGTCACCGCCTCTCAATGGAAATGGCACTACGAGTACCTTGAATATGAAGGCGACAACACATTAGAACTGGGCTTTTTGTCCGTACTCTCTACGCCTAGAGAGCAATATGAAACCCCATCATTAACAGGCGGCCTATTTCCCAGCGGCTTGGCTTCTGCAAACGTTGCTGCCACCGAACCCGAAAAAAGCCCGAATTACCTGATAGAAGTAGATAAACCCTTAGTTATCCCTACCGGACAAAAAGTACGCTTTCTTTTAACATCGGATGATGTGATTCATTCTTGGTGGGTGCCTGACTTTGGTATCAAAAAAGACACCATTCCTGGTTTTGTAAACGAATCCTGGACCCTGGTACCCGAAGGCAAAGAAGGCACTTACCGCGGCAAGTGTACCGAACTGTGCGGTAAGGACCACGGCTTTATGCCCGTTGTGGTTGAAGCCGTTTCCCAAAACGACTTCAAACAATGGCTCGCCGATGAGCAAGCGGCCCAAGCCAAAGCCGCCGAAGAAGCAGCCAACAGTGTAGAAGCTACCTTCACTATGGATGAATTGATGAGTTTTGGTGAAGAGCAATACCTTGCCAAGTGTTCCGCTTGCCATCAAGTTGACGGTGCGGGCTTACCTCCCATGTTCCCAGCTTTAGCCGCAGCAGACATAGCGATTAACCCTGAACGCGTTGGCGATCACATCAATATAGTTCGCAATGGATTGAACGCCATGCCTGGCTTTAAAGACACGCTCACACCTAAAGAGTTCGCTGCCATCATCACCTATGAAAGAAACGCATGGGGCAACGATACCGGCGACTTAGTACAACCTAAAGACGTTATTTACGACCATTAATCTGAACAGAAAACTGAATACTGAACAGAAAACTAAATAAGAGGCATCAGCATGGGCGAGCACGCACACCATCCAACAGGCATTAAGCGCTGGCTTTTTACGACCAACCACAAAGACATTGGCAGCATGTACATGATATTCAGCTTGCTGATGTTTTTGGTTGGCGGCTTTATGGCAATGGTTATTCGGGCAGAATTGATGTTCCCCGGCTTGCAGATTGTCGATCCTAACTTCTTTAACCAAATGACGACCGTTCATGGACTGATCATGGTTTTTGGGGCCGTTATGCCGGCATTTGTTGGGCTCGCTAACTGGTTGATCCCAATGATGATTGGCGCACCGGATATGGCATTGCCCAGAATGAACAACTGGAGCTTTTGGCTGCTGCCCTTCGCTTTCTCCATCTTGATAGCGTCTGTCATCCAGTCTGCTTTGGGTGGCCCCAGTGCGCCAAACTTTGGTTGGACTTTTTACGCGCCACTCTCTACAACCTATGGCCCACCCAGCACTGACTTTTTCATTTTTTCAGTGCACTTGATGGGTATTTCTTCCATTATGGGTGCGATTAATGTTGTGGTCACCATCGTCAATTTACGTGCCCCAGGTATGACC
>CAZECE010000121.1:0-9072 GCA_964510525.1 uncultured Pseudomonadales bacterium | reverse complement strand
AATTCCCTTCAAATCAATACAAAAAGTATCATCAATCAGCAATAAATCAGGGATCTGACGATCCAACTGTATCAATGTGTCCTTAGCACTGGTGGCGCTGCGAAAATACACACCGAGTTCTGAGAAAACGTGTTCGAGTGCTACGAGGTTATCGAGTTGGTCATCCACGACCAAAACCGAAAAATCGGGAAGTGTTATTGCGTCGGTTTGTTCCATTAGAGTCCCTGCTTTCTAAAGTTAATATCAATCAGATTCAGATACCTCTTCAAAGCGTTTCAATAAATAATGAGGAGGTATCAATACCCTATGAAATAACCAGCCAGTTGTCTGTTTGCAATCCGTAAACAAGTGTTGGCACACGCTCTAACTGAGCGCCCTCCAAAACTAATAAAGTTAACAAAAACCAATTAAGTTAAAAATTGTTACCAGGCCTGTTTTACCGAGACTGTTGCTGCATTTTGAGGCGCAGCGCATTGAGATTAATGAAGCCAGCTGCATCTCGTTGATTGTATTGCCCCTGATCATCTTCAAACGTGGCAATCTCTGGGTTAAACAAGCTGTTACTCTCCGACTGACGGCCTAATACGACAACATTGCCTTTATAGAGCTTAATGCAAACATCGCCGGTTACGGTTTGCTGAGATGCATCAATCAACGCCTGTAACGCTTGGCGCTCAGGAGAAAACCAATACCCGTTGTAGATCAGCTCGGCATACTTCGGCATCAAGCCGTCTTTCATGTGCGCTAATTCTCGATCCAACGTCAGCGACTCGATGGCTCGATGCGCTTTCAACAAAATGGTGCCGCCAGGGGTTTCATAGCATCCCCGCGACTTCATGCCCACATAACGGTTCTCTACAATATCCAAGCGACCAACCCCATGCTGTCCGCCAATTATATTCAATTTTCTCAACAACTCGGCAGGCGACAGTCGCTCACCATCAATGGCCACCAAATCCCCTTTCTCAAAGGAAAGCGTCAGGATTTGAGCCTCATCAGGGGCCGACTCTAAACTCGAGGACCAACGCCAAATGGACTCTTCAGGTGCTGTCCATGGGTCTTCCAATGGCCCTCCTTCATAGGAAATGTGCAGCAAGTTCGCATCCATCGAATACGGGCTTTCAGCTCCCCGCTTTTGCTCAATTGGAATGTTGTGGGTCTTGGCAAACTCCATTAATTTAGTCCGTGTATTAAGCGTCCATTCTCGCCAAGGGGCGATGACTTTAATTGCCGGGTTGAGTGCATAGGCACTCAACTCAAATCGTACCTGATCATTGCCTTTTCCAGTTGCGCCATGCGAAATCGCATCCGCTCCCACGGATTCTGCAATTTCCACCAATCGCTTGGAAATCAAGGGCCTAGCAATAGAAGTACCGAGTAAATACTCACCTTCATACAGGGTATTGCAGCGAAACATCGGCCAGACATACTCTTTTACAAAGGTTTCTTGCAGATCTTCAATAAAAATTTCTTTGACACCCATCTGGGCTGCTTTGGCTCGAGCAGGCTCAATTTCTTCACCTTGCCCTATATCGGCGGTGAAGGTTACCACCTCACAACCGTATTCTTGTTGTAGCCATTTAACGATGATGGATGTATCCAGGCCGCCTGAGTAGGCTAAAACCACTTTTTTCATGATGCGAGTTCCAAACAAAAAGAGGATTAAGAATCTTGTTCGAGTCTGAGCGTCACCCGGCGATTTCGAGCTCGATTAACCGAGCTACCATTATCCGTGATCGGCAACAGTTCACCATGATACCGCATTATGATTTGATCTTCCTCAAGACCAAGGCCTTTTAGATACAATTGAACCGCTTCCGCACGACGCTTAGAAAGGTCCCAATTATATCCATTGCCGCCCACATTATCCGTATGACCATCGATATATAACCTGTTCACACTGGCGTCGATGTTCATATAATCAACCAGAAGCTCGAGGCGATCCATAAAATCCGACTTGATGTCGGATTTATCGGTATCAAACAGGACCGTTGTTCTTTCCAACTGGCGAAAATTGGCCGGAAAAAGCTCGCTGACACAGGCAGAAAACTGTTCATACGCAGGCCCAAAATTCACCGATGAAAGCACAACCCGGAGGGGGTCTCCCATGACCCAGCCTTCATGGGTCAATAACGGTAAATAGCCACGCTTTAGTTCGGCCAACAGAGATGCCGATAAATGCTCGTTTACTTTAACGGGGTGCCCCCCCTCAACGCCCTCGGTGACGCCCAGGTGCTTTAATTCGTTATTAGCCGCCCAAGGAGGCGCCTTCGACTCAACAATCACCTGATCAGCACGCGGCAGCGGCCTCAAAGCGTTCAACTGAAACCTTAAGGCCTCTCCGGCCTCATGAATAAAGACACCCTCCCCATACTCAGGGACCGGATGCTTCAAAACACATTCCAATAAAGTTGGCTGCACAATCCAGGCGGAAACGTCCTCTCGGGCATAAAATTCATCCGTCACAGCCATCGCCTGATGGTTAACCAGCAGCCCAAAGAGTAAACCAAGCAAAGAAATAGCAGCAAAAGTTCGCATATTAAGATCAAACACCATAAGCGATACACCCATTCAAACCATATAAGTCATACAAATATCGTTCCACTAGAAAAACCCAAGAACGTTATGGGATGTTTTCAGCACAGCAGATCCGTTAGACTATCTAATTCTTGATTCGACTTCTAAATTTTTAACATGGCAAAAGCGCATGATACCTTTTTTTAAACAACGTTTTCGAGGCTTCTATCCGGTCGTGATCGACGTAGAAACGGGTGGCTTCAATCCCAATACGGATGCCTTACTTGAGATAGGTGCTGTGACACTTGTCCCGAATGATCATGGCTTATTGACCCCCGGACAACGCTTTTTTTTTCCGATCGAGCCTTATCCCAACAGCAACATTGAAACTTCCGCGCTTGAATTTACCGGGATCAAGCTGGATTCCGCTTTTCGTGACAGCGTCAGTGAATCAGAAGCCATCAACGAACTCCTGCAGCAAATACGCCGAGACTTAAAACTCTACGAGTGCTCCAGGGCCATTATCGTCGGCCACAATACGCATTTCGATCATCAATTTATAAAAGCGGCTATTGCGCGGAATCAAATTAAACGCGACCCCTTTCATCAGTTTTCCACCCTGGATACGGCCAGTTTAGGTGCGCTTGCTTACGGACACACCGTATTGGCTCAGTGCTGCAAGCTGGCTGGCATTGAATTCACTAATGAAGAAGCCCACTCAGCCCTTTACGATGCCGAAAAAACCGCCGAGTTATTTTGTAAGATATTTAATACCTGGCACCAGCTGGGTGGTTGGCCTTTAGCTGATCTTGAAAAACAAGAAGCTGGCAAGAAAGGACCTGAACTGGAGCATCCTACACCCCAATCAGGCCCTTCATAGTAAACTGTATTACTACAGCTTTTCAGAGTTGGCTTCGAGATACGCGGCCACACCGGCTGGCGAAGCATCCATACCTTTATCACCTTTTTGCCAGCCTGCAGGACACACTTCTCCGTGCTCCTCATGAAATGCTAAAGCATCCACCAAGCGCAACAGCTCATCCATATTGCGACCCAAAGGCAAATCATTAACGATTTGCGAGCGCACTATGCCTTTATCATCGATTAAAAACGCGCCTCTGAAAGCCACGCCACCCGCTGACTCCACATCGTAGTCTTTTGCAATGGAATGATTTAGATCAGCAGCCAAAGTGTACTTAACCGGCCCAATCCCGCCTTTATCGATCGGCGTATTACGCCACGCATTGTGGGTAAAGTGTGAGTCGATGGATACCCCAATCACTTCCACATTTCGGGATTTAAACTCATCCATTCTGTGATCCAGGGCGATCAACTCAGACGGACAAACAAAGGTAAAATCCAAAGGATAGAAGAACACCAAGCCGTACTTGCCTTTAATGGCCTCACTTAATGTAAACGAATCAACGATCTCGCCGTTACCCAATACCGCAGGCACCGTAAAATCCGGAGCTTCCTTTCCAACTAAAACGCCCATAACTCACCTCACTATTAATATTACGTAGTTTACAGCTCGCCCCATGCAAGCCACTTCGTTTGGGAACTAGCGATCTTAAGCATTGCGCGTGGTATTTCAAGGGCTTAACTAAAATTTCAAACGCTTAACTAAAAAAGGTCGAACTCGATCAAATTAGAGCTATTTTCAACCATTCTGTAATTGACAATCATTCTCATTCACACTATCGTTAACACCAGATAATAAATCAGCTTTTATTGGCACGTTGAGTTATTCCTCATGATTGTTTGCCTTTGCAAAAACATATCCGATCGAAAAATCAAAGACGCCATTTCCAGTGGCGAATGCTGCTCATTGAAAGAGTTGGCCTGCAAATTTGGCGTCGCCAGGCAATGCGGCAAATGCGCAGAAACCACTAAAAGCATCATGAATCAAACCATTCTGGCTAACATCTCATCGAAAGCCTAACTCTAGGACTTTTAACACACCACCCCTCAATCGTGGTTTTACAAAATCGTTAACCTGTGATTCTCTGAAATTCCAGCAATCCATTGCGAATTAACACCAACCTCTTCGGCTATAGCTGGCCATTGCTTAACCGCCGCATCCACTTGCTCAACAATGGATTCCGCTCTGCCTCGCTTCATTGAAACCAACTTCGCACACGCCTTAAAGTCCGCTAAATCAAAGTCATCTCGCTTGCCATTTAACGACATTTGATGCTGATTCGTCCATTCTCTTGTCAGAAGGTGATCGAAAAAAATAATAAAGCACAGGTATCTGCTTTACTCAATCGTTGAAAAAGCGTACGATCAATGCTATTACTTGGTAAATTTTTCAGCAAGGATGCTAACAACAATGACTACGTCAGTTAACGCCCTCAACACCCCCATAGAATCACCTCGTCCTGACGACAGTTCAAGTAGTTTACCTCCAGAAAAAAACTCTCCCCCCCGAATATTAAATGCAAGAGGCGGTTTGTGGTTTAGGCAGCAGAATACAAACATACCCGACCTCGCCGAGATCGACCCAAATAATGACACATCAACACCACCAACACCGGACGCTAACGACGACCCAATAAACGGAAAAAATAACAACGCCACATTAAATTCGGAAGAATTAATGCACCTGCTTAACGCTTTAAAAAATGAAAATGAAGCGCTTAAAAATGAAATTGCCGCGCTTAGAAATAAAATATCTACTGTAGATGAGCAACAATCTAAAATATCAGACCAAGAATATGTCCAAATAAAGCAAATAAAAAAAACAGATCTTCATGAAGCCATTCCATCTTATACAGCTCTTCAATACTCAGAAGCTATTATTTCAAAGATAAATAGAGCAAAAGGTCAACCAATAGCCTTTGCTGCGGCATTCATGTTCAAATACGCGGCCATTTTTACGGACGGCCCCTTTCACAACAGTGTTAAGGCCGAAATACTGACTTCGTTCCATAAATTGGGGCAATTTAAAAAATTCACTGAAATTATTCAAGATGCCGCCATTCAAAGTAAAAACAGGTTGGATAAAGAGATTAAACCAGAAAATTTGCAAGAACTGTTTCTAGACTACAATACTGAAATTATTGCTAAAAGTTTCCTGAATAGAGACAACGAATGGTTTCTTGAAAATAAAAACAAACTTCAAGGTTTAACTTCAATCATCGTTGACTTATTTAACCTAGCCACTGACCAACAAACTTTTGTTGATCTGCAAAAGGTACTCTCTTCTAGATCGAAAACTATTTTTGAAGGCGGCAAATATATATTTGGACATGGTGATTTTTACAATATCATTGCCAAGCTGGAAGGGGAAAATGGCCGCCTTAAATCAGGACAGATGTACTCAATCATTAGTACACTCATGAAACCGAGCGACATTAATCAAAAGCATGACTCTGCAAAAACCGAGCAACCAATGATTCGAGCCAGCCAAGCACTTGCCGAGCTGAACGACATCGTTTTAGACCTTGTCAAAAATAGCCCCATTAAATCTGATCAAAGCACAACACTTACATCGGCTCTAAAAGAAAAAATCTATAACAGTAAATACAAAGCTCTTCAGAACCAAACCACCTCAGAAAAAGACCAAATAGTTGCAAGTAATGTGATCTTTTTTGTTCTTGCTGGCATTCAAACCTCGACACAACTCGACCTCATCATCGCTGAGCAATGCTTTGGTCAGCAGGACAGCGCTACCATACAGCGAAGAAATCGTCTTAAAGAATTAATCGGTGAGGAAACAAGCCAAGATCATATGACTTATTTTGCTCAAATTGCTCACGAACTTACTAACAATAAAACCGTTATTCAAACGGTCGAACGACTCGGAGAAAAACACCGCTTAGTTGCAGAAGAACCAGGTAATGGCAAAACAGAAACAGACGTATTTGCTAATCAACTGGGTAAACTACATAGCTGTGCAGGGCAACGCTTGGCCATGACTGCCGTCAGTGCAATTTTCAACACCCACTGGGGACGTTTAGAACAAATGTCAAAAAACTATACTTTTAAGCTGGTTGAAAAAAATGGCGCCGGACCAAAGGATGCAATATCTCGAACCGCCCGCATAGACGCAACCCCATTGAAGCCCTAAAATTCTCAGCCTGTTTTATTAATCGACCATTAAACCCAATTGGTTTCGAAATAGGCTTAATCTTTATGAACGTCCTCTATCTCCCAACATCTTCGCTCGTGCCTTTTTGGTTTCTTACCTTTCTTACATTCAGCACTTTTTTTTCACTAAGCACTTACACCGTTGCCAATGAACTCTACGGCGCCGGCCCCAACAACGCTCAACTTCGACAAGACCTTGTATTATTGTCTCAAAACAATCGTATCAACCTGCCCACAACAGTATGGCCAATACCTTGGAGAATGATCAGCAACGAGCTACAGAGCATCAAACACAAGAATTTATCACCAGGCGAACAACTGGCCTTCAAACGCATTCAAGCTCTTCAACCAGAACAATACTCAGCATCAGTCAAACTCCAAGCATCCTCCCAGCCCGCACTGCTGACTCAATACGGCTTTAGTGAAATCGAAGATGAAAGTCTTGCTTTATCCCTTGGTACAAATCAACAACATTGGAGCAGTGCAATCACAATCACCCAAACGGCCTCTCCGCTGGATAACAAAAGCACCCGCCCCGATGACAGTTATTTAACAGGTCACCTTGATAATTGGAATATCGGTGTTGGCGCATTAGATCGCTGGTGGGGCCCAGGCTGGCAAAGCAGTTTGATACTGTCGAACAACGCGCGCCCAGTTCCAAGCGTGTTTCTTAGCCGAACCAGCAATCAGCCTTTTAATACCTCATGGCTCAACTGGCTGGGAAACTGGCATGCCATCACTTTCCTAGGCGAACTCGAATCAGAACGCACCATACCAAACGCACGGCTGTGGGGAGCGCGGGTGACGCTGCAACCCACTCACCACTGGGAAATTGGACTTTCACGCACAGCCATGTGGGCTGGTGACGGTCGCCCCTCTGGTTTTGATACGTTCTGGGATTTATTGTTAGGCCAAGATAACTATGATGACCCAACACTCAAAGCTACTAAAGAACCTGGTAATCAACTTGGCGGCTTCGACTTTCTTTACAAACGCAACATCAAAGAGTCTCAACTGCGGCTGTATGCGCAATGGATTGGTGAAGACGAAGCCGGCTACCTGCCATCCCGCTCCATGGCTTTGTTCGGCAGCAGCCTGACTCAATTTTGGCAGCAAGCCTTCCCCACAACGGTCTATTTAGAAATCCAAGATACCGTTGCCGACGTGCTCAAGCCAGAGCGTCTTTATAACACGGTCTACCAGCATGGTATTTATCGAACTGGGTATCGAACCTATGGTCGCGTGATGGGGGCCAGTACCGACAACGACACCCGAACTGCCACCTGGGGGTTATTTGCACAACTCGATCAAAAACAATCGGTTCAAGCTTCTTTCAGCTACCACTTGTTTAATAGAGATGGACTACCAGGGGGCAATACGGTCGCCCAATCACCCTTAGAGGCCATGAGTAGCTTTGCCCAATATCGTATTCGAAACAAAAACCATCTACTGACTTTTTTTGGACAAGTCTTTGATAAACTTCCAGAGAATCTTTTGCAAGTCGATGATAAACTGATTGCCGGATTAAGTTATCAGTATGTAATAGCCCCCAACCTCTAGCGAGTTTCGTTATATGAAATCTCTGACCCAACGTTGCACCAGCGCCCTGCTAGCACTCATGAGCACTGTTTTTCAGACATCGGTTCAAGCCAATGCTCCTATTAACAACGCTCCAATAAATAATGAGAACCATCAATTACTGAACCATACGCTGCCTCTTTTATCATCTAAAGGTGATGTTAATCTAAAAGAAGCCTATGCTGGCAAAGTGATTCTCGCGGTTAATACCGCTTCCGCCTGTGGTTTTACACCGCAATATGAAGGGCTGGAAAAACTGTACCAAAAATATCAATCGCAAGGTTTGGTGGTTTTAGGTTTTCCTTCAAATGATTTTTTTCAAGAAAGGAAGTCCGACGAGGAAGTTGCAACCTTTTGTAAAATTAATTACGGCGTTACTTTCCCAATTTTTCGTAAAAGCAGCGTTCGAGGCAAAAAAGCCAACCCATTTTATAAGGCCTTGAATGAGGCTACTGGCAAATCGCCAAAGTGGAATTTTTTTAAATACTTAATTGGGCGAGATGGAAATGTGATTGCGGTTTATACTAGTAAAGATGTCCCATTAAATAGCGACTTAGAGTCTGCCGTTAAAAAAGCGTTATCTGAATAGTATTGAATATGGAAACTAACACACAAGCCAATAAGCACTCTTATATCCAGGCGTTTTTCAAACTCGAGTCGGCTGGCGGCATACTGCTTTTTATTTCAGCCATTATGGCGATCATCATCGCCAACACAGCCTTTGAGCCTTACTACCACAGCTTTTTTAATGCACCTGTGGTTGTCAAAGTCGGCGACTTTGAAATTGCAAAACCCTTACTGCTCTGGATCAATGATGGCTTAATGACCATTTTTTTCTTCCTAGTGGGTCTTGAACTCAAGCGCGAGCTATTAGAAGGTGAGCTC
>CAZECE010000120.1:0-10160 GCA_964510525.1 uncultured Pseudomonadales bacterium | reverse complement strand
CCTGTGTTTTCAATGTTTCTGAGTACCTCCAAAGCGTGTGCTTTGAATTCGGTTTTTGACAGTTCGGTGGGGTTCATGGGGCCTCCTGGATGATATAAATACTATCTTAGCATTAAAATGACTATGTTGCATGGTCATTTCTTTGGTGTAAGGGTTCAGGCTTGTCGTAGCAAGATACGCTTTAGATGCTTACCGATTGATTTTATGATGGTTTGGGTATTCGCTGAAGTTTCGAGTTCATATATAAAATGTGTCAAAAGTCACAGGATTTTTTCGGGATAAATCATTAGGTATCGGATGTCTTTCTGCTAGACTTCAGTCGGTTAGCGTGAGACAAGGAGTGTCCGATGGTTAATTTCCACAAAAAATCAGCTCTATCCCATTTTAAAAATCATCTTTTAATGGCGACCACGGTAGTTTCGACGGTCGTCTTGAGCGCGTCTTCTGGTTTGGTCAGTGCCAATGCCGCTGATGTGTTGGCCTGTGCTGAGATGGTGAAAAAAGGTTTTCTTGAAGTGCCAGAGGATCGATCGGATCGATTTAATGGCAAAGTCGATGAGGCCACGGCGCGGTGCCGAGGGGGAGAAAAAGCTGTCGAATATCGAGACACACCTTGGGTTGATTGGTCGAATTATTGGGGAACGGGCGACGCCAGTTCGTTGCATGACGGCCCCAAAGCTATCACCTTGTTGGGCGAACACCTAAAGCCCAATGGTCGAGGCATCGATGGCAGCTTGTTGGACTTGGAGTACCAGCGGATTGAGCTGATAAAATTTAATTTATTTGATAATCACACCTATAAAACCTACATCACAGGTAAAGGCGACAAGGCTGGTCCAGCGGTTAAAAGCTGGGATGAAATGCGCTTACCCGAAGATCATGCCGAATTTGATGCCGTTGGCGGCGATGATGCGCAACAACTGTGTCGCGGTGAGCTGATTCGCACGCGGACATTGACGGGGATATGTAATGATATCTACAACCCGTTAATGGGTTCGACTGGCACTGAGTTTGCTCGCAATGTGCAATTTGAAGAGACGTTTCCGCGTGAAGGCTTAACCGAACTGACGCGTAATCGACATGGCGATCGCTTAGGCTTGTTAAAACCGGATCCGCAGTTGATTAGCCGTAAATTATTTACTCGTATGGCGGCAGCCTCGGAAGCCTCTTGCAATGGTGGTCAAGGTTTGCCAGACCATGCCGTTGAGGCTGAGTGTGACTATCAGAAAGCGCCTTTTTTTAATGTACTGGCGGCGTTTTGGATTCAATTTATGACCCATGATTGGCTGACTCATATGCAAGAAGGCCGAAATGCTCAAGGCAGTATGGCGGTTGGTTGTGATTCTGAAGAAGCGAAACGTGCGGGGTGTCGGCCTGGGGATCGTATTGAGCCCGCCTTGATTTCACGTTCCGGTCAGCCTGAAACCTTTGAGCACGAAGGTAAAGAACACTGGGAGCGTGCGTTCAAAACCACTCAAAATTTCAATACCGCTTGGTGGGATGCGTCTCAGCTTTATGGGTACGATGTGATTTCTCAAAGGCGCGCTTTAAGAGATCCTGAAGACTTCGCGAAATTCTTACAACCGGAAGGCTTATTACCGCCGATGAAAGGTTGTTCTAACAGCGATGCTGAAAGCAACCAAGATTGCGTGCCCCTGCAACCGATTTGGGAGGGTCAGGAAGCTGCCGCATTTCCTGATAACTGGACCATTGGGCTTAGCTTCTTGCATAACCTTTTTGTTCGTGAGCACAACAGCTTTGTTGATGCCTTTCGACAAATGCAGGTGGATCATCCGGATGACGATTCTGGCTTACGAACGCCTGATGCGCCTAATGTGAAAACCCCTTACAAAGCGGTGTCCGATGAAGAGATTTTCCAAATTGCCCGTTTAGTGGTTTCAGCAGGTATTGCCAAAATTCACACCATCGAGTGGACACCTCAGCTGTTGTACGGCGAGCCTCTTTATAAAGGCATGAATGCGAACTGGTTTGGTTTGTTTGATTCAGGGGAGGGCAATATTGTCAGTCGTGCGGTGAAGCGGGTTACAGGTCAAGAAAAATCCACTTTAGGCCGCTTTTCCGATACCGTCTCCGGTTTGTTTGCACGCTCTGATAAAGACAGTGCGAACAGCTGGTATTCGGTATTTGCTTCTGGCGCCGGTATTTTTGGTTTGGGAAACAATATCCCTGGTGGGCTTTTCCGTACCAAAGATGTTTGGGATATTACCAACCCTGATCACGTCAATGGGGGCGTGAACCACTTTGGCTCGCCGTTTAATTTTCCTGAAGAATTCATGACGGTCTATCGCTTGCACTCCTTGGTACCCGATTTGTTGGAATATCGAGAAGTGACAGAACCCAATGACATCCAGTTGAAGATTCCGGTGATCGATACCTTCCGAGGGGAAGCCACAGCTCAGATGCACGATCGAGGGTTGGCGAACTGGGGGCTGACATTAGGGCGGCAGCGCTTAGGTTTGTTGCATCTGCGCAACCATCCGCAATTTTTACAAAACTTGCCGATGCCACATTTAGACTCTGGAACCAAGAAAATTGATGTGGCGGCATTGGATTTGATTCGAGATCGTGAGCGCGGCATTCCTCGGTTTAACGAGTTTCGTCGCCAGATTGGGTTGCGCACGCTGACCAGCTTTGATGATTTTGTGGATCAGCGTTTACCAGAGGATTCCCCCGCCCGACAGGCTCAGATGGAAGTGGTTGAGCTGATGCGGAGCCTATATGGCACTCACATCTGTGATGCGAGTAAAATCATTTCGGTGGTGCAAAAAGATGAGAACGGTGAGTTCATCAATGATTGTTTGGGACACCCGGATGGGACTGAAGTCGATAATGTCGAAGATGTGGATACCGTGGTGGGCTGGTTGGCCGAATACACGCGCCCACATGGCTTTGCGATTTCAGAAACTCAGTTTCATGTGTTTATCATTAATGCGTCGCGTCGTCTGTTCAGTGATCGGTTCTTTACTTCCAGCTTTCGTCCGGAGTTTTACGGTCACTTAGGTGTGGACTGGGTCAATAATAATGGCCCTCTTAGCGACTGCCCTTATCCGTTAGAGAAAACGGCGGCCGGTGGAAAAGCTTGTATGGAACCCGAGTTGGTGAACAATCATAAAGTGGCCGTTGCGCCGATGAAGCGGGTGTTGATGCGTAATATTCCCGAGCTAAGAGACGAGCTTTTGTTGGTGGAAAATGCGTTTGATCCTTGGGCGCGTGATCGAGGGGAATATTATTCAATTGATTGGGCACCTCGTGCTGGCGCCGAATCGGATCCCGCGTTTCAATAATTTGTTCTTGAAAGGTCGATTTTGAAAGGTTGACCTTGAAGATTGCTCTATTAGCGAGGTATGGGGCGGTGCTGCAACTAGGTGAAGAGAAAGAGCTGGCTAACGAGGCGTATATCGCCAACCGCATGGTGCAGTTGATCCAACAGATCACCTCGCGCCAAGCGGCTGGCAAACCCGTGCTCAGGTTTAATCAAGCCAAAACCTTAGGTGTGCTCAATGCCGAATTTGAGGTGCTGCCCGACTTACCACCAACACTGGCGCACGGGCTTTTTGCTCTACCTGGTCGTTATGAGGCTCAGCTGAGATTGGCTTCGGCCAGTACTTTTGACGATCGTAAAAAGGATTTGCGTGGTGCTTCGATTAAAGTGCATGGTGTGCCGGGTGAAAAACTTTTGGGAAAATCGGATCAACAAGATTTTTTGTTAAACAGCTATCCGGTTTTGTTTGCCAGAGATCCGGAGTCGTTTTTAAAATTTATTGAAGCCACGTTAGAGAAAAAGCGGCTTCAGTATTTTTTTAATGTCAAAGACGCGCATTTGCTGGCAAAGCAAATTTTACTGATGGCTCGAGAGCGTCCGAGCAGCCCTTTTGATATCCCTTTTTGGAGCACAACGCCTTATCGGTTGGGGGACAACCCGTATGTGGCCGTGAAGTACAAATTGACGCCTTGTTCGGACTATCAAAGCCCTAAGCCGTGGTTGCCGACCAAAAACTATTTGCGTGCCCGCATGAAGGACCATTTGTCTAAAGCACCGGTTTGTTTTGAATTTGGGGTGCAGTTTCAGTTGGATCCGGAAGAGATGCCGATTGAAAATGCCTCTAAAATTTGGTTGGAGTCGGAATCGCCTTTTCATACTGTTGCTCGTGTCTGGATCCATGATCAGGATTTTCAATCGGAGGCAGTGCAATCGATCGATGATCATTTGAGCTTTAACCCTTGGCAGAGTTTGGCGGCGCATCGCCCGCTGGGGGGTATTAATCGTGTAAGGTTAAAGGTGTATCAAGAAATGGCGCAGTTTCGGGTGGCGCATTCGTAGTTGGCAATGTCACTTTAACTTAACCCTAGTATTTGCTATGTAAGAACGTCACCCCAAACTTGATTTGGGGTCCAGAGTAGAAGGCAATGAATTTAGTGATATGAAGTATTTAATAAATGGGGATGATGTATAAAGTTTAGAGTTCTTACCCCTGGATGCCAGATCAAGTCTGGCATGACGTATGCCGGAGGGGGGGGAGATCAAGCCAGGCGTTACAGTAGTTAAATTGGGTAATGCATAGAGTTTTAATTAACCGTAAGAATTTTGACAAAACTCAGAATCTTACCTATTTTTTAACAGCGTTTTATTGACATACTATCAAGGAAGCATCATGACCGAAGCAATGGATAATGCCGAAAGTTCTCAACTCATTGTTCAACAATGGTTGAACCTATCACGAGAAGAACTCGACGAACTTTATAAGAGCGCGAAGCCCGGGAAGATTCCAGAAGGGGATACTCGAGGCACCGCTATTTTAGGTAACGGAGTTTTTCCTACTTTATTTGCAGGAGCTGCTCGCAAGTTCGCCTGGCAAGGTAAGGTGTTTGATCTTTTTGAACCCAATGGGAATACCGGCGTTTTAGTGAATAAAGTGTCGCCTTTAGGGGTTCGCTCTATTGTTGCTAAAGTGTATCGAGATAAAAGTTGGATCGATGGTCAAGATACCATTGTGATTGATTATGCGAAAACCTCTGTGTTGGCAAGCCGTATCCGCGATGAAATTCGCGAAGTGGCACCGGATGTGTATTTAGGAAAAGTCTGGTGGGGCACGCGTCGGGTCATGGACTTTGCGTTGGAAACCAATCTTGCGACAGAAGCGTCTGGCTGTCCTTTCGCGGCCTAACCCTCTTTGCTCAACACCATTTCAGGGAAGGATTTCAGCATGCTCATGAAGAACCCATTAACTCAGCCTAAGTTTTTGCCTAAGTTATTGAGTGCCGATGGGCTCAGTGAAGCACTGAGTTTGTTTGAACCCATGGTGGATGCTGTTAAGCGTCGTAATGAGATGCCGCAAAATGCGGTCACATTACGAGCCGATTTGGATCAAGAGAGTGAGCAAAAACTACGATCTTTACTGCAAAGCATTGCGGAAAACGTCGCTAATAATGAAGTGTTGTCGTTTGATCAACTGAAAGACACGTTGCATTTTGCCCGCTTGTTGATTTTAGAAGGGGCTGAGCATCCCAAAGAGTATGCATCCAGTTTGTTTTTATTGGCGAATGTCGATGGATCGGCTGAAAACTTCTTAAGTGATTTGGCGATTAAATCGGGCGCTGGGCTGGACGCTGTTTTTGAAAATTGTACCGGGTATCCGGAACCGGAACTGAGAAATTACGCGACACGCGTGCAGTTTTTAAAGAGCAAAATGATTCCTGCGCAGGCTTTTTATGTCAATACCTTGGGTCGCAGTGCGGAACAGGTGCATCAAGAAGATGATTTGCGGGTCGCCCTCCAAGCTTTCATCAAAACTTTGAATGTTGACAGCTTTGCATCCGCTAATGCGATTCGAGAAGCGGTAATTCAATTTGTTCGTGACAATCCTAAGTTGGCTTGGGCGATGATACCGGCGGTTAAACCTTCCTTCTTATGGCAAGCCAAAGAAAAAGCACGGTTTGCGTTACTGACTTGGGTGGGGCTGGTGGTATTGTTTTGGTTTTGGCCGCTGTTACTGGGTTGGGTGGTCATGTTGCAGCTGAAAGAGAACAAAGACGTACCTGATACCCATCGACCGACTCTGCCGCATTTGACACAACTGCGCTCACGAGAGGATTACTTTGTTCATAACCAGTTTTCAGCAGCGGGTTCCTTAAAGCCTGGCCTGATGCGTAAGTGGACGGTAAAAGTGGTGTTAGGTGCAGCGCAAGTCACCCTTCGCCACATCTTTAATAAAGGCGACTTGGCGGGAGTGCCTCTGTTGGGGCTTGAGGGCGTGGATACCATCCACTTTGCTCGCTGGATTTTGATCGATGACGATACTCGCATGCTGTTTGCGAGTAATTACGATGGCAGCTTGGAAAGCTATATGGTGGACTTTATTGATAAAGTCGCCTGGGGGCTGAACCTGGTGTTCAGTAACGGCCAGGGGTATCCGTTTACGCGTTGGTTGGTTGGTGAGGGAGCACGGAATGAAGAGAAGTTTAAAGACTTCATTGGCAATCATCAGATCGAAACTCAAGTGTGGTATGCCTCTTATGGTCATTTGTCAGCGGTCAATATTGCCAACAACGCAGAGATTCGAGCGGGGTTGTTGGGGGCTATGTCAGATGCTGAGGCCGAACGCTGGTTGGCAAGGATTTAGTTAGCAAGGATTTAGTTGGCGAGGATTTAACGGTGTCCCTATTTAAAAACAAGAAAACGGTAAAAGAAAATAAAACAGCTCAAGGAAATCAAGCCGTTTTTACTGAGGTCGATTTGGCCGATTGCCAAGGGTTATTGGTTCGAGGCTATGGGCAATTGCCGCATGCGCAGTTTTTGGTGCTGACAATTAATGAGGGTGCAGCGGCTAAAGCCACATTATCGCAATGGATTGATACCATCACGCGAGGCAATCAAAAACCCTTAGATTCGGCGATGAATATCGCGTTTACCCACGAAGGCTTGGTGGCCTTGGATTTAGAAGGCGATGCCTTGGAGAGCTTTGCTGATACCTTTCGAGCCGGTATGACTACTTCTCACAAGCAACGAATGTTGGGCGATATTGGTGAGTCGGCGCCTGAACATTGGTTGTGGGGTGGTGATGCACATGTAGTTGTGATGATCTACGGTAAAACACAAAGCGAGCTTGCCGATGCCTCTGAAGCCTTTACGACGGCGGTCAATGGCGAAGGGCTGACGGTGGTGTTTGACCAAGTGACCGAAACCTTACCGGATGGAAAAGAACACTTCGGCTTCCGAGATGGTATCGCTCAGCCGTATATTCGTGAGTTTGATCGACAAGGCAAGCTTGCCCATCAAGAAGCGGTGCCTTTGGGCGAATTTGTCTTGGGTTATTCTAATGGCTATGAGCTGCAGACGCGAAGCCCTAAAGTTCGAGCGTCCGATGACACTCAAGATCTCTTACAGGTCAGTGCGGAGGAGTCAGGGTATCATGATTTAGGTCGGAATGGTTCGTATTTGGTGGTGCGTCAACTGGAGCAAGATGTTCCCGGCTTTTGGCAATCCATGCAGGACTTAAGTCAGCAAACACAACAGCAAGACCCTATTTACTTAGCTTCTAAAATGGTGGGCCGATGGCCGAATGGCGTGCCGTTGGTGATGAGCCCGGATGCTGAGCCGACTGAAGTGCCGGATGATTTGGATGACTTTATGTATCAGCAAGAAGATGCCGATGGGTTACGTTGTCCGTTGGGGGCGCACATTCGCCGTACGCATCCGCGCGACTCGCTGCCACCCGAGCCGGGTTCTGAAAAGTCGATTGAGTTCAGTAATCGGCACCGCTTACTGCGTCGTGGGCGGCCTTATGGTAAGCCTGTGGACAGCAGTATGTTACCTCAGCGGTTTTTAGAAGCGTTAGGCAACAACAAGAAAGTAACCAATGATTCGAGAGGTCTAATGTTCGTGGCTTTTAATGCCAACATTGAGCGTCAGTTCGAATTTGTGCAACACACGTGGTCAAATAATCCGAACTTTAATGGTTTGTATCAAGAGCCGGATCCAATTATTGGCACGCGCGATGTGGTGAAGTCCCGTCGCGAGCAGTTAGGACAGGATGATCAACCAGAAAGCGCATCAGAGGATCACTTTACTATTCAAGGGTGCCCGATGCATCAGCGAGTGTCGGGGATGCCTAATTTTGTCAGTATGAAAGGTGGCGGTTATTTCTTTATGCCTAGCTTGTCTGCACTTAAATTTCTATTATCTGCGAAGGCTTAGTCCGAGGGTTAATTGATGATTCGAGTGCTGTCCAATCGCATTGCCCAAGATTACTTAAAGCTGAGTAAACGCTTGGACCCTTATGTGCGAGATGCCTTTGATGACACTTTAAAAGCACCGTTGTCCAATTTGACTCAAGACGTAATACGAACATTGTATCAAGCGAAACAATTGGCACGACATGAACCCGCCTTAGAGTTAGCTGAAGAAAAGCCGTTGCCCGATGAAGAGGCGTTGATTCAGGCGATCACCGATAAAATGAATCGCTTTTTACAGCGAGAGTATCAAGAGACCGGGCGTATTGCCGAGCGGGCTGGGAATACCAAAACCTATGGGCTCGTCAAAGCCCGTTTTGAAATTCACAATACTTTGCCTAAGGGGTATCGTGTGGGTTTGTTTCGAGAAACTCACAGTTATCCGGCGTATGTCCGTTTTGCAGGACCGGGTCCTCGTGTGACGCCGGACATTGATAACAACGGTATCTTAAGCATGGGCGTTAAGCTGATGGAGGTGCCGGGTAATAAATTAATGGCGGATGAAACCAACACTCTGGATTGGTTGGGCATCAGTTGCCCGACTTTTACGACGCCGGATATCCGCGCGAACAGTGTGTTGCAAAAAGAGATTGGTCGTGGCACGCCCGCTTGGTATTTTCTGAACCCACTGGATCCGCATTGGTTGGATGCGATTATGCAAGGATTGTATGCTCGAGCGCATGCCAACCCGCTTGAATTGCGTTATTTCAGTTGCGTACCTTATTTGTGGGGCCGTCGTAAAGCGATGAAATTTGCTTTCACGCCACTGAGTGAGATTCGCTCCAGTGTGGGAGAGGTCACGCCCGATTATCTGCGTGAAGCTATGATCGAGACCTTGTCAGAGTCTGAAGTGGCGTTTGATGTGGGGGTGCAGTTGCAAACGGACCCGAAGCGAATGCCAATAGAGGATGCATCGGTGGAATGGTCGGAAAAAGAGTCGCCCTTTGTGTCGGTGGCGACCTTGCGTATTCCCAAGCAAACGTTTGATTCGGAAAAGCAGCTGACGTTTGCAAGAAAGCTTACTTTTAACCCTTGGCATACCATTGCCTCGCATCGGCCGTTAGGCAATCAAAATCGAGCAAGGAAAGTGGTGTATCAGAAAACCGCCCAGATGCGGCAAGCGATCAATGGGGAAGCCCATGTGGAGCCGACTGGCCGTGAGCGTTTTGCTTGAGTTGACGCTTCACCATTAAGAAACCTATAAATTTAGAAAGAAACCTATAAATTTAGATTTCGGCACGAGTTAGACTATAACGCTACGCTTTGAATGATTTGCAACCAAGTTTGATCCTGGTAATATATTGATCAATTTCTGCCGTGTAATAGCCATATCGAGGTTTTTATGGACTTTAATTCTAATGGATCTTCCAATAATAATGATGATCCTTTTCGTAATCTATTCTCTAGAAGAAATCAATCACCTAGAGCCCTAGCTTCGCATAATCATAATAATCTCCCTCAAAATGCTATAACAACTCAGTGTTCAAAATCCAAAGATTCGGTTTTAGCTCGCTTAAATTCCGACGGTCAAACCCAATTTGATACAGGGGCGAAGGATACAGCGTACAACATCTATCAAAGGCTACATCAGTCTATTCTCAAGAAAGAGTATGGTGGTTATCGAAATGGTTCTGGGTATGCTCTGGTGACAGCAGTGGGGGCCGAAAAGTAAGCGGGTAAACCAGAACGGGTTTACTTATTATTTTTCAGGCAACCCATCGATGAGCGATCTCATGGGCTGATCAGCAAAGAGCTCCTTCCATAGCCTCGGTGTAAGCTGCTCCACTTTGCTAGCCGGATGCTCCGAGACTCTCTGCAGCACATCAACCAGATAGGTGTAAGGATCCACACCATGAAGTTTGCAAGTGGTCAGCAAGCTCTGAGAGATCGCCACGACCTCTGCTCCCAGC
>CAZECE010000119.1:0-8025 GCA_964510525.1 uncultured Pseudomonadales bacterium | reverse complement strand
ACTTTTCAGCCGACTATCAGTTTGAAGATTACGCGCAGGGTATCGTGGCGCAACTGTTAGAACACTGTCAAAAAGCGCAACTGGGCTTTCCGACCTTGGTGATTGAATCTGGGCGAGCACTAACCGCCCACCATGCAATGATTTTAACCCAAGTCATCGACTACGAAACCAAGCCTCGCCTCACTGATGAGGCGCTTTTCCAGACCGGCCACTCATCACAAGCGCCATCATTACAAGTGCCGTTATTAAAAGTTCTGCGGTCTTTATATCAAAGCACACGGAATCTCGAACGGATCGAAGACAGTCATACTCTGTGGCGAGAATTGCAAGACGGCTTTCATGCCATTGAAACCGAATTTTTTCATCACACCATCAGTCTTGCCGAAAAAGCGCAATGTGAGCAATTGTTTTATGGCGCTTGCCGGCATCTGTTTCAACATTTAACTGAGGCCACTAAAACCATGCCACTCAGTGATCCTCTTTTTTCACTGTTTGAAACGCTTAAAAGCTGGGTGAGCACCAAAATCTTTGTTAATTTTTCTTTATTCCAAGCCATTCCAGACGTTTGGGGCATCGACCAAGTTTTCCCAATCTACCCATTGAGTGACCTAAATCAGCCCTTTTCTCAACCCACCAAGCTCTACGACATTACCTGTGACTCCGATGGCCGCGTTGACGCTTACGCCCACCCGAATTGCCAACAGTCTTCTCCAACGTCTCACTATCTAATGCTGCCAGAGTGGCCACTCGAAGCACACCCTGACATCGGCATTTTTCTCACTGGCGCTTATCAAGAAATTTTGGGCGACATTCACAACTTGTTCGGCACTCTAGATGCCGTCGGTGTCCGAATCACCGGCCAGGATGCGTTTGAGATTACCCATCAAACCAAGGGCGATACCGCAAAATCCGTGTTGGAAAAAGTCAACTATTCAAGCCACGACATACAACAGGCCATCACTGACAAGCTCAACCAGCAAGCCCGACCCGAACCTGAGACTCAACGCTATCAAAACATCATTCAACATGCCATCAACAGCTACACTTACTTTAATAGCAACAGCGCTAACAAATAGCACGCTCTCAGAGCACCACAGGTTAAGGATCATTTATGGACATCAGCACCCTTATTTTTTTGGTTATCGTCGGATTGGCCGTTGTTTTCATAATTTCCATTTACAACAAGTTAGTCGCTTTAAAAAATCGCTATGAAAACAGCTTTTCTCAAATCGAAGTGCAATTAAAACGCCGCTACGACCTTATTCCTAATCTGGTCGAAACCGCTAAAGGCTACCTCTCACACGAAAAAGAAACATTGGAAGCCGTGATCAGTGCTCGTAACGAAGCCAGCTCTTTATTAAAAGCCGCCGCCAACAATCCCGGCGATGTTGGCAGTATCAGCTCGCTTAACCAAGCCGAGGGATTACTCGGTAGCGCACTGGGCCGATTAAATGTGGTGATGGAAGCCTACCCCGACCTCAAAGCCAATCAAAATATGATGCAACTTTCTGAAGAGCTGACCGCTACTGAAAACAAAGTCGCTTTTGCACGACAGGCCTTTAACGACGCTGTTACCGCTTACAATACTTACCGACAAAGCTTTCCTCAAAACGTGCTGGCCGGTGCCTTTGGCCACACCAAGGACGCTCAACTGCTGGAATTTGCAGACAGCGCCGCCATTCAGGCCGCACCGCAGATAAAATTTTAACGCGCACAGTCTTCACAGCCGATGGATTTCTTTGAGGCACAAGACCAAACTCAGCGCACCACCAAGCTATTAATCGGTTTATTGTTACTGGCCGTACTCAGTTTAATTGCCATCACCATAGGTCTTTGTGCGATTGCTTTGTATTATGCACAGACGGCTTCGGATGCGACACCTTCCATACTCGACATACTGCAGCACGAAATCGGCTTCAAAGGCATCGTACTTATTTCGCTCAGTATTATCGGTTTAGTCACTGCAGGTTCCTTATATAAATTTTTCCAACTCAAATCAGGAGGACACATCATTGCCGCCTCCATGAATGGGCGTTTGATTCAGTTGGGCACTCAGGATTCAGATGAGCGCAAAATCTTAAACGTCGTTGAAGAGATGGCCATCGCCTCTGGCACCCCTATTCCTAGCGTCTACGTCATAGAAGATGAAAGCATTAATGCATTTGTTGCAGGCCATCATCCGAAAGATACCGTTTTAGGTATTACTCGAGGATGTATTCAGTTATTAAATCGACAAGAGCTGCAAGGCGTAATGGCGCATGAGTTCAGCCATATCTTTCACGGTGACATGAAACTCAACATGAGGCTTATTGCCCTGTTACATGGAATTCTAATGATCGGTTTGCTAGGACGCTTGCTGCTACCACCTACTCGCCGCGGTCGCTATTATAGACGTGCGGTCATGTCTTCTCGCGGTTATAGCAACCAAGGTGTCGCAGCGTTGGGATTGGCCTTAATGGCGCTGGGGTTCACAGGCACTTTTTTTGGCAGCCTAATTCAAGCCGCCATCAGTCGTCAGCGTGAATTTTTAGCCGATGCCTCTGCGGTTCAATACACCCGAGACGCTAGCGGCATCGCCGGGGCTTTGAAAAAAATCGGTGGCCATATCTCGGGCTCTCAACTGAACCACCCCAATGCCGCTGAGTTTGCTCATTTGTATTTCAGTTCGGGCTTAAGCAACTCACTCTCTCAAATAACCGCCACTCACCCGCCACTGAATGAGCGCATCCAAAAGCTAGAACCGCGCTGGAATGGCCAATTCCCCAAAGTCGCGGTTCCAGCACCGACATCGGATCTTGAGGAAGCTGTCGAGGAAACGCCACCCGAAGGCGTTACAGCGTTTCATGCCGCAGCGGCCTCAAACACAGCCTCAACCGTTGCGGCCAATGCACTGAACGACGCCTTGACACAATCAACCAACCTGATTGGTCAAACCACCGAGGCCCACCTCAAACAAGCTCACAACGAGTTGCAACAATTGCCCTCTGCTCTCTATGAAGCCGCCCATACGCCCTATTCCGCCCGAGCCATTGTTTTTGGTGCTGTGATTGAAGCGGGTGATTCGCCACACGCACACTTGCAATGGCGGCTGTTAAAACAAAAAAGCGATTCGGCGGTTTATCAAGCAACACAAAAACTGCATGTCACGCTCGCCACATTAGGCTCGGCACAGCGCATGAATTTGATTGAGCTGTGTTTACCGACCCTAAAGCAACTGACCAAAGCACAATACCAAGCCTTCAAACAAATCCTTGCCACGCTCTGTCGGGCCGACAAGCGCATTTCGCTCTCTGAATGGGTAATCTTCAGTCTCGTCAAAAGCAGCCTAGAACCACGCCCAAGTGGCCAACCCAAATCGCTGAAACAGCTCCAAGCTCCAATTCAATATTTATTAACGTCCACCCTCGAAGCAGGCGGACCTTTAGAATCAAAGCAACTCAGCCAATCCCTCAATCAAGCGATGGCCGACCTGGGTTTAGCTCTCGCCGAACCCAAAAAAGCAATCGCCTGCTCAACAGAACAAAACATGTCGTTCTTAGAAGATGCGGTTTGTAAAGTAAATGACTTAAAACCCTTAGAAAAACCAGCCTTATTAAAAAGCTTAAAACAATGCATTGTCCGGGATGGCAAAATTACCGCTGATGAAGCCGAGCTTTTTAGAGCCATTGCTAGACGCATTGACTGCCCAATGCCGCCATTGGTTTTACAGATCACTAAAAGCTGATCTTACAATCAAATCGATCATTTTGGCGCCGCAACACCTAGACAACCGAACATATTTTACACATAATTAAAATTTTTCAGTTTGTTTTACATCCACCACTCATACCACAACACATTCGTAATTCGCTGCACATGAGTCGTTCACTTTTAATTAATTATATCCGGAGCCAACATGCCCATCGACAACCCCCAAGTCTCACAAGCTTGGTATACCGGCAGCAGCAATAACGCCTCGAATGCAAGCAGGGATAACACCACCCTACCAACATCCATAGGCATTACATCGTCCCTTAGCAGAGCAAAAGACATGCGCTTACCCAGTGGAAAAAGCATCACGCCTATTGGCGGTTTGTCCTGGATGAATGGATGCTATAAGGGACAATTATTGAATGGAGAACCTCATGGGTATGGTAAACTCACAACCCCTACAGGTAATGGGTATGATGGCAACTGGAAAAATGGGCTTCCTGATGGCTATGGTATTTATAGCTCCGAACACTCAAAAAATGGTTTTTTATTGCAAGATGGAAAGCCCACCCATGAAATCCCACAGGAAACCACCATTACGATTAAGCTTAATCAAGCGGCAGCGTTAAATACAAAGAGATTTGCGAATCACCTCGAAGCATCCAGGCCAGCAAAAAAATCAAAACCTCTCGAACACCTTGAAGCCTATCAATATTTCTCTGAAAAGTTCTCCGTTTACCAAAAAAACGGTGGCCCGGGTTCGATGGAATCTTTTCGTCATTTTGAAACGGTTTTTAACTTTGATGGCAGCTCAGCTGTATCGGAATATAATGTCATCCAAAAAAATCAATTAGATTTAAAGAAAGTCATTGCCCTGTTAGTGCGTAAATCTGCGCAAAATATCCCTCATCAAGAATGGCTTTCTCTAAAAGATAACCGAGAAAAAGTGCAACTGATACATAAGTGGTTTCAGCTTGCCGTCAAGTTTGTTGGCATTTCCGAACACAATGATATTAAGCAAATAAAAGCGTATTGCGAAAACACCATTGGGCTGAAAAATATTGAAGAAGACCACCTAATTGCCAAACAAACTCTTATCTTAATTGACTATTTGACATACGCAAATGATGGTAATGATAATTTTGGCAACGTCGAATATTTTAAAAATGCCCATTTCCCCAAATATATGCCGCGAGTTGCTGAATTTGAAAACAAAATGAAAGAACAGCACTACGAAGATCATGCCCCTTTCAGGCAAGGTCGTGCGTTAGGCCTAATTGTTGGTCTACCAGACCCCCATACAGACTGCGGTGAACATGTCTTCGAACTTGAATGCCCAGATATAGAAAACAACGCCTTTGCTAGCAACATCCCTTTTCAACAACTGAAAGATGATTTACTGCTCTCTAACTACAAACAAGTAGACTTACACCAGCCATATCCCCGAGGATCCATCATTGTCTATGGAAAGACCGATGATCAGAAGAGCATGATTGTCAGTCATTATTCTAAATGCCTTCACGAAGGCCTATGGTCTAGCAAAAGAGGTGAGGGGTCAGCCTATCTTTACATTGACCCTCATTTTGATCATATACCAGAATACGGCGACATAATTGGGGTTTTTCAACGTAAACAAAATGATAAGGATAAGGCCTTCGCGCCTCGTGCTACGGAAACCTTTCCTCACTGCTCTGAACCGCTAGAGCAAATGACTGTAATAAGTTATGAGTCGATTAACCCTAATGAATTATTTGATGACGGTTACAATTCAGACGTCCTCCGGTTTAAAATGAACAACCCTACCCACCCGGACTCCTGATCAGACTCTTCAGTATCTTCACTTGAT
This sequence comes from uncultured Pseudomonadales bacterium, assembly GCA_964510525.1. Classification (GTDB taxonomy): domain Bacteria; phylum Pseudomonadota; class Gammaproteobacteria; order Pseudomonadales; family JANQJO01; genus CAZECE01. The sequence goes on along the minus strand of CAZECE010000119.1, from coordinate 2,489 downwards.
TCTGATGACAGCTGACGCGAACCCTATACCAAAATAATTGCTTAAATAGCCAGGGCCAATAACCGATTTTTTTGCCTAAAGCTTTAATCCCTTGTTATACTTCGCGGCCTTGCGCGGGCCTCTGTGGCGGAACTGGTAGACGCAGTGGATTCAAAATCCACCGACTTTGCGGTCGTGGGAGTTCGAGTCTCCCCGGAGGCACCAATGCAAGTTTTCAGGACATTTCGGTTTAAACCAACATCACGCCCCAAATCAGCACCTCTATCTAAATCTAATTTGATACAACTCTGAATACCCCTGGTAGCTCAATCGCCCATTTTGCGCTATATTGTACAATCGAATTGTACAATCGGTTAAACATGTATTATGCAAACAATAAACATCAGCGACTTTAGAGCTAACCTATTGAAGTATCTAGAAAAAGCAAATTGTGGCGAACAAATTAATGTAACCACTAATGGTAAATTAATTGCCACGATCACCCCTCCTGCCAACCAAAAGCAACTCGCAAAACAACAACTCGATTTGTTAGCTACAAACGCTCAGATTAATGACGTTATAACCCCTACTGATGCCGAGTGGGGAGCCAATCTTTGATCCTTTTAGATACCTGCGCAGTGATCTGGGATGCTCTTGATCGTCAACAGCTATCTGAGAAAGCGCTGAATGCCATCAATAAAGCCGATGAATTTAACGCAATCATAATCAGCGACATTACTATTTGGGAAATAGCCATGCTGACGCAAAAAGAGAGGATCAAAGTCGATACAACAGCCTCTCATTTTGTGAATCTCTATCTTCAAACAAGAAACATTTCAATTGTAAACATTTCGCCAGAAATTGCAGAGCTGTCCGTAAGCTTTGGTGCCGAAATAAATAAGGATCCAGCTGACAGGATTATTTCCGCAACCTCGATGATCCACAATGCCCAGCTCGTCACTGCGGATCAAAACCTTATTTCGAATGAAGTCATTGATACGCTTTGGTGAAGCTCCATTTTAAGAATCACCTTGGCAAGCAATCCGTTCGTTAGCCAATCTCATCTTTTAACATTAGATTCTTGCCTTCTTTGCAACATATCTTGCAAAACTGCCGCAAGATGGAAGATTTGCAAGATATGTGTTTTTACAGATTGATATGAAGCTCCAACATTTGGCCGCTTACAGAATCAACCTCAAGACCCAACGCCTCCCAATCCCCCGGCTGAGCAATGGCTTCGCCCGTCTTAGAAATTCGGGCACTGATGATTAATGGCAAGTGATCCAGCCAATCGACGCCTGCCATCATGCGATTTTGCTCAGACAACACCACCGTTACAGGCCATGTCGTGACAGCCTGCTTAACGACCGCCAACGGGAACTTTGGCCCCGTTACCGCTTTCGCAAACACAAATAACGTTTCATTTCCTGAAAGCGCATCAGCAACCCCAGCAGAAACAGACACTGTTATATTCAGTTGCTCAGACTCGCTGGTCTGAGCAGTTCCCTGACTTTTTTGTACGGGTAAATCCATTCTGGCCAACATGTTTTGAATGGCTCGAACCACTTCGGGAAATTCTTTCGCTGTCTGCTGCTCGTCAAAAATTTGCAACAGATGTTCAAACACGGTACGCGCTTTGTCCAGCTGGCCGCTGGCATGATACGCCAACCCAATAAAACTCAAGACTTTAGGGTCTTCAGGGTACTGCCCACTCATGCGATCCAGCAAACGTTCACTGTATTGAGATAAGTCTGCATTTTCTCTTGCCATATCCGCTTGTACCACAGCGATGGCATAAGGCACTTGATCCGGTGCCTCGAGATAGGCTTTTCTTCTGGCCTGATAGGCTTCCTCAAATCGATCCAAACGACTATAGACTTCCGCTAACGCCGACCAAGTAGCTGCCGATCCTTTACCTTGTTGAACTTCTTGTTGGTAACTCATCACCAAATCAATAATGCCTTGGTTGTCTTTTGTGGCCAATAACGTCAACAAGGATTCTGGAGAAGCTAACGCCATCTCTACTTCGGATGACACGCTTTCTTTCGCCTGCCACCAAGCCATCACTGCTTTAAAACGATCACCGGTAAAGTAAACACCAGCGACTCCAAGCAGGATCACCAACAAAAATACCCATTGCTGCTTGGCAGGCACCCGCGTTAATTTGAATTCGGGTATCGAAATCGATTCGCTGCTTTCAGCATGAAGCACATCAGAACCATCGACATCAGATTCATTAACCGAGCCGCGCTGCCACCACAATCCCAGCAAGACCAGAACCAGCACCAAAGGCGGGCCAAACCACAACGCCCAAGTGCCTACGTTAAGTGGCGGCCGATAAGAAACAAAGTCGCCATAACGCGCCACCATGTAATCAATAATTTCTTCATTGGTGGCGCCCTCTTCTATCAAGCGCCTGACTCGAAACTTAATGTCTTTCGCGATGGGCGCATCCGAATCCGAGATGCTTTGATTTTGACATTTTGGGCATCGCAGCAGAGGAATGACTT
>CAZECE010000118.1:0-8989 GCA_964510525.1 uncultured Pseudomonadales bacterium | reverse complement strand
ATGCCGTCGGCACGGGTTTCGCTGCCGGCGGCTAAATGAATATTGGCGTTACTGGTGAGCCTGATTTGGCCTTGATGTGATTCAATAGAATCCGCTCTTAAACTCCCGGCTTGATTGACCACGTGATCCCAAAGAGAGCTTTCGGCTTGGGCGGTGATTTCAATGAGACCGCCTAAGGCGTCAATTTCGCCTTGGTTTTCAATCCAAGATTGCATGGCGCTGGTAGTGATGGCAACGCCAGGTAAGCCTTGGGTTTGAAAGCTGAGCTGGGCGCCGTCGGCGCTGACCAACTGCACTTGACCTAATTGCGCGATGATCTGACCGCTGTTTTCAATCAACGGGCTGAGAATCATCACATGACTGCCGGGGGATACCTCAATCAAGCCTTCATTACGAATCAACGCCGGTGCTTGGGTACGATTAAGATTCAGGACACCGCTGGCCGGATCCCAGTGTTCAAAATCACCGTCTAATGTGGTGGCCATCAAACTGCCGACCTTTACCTTGGCGTGTTCACCAAACAAAATGCCCGCGGGGTTGATCAGAAAGAGGTGCCCATTGGCTTCGAGCTGGCCCATTATGTTGCTGGGAAGATTGCCGGTGACACGATTGATCGCCAAGCTGTCTTGGTTGGGCTGGATAAAGCGCACGGTTTCGTTTTCGGCGATTGAGAAATCTTGGAACTCCAACAGGGTCTGATGCGAGTGTTGTTCAAGCGTTAAGGTGTTATCTTGCCGAACGCTGGTGACCGAACCTTGCTGTACGCTGGGGCTGTCTGGCAGGGCAAAGCCGAGTTTTGCGCCGAGGATCCAAGTGGCGTTGAGGATCCACATGATGATTACAAGCGTCTTATTTCCAAACTTATTTCCAGACGACTTATTTCCAGACATAGTTCACCGTGAAGTAAGCTTGTTTTGGGTTATTGGGGAGAATGTCAGTGGCGTCTTCGCCTTCGGCTTGTTGGGTGTGCTTAAAGCCATAGCCTAAATACAGCTCCGCTGAGAGTGCGTTTTGTTGATACAGAAAACCCAGGCCTGTGCTGGCAATCGTGTAATCTGTGCTGCCAAACGTGGCGTTGCTGCTGGTGAAAGCGTTTTCGGTGCCTTGAGTGTAATCAATAAACACCAGCGGGCGAATTTGGTTCAGCCAATTGAAATAGCTTTTGGCTCTGGGAATCAGCAGTTTGGCGTGTAAGGCGATGCCCGTATCGACAGAGGCTTCGCCAGGCTCAAAGCCACGGTTGATGGTGGCGCCCGACAGGTTGGTTTGGTGTGTGCCGGGGAGGCGCTCATTACTCCAAAACAGGTGTTGATACAGGCTGGCATACCAGTTTCCCATCGGGTCCAATTGCCATTGGGATTGCAGCTGTAGACTGATCTTGGTGAAGTTGTCGTCTTGATTGCTGCCGCTGGCAGGTAAGACGTCGTTATCATTTTGGCCAAAGGTCAGCTGGCCGCCGAGTTGATGGCGAGTGCGCTCCAAAAGCCAAGCTTGTTGGCCGCTCAGGCCAAGGGTGTGGGTTTGTAGGGTGGTGTTGACACTGTCGCCGATTACATCGCTGGTGACTTCGTTATCATAGAGCCCAAGGTGCAGGCTGTAATGACGTGAGCTGGTGGGCGTGAGTCGATCTCGGTATTGGAATTGCAGCTGGGATTCGTGGCCGCTGCCTTGAATCTCGAGAATTTCAAAGTTCTCGCCTAAGTTAAATTGTGAATTGCTGAGATACCAAGAAAAATCCAACTTAGGATGAAAAAAAGGGAATCCTAGGTTGAGGTAGCCAACGGTTACATGCTCTTCGGCCAGTGTTTGTAAAATGCCGACTTGGTAGCGCTCAGCGTGACCTGTGAGGTTGTCGACGCTGAAACTGCCAATAAAGCGTTGCTCGCCGGTATTTTTGTTGCCGTAGTTGTCGGTTCGAACGCTGGCTTCCCATGGAAACGGGTTTTCTCTTAAGACTTTGAGGTTCATGCGGGTTTCGCCTGGGTTGCGTCCAATCGAAAAGTAACTGAACACATCCAAGCCGGGTAAGTTATCGACTTGTTTCAGCGCCGCTTTCATGTCTTCTTCAATCACAATGTTATCTATTAGGGGAAGAAAGGGGCGAGCGATGGTTTTCGGTTTCATAAAATGCTTACCCGTGACCACGACTTCGCCTAAGTGACCGGGCACAATCGTCATGTTGACGGTCTTGTCGGTAATGTCTTGCGCCTGAATGCTGGCTCTGGCCATCATCAGGCCGTGTTCGCGGTAATAAATAGTCACTTCGTCGCTGATGCCGTGCAATTGTTTTAGGGTGAGTTCGGGGCCTAGCTTGTCCAGCCAGGATTGAATTAAGGCCTCAACGCCTTCTTGGGTAATGCCTCGTTTTGGGTGAGGTTGAAAATCAACCAGATTTATTTTTGCGACCGTCAGGGTCTTTGGCTGATGTTTTTTATCAGCATCAGAGGGGGTGGCAAACATGGGCTGGTGGGCCCAACTCAGAGCGAACATGAGTAGGCCGGTGATTGAATATTTAAGCATCCTGCTTGTTATCGTTTTCCTAATGGTCGATTGATGTATTGTCGAGTGATGTCGAAAAAGACAAAATTCTCCTTGAATATCAGTATAGCGGTGATTATCGTTCGTGATGTTTGATATTACCTGGGTTGTTTTTGATCAAAAATAAATCGGCTTGATGGAGTGTGGGGCAATGAAGCGCGTTTTTTGGGGGCTGTTTGTCATATTGCTGTTGTTCGTGGCGTTGCTGGTGATGCAATTTCAGGTCGCGAATCCCGAGTTGGTGGTGGTACGGACCTTGATTGGCGACATCCCGGATGTCACCTTGGGCTATGCATTGCTTTGGACGTTGTTGTCGGGGTTTGTGTTGGGCCTGTTGGTGGGCGGCGTATTGTGGCAGTTTAAAGTCATTGAAAATCGATGGTTGCGCTATCAATTAAAAAAGGGCCAATTAAAGAAGCAGGCTGACAAGTCTGAGAAACCTGATCAGCCTGAGGCCGCATTATGATAGCGGATTGGGTCGCATGGAGCGCCTTTGGCAGTGGCTTGTTCGTCGCAGGCTGGTGGAGCGGGCGGCGTAATCTAAAGCGACGGTTATCGGAACGATCACGCGTTTTTGGCGAGCAATACCGTCAGGGCTTGGGGTACTTGATTCAGAATAAAACCGATCGGGCATTGGATATTTTTTTGGATCAGTTGGAAGTGAGTTCCGATTCGTTGGAGCTGTATCTGGCTTTAGGGGGCTTGTACCGACGCAACGGTGAAGTGGATCGAGCGATTCGGTTGCACCAGGGCTTACTAGATGAAAGCGTGTTGGCGAAAGGGTTGTTAACGCGAGCCCAATGGCAAAACATTCATCTGGCGTTGGCGGAGGACTATTTGGCGGCCGGGTTGCTGGATCGGGCCGAGCAGGTGCTGTCGGATTTGTTGCAAGACGAGCGAGATTTGTCTGCTGAATTGCAAGAGCGGGCTTTGCGACATTTGCAAAATTTGTATGAGCAAGAGAAAGAGTGGCAGCATGCTATTTCGGTTGCTGAATCCCTATTAAAGTTAGGGGTTGCGGGCATTCCCAGTGTGTTGGCGCATTACCGCTGTGAGTTGGCGGAGCTGGCCAAAGCAGATGGTCGAACCGACGATGCGGAACGCCACTATTTATCAGCCCTAAGGTTAGATGGCGAATCCATTCGTGCTTGTTATGGGTTGGGCGTACTCGCTTTTGATGGGCAAAATTTTCGGCGTGCGTTAAAGTTTTTACAGCGTTTAGAAACCTCGAATCTCGCGTATTTTTCAGATGTTTTGAGCATGATGAAGGCGTCTTATCAAGCGTTGGATCGAGAAGAGGCTTATGGTCAGTATTTAGAGGGCCTGGCGGCTGATTTGCCTCAGCGGATGGATTTATCGCAACCAGCGAACAGTGAGAAGAGTGAGTTGGCTTGGCAGCAACGCATTGAAGCGCTATTTGCAAAGAAGGCTCATTATAAGTGTCAACATTGCGGTTTTGAGGGGCAGTCTGTTTATTGGAATTGTCCCAGCTGCCAGCAATGGGGCAGCTTGAAGTCGCATTTGGTGTGAGTTTTCATTAATTGCTTTAAGAAGGAATCAACATTGAATTCAACTTCGTCTTTATTGGCATCACCATTAATCGTCGCACTTGATTGCGCTACCTCGGCGCAGGCACTGGAACTGGCCAAACAGTTAAATCCTCAGCAGTGTCGGGTTAAGGTGGGCAAGGAGCTGTTTATTGCGGCGGGCCCGTCGGTGGTTGAGCAGTTGCAAGCTTTGGGGTTTGAGGTTTTCTTAGATCTCAAGCTCTTTGATATTCCGAATACGGTTGCCGGTGCGGTGGCTTCTGCGGCGGACTTAGGGGTTTGGATGCTGACCTTGCATGCAATGGGTGGTCGGTCGATGCTGCATGCCGCTGTGATGTCCGTTCAAGAGAAATCTCATGCGCCTTTATTGATTGGCGTTACGGTGCTGACCAGCATGAATGCCACGCAATTGGCGGAGACGGGCGTTGAGTCTGGGCTTCAAGATCACGTAATGCGTTTGGCGAACTTGTGTCAGGGGGTGGGGTTGAACGGTTGCGTTGCCAGTGCGCAAGAAGCGCCATTGTTTCGCTCGTCGTTTGGGAGGGCTTTTACCTTGGTGACCCCAGGTATTCGGTTTGCCAAAGCCGCGGAACCTAATTCAAAAGATGATCAACAGCGAGTGTGTACTCCAAAAGAAGCCATAGTGAATGGGAGTACTTATTTGGTGATGGGTAGGCCGATCACGCAGGCAAGTGATCCTCAAAAGGCGGTGGAAAAAGTGTTGGCGGATTTGGCTTTATCGTCATTCTGAACTTGATTCAGAATCAAGGGGTAAGAACTCATAAGCTGAGTATGAGTAATCGTCTCACTCTGTGGCTCCAGCCCTGGACCCCAGATCAAGTCTGGGGTGACGTGTGTCGAAAATGGGGTGCTATTACCGAAGTTTGTTCCAGTCATTCCAGGCTTGACCTGGAATCCATGGGTAAGCACTGATAGCTCACCTCCTGGCAGCATCGAGCTAAGTGCCTCCAGCTCTGGACCCCAGATCAAGTCTGGGGTGACGTGTTTCGAAAATGGGGTGACGTGTTTTGAAAATGGGGTGCTAAGTACCGAAGTTTATTCGTGTCATTCCAGGCTTGACCTGGAATCCATGGGTAAGCACTCATAGCCCAGCTCCTGGCAGCATCGAGCTAAGTGCCTCCGGCTCTGGACCCCAGATCAAGTCTGGGGTGACGTGTTTTGAAAATGGGGTGACGTGTTTCGAAAATGGGGTGACGTGTGTCAATAAAAAAAGGGCTGCCAAAATGGCAGCCCTTTTTGCAGAGAATGTAAAGATTACTCCAAAACAATCGCTGCTTTGTTTTTGGCCAGAGTGGCTTCGCCGATGCCTTTGACTTGAGTCAGTTCTTCAGCGCTTTTGAATGGGCCATTGGCTTCGCGGAACGCAACAATGGCTTGAGCTTTTTTCTCACCAACGCCGTTTAACAGCTTGGCTAAAGTGGCTGCATCGGCTTTGTTGATGTTGACGGTTTCGATGAATGCGTTGGCTTGTTCTGTGGCTTCTTTAGCCGCTTCGGCAGCTTGTTCAGGCAGTTGGGGTTTGGTTTCTGCTGAAACCCACGCGGATGAAATGGCGAATAAAGAAACGATAATAGCGTTTAACAGCATTTTGTAAAAATTGTTCATTGGTTGATCTCCTTGTCTACTGTACGTGAGGTCGCTATTAAGACATAACAGCAGGCAGATTGCTATAAGCACGATGTATACCCTCGGGAGTTTTTGTGTGAGGGATTTGGCATTTTAAGAGATTATTCCTGGCGCTCCATAACCACGGTGACTTGTTTGTAGGCGTAGTTGTCGTCGCCTAGGGAGCCGAATTCGGCGGTTGAGGTGACGTTGAAGATGTAAATCGTATTACTGCCTTCAGTGTATTGAGAGGAATCACAGTTGACCGTCACGGTAAAACCACTTAAATCACCCGCTAAATTGTTGATGACCTCATCATCAGAGCTGGTGCAGGCTGAATCACCATCGGTGGCATCGGAGGCATCTCCTGTTGATTCTGTGTTCCAGTTCAGTTGATACGCCATCCAAAAAATACCCGACATGGCGGCATACTTGGCTCTTGATGCCAGAACGGCTTGGCTAGTGGCGGAGTTTTGCGTCAGGCTCAATCGGGCCATAAAGGTCACGGCGGAGCCCATCACCACCAGAATGAAGATCATCGTCATTAGGGCTACACCGCGTTGGGCCTGATTAAACCGGTTTTTTGTTGAGCCGTTGTGTTGGGTGAGTGGCGTCTGTCGTGTCATGGCGCGTTACTCACTTGTAACTGTTGCACCATGCGCACCTCTTCATTATTGATCGAAACACCTAAGGTGATGGTCACGACTCCGGATCGGGTGGCGGTGCCGGGGTCGTATTTGATGCTGCAAAAAGACAGATTGTTAATCACTAAATTGCCAGTCGTGGGGGTTGCGTCACTCGGTGTGGTGGTGCCGCCTGTGGCGGCGGGTGTGTAATAGCGGTAGCGTCTTAGTTCCCCAGTGCCGGTATCGCAGCGGTACATCATCGGGGAATCGGTAATGTAAAAGCGTTTGCGGAATGAGCCGTTGCCAATGGGATCGAATTGATAGGTGTTGTCGAGCAGTAAATCGTCTTCTGGGTTTGTGGTTGCGGCGTCGGGAGTGTGGGTGATGGAGATGGCCGTTGAGTCAGGGTTGGCATCCATCGGCGTGATGATGCCTTCGGGGTCGGTATCGGCATCGGTATCAGCGGCGGCTTCGTAGAGCCTGTTGGTGTCTAGGGGGTTAACGACCAAGCGGTTAACCGCGTCGGTTGCTGTCGATGGTGCTGAGATGTTGCCGAGGCTGTGAAATTGAGCGTCGGCCATGCTTGGGGATAACGCCTCATCATCGGCACTGGCGCTGTAGCGGTAACGCCCTCCAGATGTAATGCTCATGAATTCCAGGGTACTGACGCTGCCACTGGTGTTGACCCTGAGGCTGTTGGGTACGGCTTGATTGACGTCTCTTTTCATGTTGACCAGCGCGGAGGTGACGATTGTGACCAGGTTGGATCGGTTGGCTTGATCTTCATAGGCTTGGAAAGGGCGGGACATGAAAACGCCCACGATGGCGACCATGGTGCCCATTAATGAAATAACGATGATCAATTCGACCAAGGTAAAGCCTTGGGCGGGCATTGAGGCGTTTAAATGAGTTTGCTTAAGCTGTGCCATCAGAAGTTTGTCCTGTATGCGCTGACCGAGACGGATGTGTTGCCGGGTGCGGTGACCGTCACGGTGATCAAATGGCTGTCTTCTTGACGAATGGTATCACTGCCTGAGCCTAGGGTGGCTTCTGCGACGGTGACACTGACGTTGTAGTTGCCCAAGCCGTCGATGTCGTCACCGACTTGGTCTTTGGCGCCGTTGTCGTTGAGGTTGTGGTAATGGCAAATGCTGGTGAATTGTGATCGGGTGAGGCCGGTATTATCACACTCGGTACTGGAGAGGTTGATCGTGAATTCGCGGGCGAGGACCTCATCCAGATAACTTTCTGCAATCGCAACGGCTTGGTAGCGAATCATCGGATTGGCCGAGCGGCTGGTCATTTGCCCGGCCACTTGAATAACTCCGACGGCAATAATGCCTGCCAGTACGATTGAGATAATGATCTCAACCAACGTAAAGCCGGCATTGGGTTGTTGGATGAAATGATTACCCTTCATAGCTGAACCCAGTGGCGCAAACCAGGTTGAGTGAAATGGTAAAGGTCGAGGTAAAATCGTAGGTGTATTCTTCCGCCGAGCTGCCATCGGCTACACACGCCCATCCTTGGGGGTAAAACACCACGGTGGATTGGCCGGTATTCGAATCGGCGGCTGGCAAAGTGGCGTCATTTTCGGTCAGTGTTACGCCGTCGGGCCAGTCGGTGTTGGTGTAGTCATCGGTGCTGGTGGGGCGGTTGAGGTAGTTGGTGTGAGTGAAGTCGGGGGTGTCGTCGACGCCGCAATCGGCGTCTTGTTTGAGGTAAAACCCATCGTTATTATTCAGCTCAAGTTGAACAGCACAGCCTTGAGTAATGGCAATTTGCTGGGCAAAGCGCATCGCTTGTAAGGTGTCATCGGCAAAGTAGCGTTGTTCAAAGGCTTCGGTGTTGAGTAGGGCACGGGCGGAAGCAGCGAGAATACCCACGATGATGATCACCATGATCAGCTCGATCATCGTAAAGCCGGATTCGTTGTAGTGCTGTTCTGCCATGAAGTATGCGACCTTGAGGTTTTTTTTGCCCTTATATAAATTTAGCTCAAGGTTTTAGGTTTGGTCGAAACAACTGTCAATGATTGGGTGTTGGTATAAAGCGGGTGAAATATAAAAGTGATTTCGAAGTGCTGGTGTAACAAATCTGTTCTACGAATTTGTTACACCAGTACAGTGTTGATTATGAGCAAGCGGCAGGACTGACAGTGGCCGGTAATGTGCCATCAGACTCCGTATATGTAAATGTGCAGCCCGTGTTTGCTACTAAAGTAACAGTTAAAACTTGATCCCCACTAACCAGCGCATCAGAGCAAGTAAAATCGGCAGAGGCCAGGCCAGCAACACCACAAATGGTATTATCATAACCCGTTGATATGCCTAGCGCATCGTTTGCACCACTTTCATCAATATCATCGGCATTATCACCAGAAGGGTAGCCATTCACCATCTGAACAACCAAACCTTCAAGAGTGACCTGGCCTGTGGCACCTGTTTGACTCTCAACGATCGCTTGAGCGTGAGCGATACCTGAAGCCGATTGAACGGCTGCTCTGGCACCCTGAATGGCTGACAGTTCAGCGTTACCGCTTAAATCCCCAAATCTGGGCAGTGCGAATGCGGAAAGCACACCAAGAATCACGATGACCATGATCAGCTCGATGAGTGTAAAGCCTTGCTGTTGAGTCCTTGCGGGCAGTTT
>CAZECE010000117.1:0-11339 GCA_964510525.1 uncultured Pseudomonadales bacterium | reverse complement strand
GGCAAAGCACCAGGAGCTGCGGCTCGGTTAGCAGGTGTTCTTCATGGAATTAAACACGCCCACGGTACACCATGGGAGGCCGAGATAACGGAAGAAACCATGAATTCAGCACTTAATTTAATGTCTGTCTTTTCAAAGCATACCCACGCCGCCATGAGCTTAATGGGCAATAATAAAGAGATTGCAGATGCTCAAAAAGTTTGGCACTGGATTAAAAGGCAACGGCTCGAACAGTTTTCAATAAGAGATGCGTTCAATAACCTGAGAGGATCTTTTACAAAAACTACGCTAGTACGCGAAGCTTTAAATACACTTCAAGAACGAGGCTATGTGACCATCTTAGAACCAGAGACAGAAGGACCAGGCCGACCACCCTCACCAACTGTATTGGTCAGACCAGAATTTGTCGGTGAATGGAAATGAGATGGCGCAAAGTTCTTGGTGTTGAGGAAATAGGAAACACTGCCCCCACACAGAATACGCATAATACGCAAAAAGAGTTCGAATCACATAGTTCTGCGTATTGTGCGCATTCTGCGAACCAAGATAAGGGGGAAGAATATTCGAAATTACTCGAAGATTTATCCACAATTTGTAAAGACTTAGACTTAACACCCAAAAAAATAATTTCGGAACTCACTCGAGAAGACATCGACCGCTGGTCGACTGGGGATATGGATCTAAAAGAGCTTTCGGAGATTGTGAAATCACTAGATCAATTCAACGCTATGATGAGTGGTATTGTTCCTGAATCCTACAAAGAGAGTGCCTATTGCAAAAACTGTGGTCCAGTATGGCTGTGGCATGAAGGGATTGTTGAGGGCTGCCCGTGGTGTTTCGTTCATGCTAAAAACCAACCTTTTCCAAGACCCGCTTTAGTTAACTGTGAAAGCTGCAATTATTTTCAACGAATTAATCATCCTAACCTTGGACGCTGTCATAAAAATCAACCTGAACCCATAGCAGGGCTGTGGGATTCTTCCGAGCGTTATTGTGAAGTTTTTAAACCTATCCAGTGCGGTACCAGGGCACCAAGAGACAGCCAAAAACATCCAGGCTGAAACTTAAAATTATCAATTGATTTCGGTAAAAAAAGAGAGCGCAATATGGGCGGTAACGGTAGTGGACGATACTGGTATTGGGGTGCAAAGAGCACCGTCGAGAGTTATTGCAAACTCGATATCAGAGAACTTAACAAACGGCAGTTGTTAGAACCAAACCAGACGTTTAATTGGAGTTGGTCTCGTAATGGCGAAAAAATTTCAGATATTAAAATCCAAACATACCCAAAAAAAGTAATACTCATTTATCGTCACAAAGCTCATAGCGAGGAATGGGAAGATTTTAATTACCCCGTTTTCCTGGATTGGACAAATTGCCATCTGGGTGGAGAACGCCCATGGTTTTTATGCCCGGCTGTAGGCTGTCATAAACGAGTTGCAATTTTATACAGCAGCCGAGTCTTTGCATGTCGAAGTTGCCTTCACTTGGTATACAGCTCTCAACGCGAAGAGGACTATGATAGATATGCGAGAAAAGCTAACAAAATTCGCGAGCGGTTAGGATGGCAACCAGGCATTTACAATTTAAGAGGTGATGAAAAACCCAAAGGAATGCACTGGAAAACATTTCAGAGATTACTCAATGAACATGATGCCCTTGAAAACCGCTCCATGATGGGCGTCGCACACAAGTTCAAACTGCTTGGTGAGTCCATGGATGATTGGTTTTAAAAATATTCAAAAGCAAGACAAAATAAGGAAGTTCAGATAATGCAATGTATTTTGGATTTAATTAAAACGAATGAAGTGCTCTTTCATTATACAAAATTTGAGACCGCCAAAGATTACATAATACCCAAAATGCAACTTAAGTTAAGCCTACTAAGTCAAGCAGGTGATCCTCATGAATACAAAACTAAGCTGATTAACTTAATGCATCGACAATCAACAAAAACGAATGTGACACAAACCCGCGAAGAAATCAGAGAAAAGTTCAAAAAAAAATTATTTTTTTGCTCGTTTTGTCAAAGTAACAACACCAGTCCCCCCACTAAATTTGGTCACCTAAAATCACGGATGTGGCAACAATATGGTGATAGCCACAATGGAACTTGCCTTGTTTTTTCTAAAGCAGACTTAATTAAAAACATGAAAAATGTGGCTTCAAAAGAAAACTTTTTTCTCTGGCACAAAAAAATAGAATACAAAAACCCAGGTGATATCAAATGGCCTACATTAAAAATTAAGAGCGAAATCGATAGAAATAATATTGATGACATCTTCGCTCAAACTTATAAAGAAACTTTATTCACTAAAGATAAAGATTATAAGGATGAAAATGAGTACAGATTGTACGCATATTCTTTAAACGAAGATTCCCAAATAGAAGAAATCTTTGTTGATGTTAGTCACTGCCTTAAAGCAGTTATATGTGGAGATCGTTGTTCAAAAAATTCACTAAAAGAGATCTATAAAATTTCAAAACAAAAGGATATTGAGTGTCTTACAATCAAATGGGATCAAAACAAGTTCGATTTTGCTATCGGAAAATCACAAAACATCATTAATTTGTAGGTGCAGTGTTGGTGCAGGAAGGGGAAAAATAGAAAAAGGAGTTTGGTGGCCAAAAATAAAAAAAGTAACTCTTTGATTTAAATGGCGCGCCCGGAAGGATTCGAACCTCCGACCACCTGGTTCGTAGCCAGGTACTCTATCCAGCTGAGCTACGGGCGCATCCAATAGATAAGAGCAATAACATGCTCTCTCTGGCGGAGAGAGAGGGATTCGAACCCTCGATGAGTGTTAACCCATACTCCCTTAGCAGGGGAGCGCCTTCAGCCACTCGGCCACCTCTCCAGAGCAGGGCATGATACCACGATGAACAAAAAATATAAGAGGAAAAACAAGAAAAACGTGGTGCTTGAAAGCACTCAAAAAATACCAAAGACAATTGAATCTATTCGCTTAAGAATAAAGCTTCTTTGGTGCATCAAGCTTCAGAAACATAAAGCTCAAGAATTATTCAGAGTCTGATTCTTGAGCTTTCTCTTCAGCAATACGGTGGTAAATTTCTTCTCGATGTACAGCGACATGCTTGGGAGCATTGACGCCAATACGTACTTGGTGACCTTTGACCCCTAATACAGTGACCGTCACTTCATCACCAATCATCAGGGTCTCTCCTACCCGGCGGGTTAAAATCAACATCCTGAGTTACTCCTTTGCCAAATCTATCCTAATCCAAAAACACTTGGCTACATTATGCAGCGATGCGCTCGCATAAAAATACAGAACATCTGCACAAAACAAGAACACACCCTAACAGTATTGTTTAAATTGGTTAAATTTAAAGCACTTTATGCATCTATTTTGTAAACACGGTATAGACCAAAAAGGTTGGCAATTTGCCATACCATAACCAAAAAACCCATTGTAAGAGGCATTTGAGAGAAAAAGGAGTAACAACTCTTTGTTTTATTTTGGTTTTGTAGTGAAATTACAACGCTTGTTGCGCGTCTAACTGAAAACCGGCGTGCAGAGTTCTAACAGCCAACTCAAGGTATTTCACATCAATGACCACAGAGATCTTAATCTCAGAGGTGGAAATTAATTGTATATTGATATTTTCTTCAGCCAATAATTCAAACATTCGGCTGGCAATACCTGCATGAGATCGCATGCCCACCCCGACCAAAGACACTTTGGCAATTTTATCATCACCCATAACGGCCTCAGCACCAACTTTTTGAACCACGGTTTCCAACAAAGCCACCGCTCTTTCAAAATCCTGCCGGGCGACAGTGAAAGTAAAGTCAGTAGTTTGATCAGCACCAATATTCTGCACAATCATATCTACTTCTATATTGGCTTCGCCCACAGGCCCCAGAATTTTGTGCGCAATCCCCGGCTGATCCGGCACACCACGCACCACAATTTTGGCTTCATCTTTGGTAAACGCAATACCTGAAATCAAGGGTTGCTCCATTCGATTATTCTCAACAGGGGTTTCAACATTCACAAAATTTTCCTCAGTAAAATTAGGCGCCGTCGCTTCGAGCGTAATTAACGTCCCCGGCCCAGGCTCAAAACTCGATAAAACCCGTAACGGCACTCGGAATTTACCCGCAAACTCAACCGATCGGATTTGCAATACTTTCGACCCTAAGCTTGCCATTTCGAGCATTTCTTCAAAAGTAATCTGCTCCAATCGTCGAGCTTCAGGCACCACGCGGGGGTCTGTGGTATAAACCCCATCAACATCCGTAAAAATCTGGCATTCATCGGCACGCAACGCAGCAGCTAAAGCAACAGCCGAAGTGTCCGACCCTCCACGTCCTAAAGTCGTGATTTGCTGAGACTCGGTAACGCCTTGAAACCCAGCCACAACCAACACTTTATGTTTTTGCAATCGCTCAAAAATGGCTTCTTGGTCAATGTGAAGAATCCGAGCCTTCCCGAAGCTATCATCCGTTTGAATCGGAATCTGCCAACCGCACACCCCTGCGGCCGAACAACCTAAAGCCCTCAACGCCATCACTAGCAGCCCAACGGTGACTTGCTCACCCGTACTGAGCACAATGTCTTGCGCATCGGCGTCCGGTTCAGCAGTGATCGCCTCGGAGAGCGCCAACAATTCGGAAGTTCGACCACTCATCGCTGAGACCACCACCACCACCTGGTGCCCTTCAGCAACGGTTGCTGAAACCCGATCGGCCACCGCTTTAATTCGCTCGACAGAACCCACAGAGGTGCCACCAAATTTTTGTACAAACAACGCCATGTAATTACTGCTCTCTTTAAAACGATAAATCTAACTAAAAACTGTCATTACTTAAGCCGGCTGAGCTTCCAATTCTTTCACTAACTGCTCTTGCAACGACTGTAAGGCACTGGATAGCCCAGCCACATTTTTTCCACCCGCCATAGCCAATTCCGGCTTACCACCACCTTTACCTCCCAATTCACGGGCCAAATGACCAATAATGTCTCCAGCCTTAAATTGTGGAATCAGGGTTTTCTCAACAGCAGCCACCATTTGTATTTTTTCTGGCCCTTGAACACTGGCTAAAACAACAATGGACCGACCTAGTTTTTGTTTCAATTGATCGACCACCGTTCGCAATTGTTTGGCATCAAGCTCATCAGCCACTCGAACCACAAGCAACGCCCTGTCCTCTATTCGAACCGCCTGGCTTGTTAAGTCATTGGCACCCGACGACACCTGCGAGACTTTTAACTTTTCTAAAGCGCGTTCTTGTTGCTTCACTTGATCCATCAAATCTGAAATTTTCGCGATCAACTGCTCAGACTTGGCTTTTAATAAACTCTGCGCTTCTTGCAGCACCGCTCTGGATTGCTGAAGCTCGGTTACAGACTTCAGGCCAGTAATGGCTTCTATGCGCCTAACACCGGATGCAATACTGGCTTCACTGACAATTTGGAAACACCCAATCTCACCCGTACGAGACACATGTGTTCCACCACATAACTCAATCGAGAAATTATTGGTCCCCATAGACAAAACACGCACTTCGTCTTCGTACTTTTCACCAAAAAGAGCCATGGCCCCTTTATCCAAAGCGGCTTCCATGGCCATACTCTCAACTTGAACGGCCGTGTTAGCACAAATCTGCTGATTCACCAAGCGTTCAATAGTGTTGAGCTGATCAGACGTTAAAGGCGCATCGTGAGAAAAATCAAATCGTAAGCGCTCAGACGTCACCAAAGAACCTTTTTGTTGTACATGAATTCCCAACTCCTGACGCAACGCCGCATGCAATAAATGCGTTGCCGAGTGATTGGCTTTGATATCCGAACGATTATTCGGGTCAACAGCAGCCGACACTTGTTGCCCCACAGAAAAAGGCCCTTGAAGCACCGTTCCCTCATGGACAAACACCTTACCTTGTTTGCGCGTACCAGTGACTTCAAAAAGCGCTGTGCCCTCTCGCGTCGACACTCGACCTACATCACCAATTTGACCGCCCGACTCTGCATAAAAAGGCGTTAAAGATAACACCAGACTACCGGCTTGACCTGCGTTTAACTGCTCAACCGACCGCCCTTGTTCATCCAGCAACAACAATAACTCGCTCTCTTTATTCAGATCGTCATAACCACAGAATTCCGTCGGGGTCTCTACGTCGATACGCCGATAAAATTCGTCACTGGAAAAACCCGAGTGGGCTTTTGATCGCGCTTTTTGTTCTGCCATAGCTTTTTCAAAACCAATCTGATCGACAACCACCCCATGCTCACGTGCGATGTCGTTGGTTAAATCCAATGGAAAACCATACGTATCATAAAGAGTAAATGCCACTAAACCTGACAGCTCCTGCTGACCCTCTTGTGATGAAATGGGCTCCATTTCTTTTAATAAAATTTTCAGTCCCTGTTCTAAGGTTTCCAAAAAACGGGTTTCTTCACGCAATAAAACCGTCTCAACTTGCTTTGAAGCCACCGCTAAATCAGAATACGCCTCACCCATTTGTGCCACTAAAGGCTGAACACAAAAATGAAAAAAGGGCTTATCGGCTCCCAACTTTTGACCGTGTCTTACAGCACGACGAATAATGCGACGCAACACATAACCACGCCCTTCGTTAGAAGGTAAAACGCCGTCAACAATCAAAAAAGCACAGGCTCGAATGTGGTCTGCAATGACTCGCAAAGATTTAGCCTGCAAGTCTTCAATACCTGGAAACAAATCCGCAATTTGTGAGATTAAGGACTGAAAAAGATCGATTTCATAGTTACTGTGAACCCCTTGCATCACGGCCGCAATACGCTCAAGCCCCATCCCAGTATCAACAGAAGGTTTGGGTAAGGGCTCCATGTCTCCATTAGCATGGCGCTCATACTGCATAAAGACAATGTTCCAAATTTCAATATAGCGATCGCCGTCTTCTTCTGGACTCCCCGGCAATCCGCCTGGCACTTCCGGACCATGATCGTAAAAAATTTCAGTGCAGGGTCCGCAAGGGCCGGTATCCCCCATAGACCAAAAATTATCGGCTTCTCCTAAACGAATGATTCTCTCTTTAGGTAACCCAATTTGCTGATGCCAAATATCAAAAGCCTCATCATCCGTGGTATAAACCGTCACCCACAATTTTTCCCTAGGAATACTCAATACCTCGGTAATGAATTCCCAAGCGTAAGCAATTGCCGCTTCTTTGAAATAGTCGCCAAAGCTAAAGTTGCCTAGCATTTCAAAAAACGTATGGTGTCGAGCGGTATAACCGACATTATCCAAATCATTATGTTTACCTCCCGCACGCACGACTTTCTGAGAGGTTACAGCACTGGGGTAAGGCGGTTTTTCTTGGCCTAAAAAATACTCTTTAAACTGAACCATGCCCGCATTAGTAAATAACAACGTAGGGTCATTGGCGGGCACTAAAGCACTGCTGGGCACATGTTTGTGCTCTTTATCTGCAAAAAAATTGATAAATGCCGAACGAATTGCCGCTAGCTTCATACTAAAACCCACGCTACCAAAATCCAAAAGAGCGCGTATTCTAATCGATCAGTTAACAGCGAGCAAAACTTGATTTGAGAGCGTGAGCAAATCGAACTGAAGTCAGCCAATACTTTTGAAGATCTATACATCGCCCATTGGATGACAGGTCAAGCCTGGCATGACGAAAAGTGAGTTTTAAGCTTCAACAGCCATGGGACGACTGTAGGAGATAGGTGCATCATTTTGATCAAAACTAACCAGCTCCCAGCTTTGATCATCTTCTAACAAGGCTTTGATCAACCTATTATTCAAGGCATGGCCGGATTTATGGCCACGAAATTCACCAATTAAACTATGACCCAGCAAATACAGGTCACCAATAGCATCTAAGACTTTGTGCTTAACAAACTCGTCTTCATACCGCAAACCGTCTTCGTTTAAGATCCGATAATCATCGACCACAATCGCATTATCGACACTGCCACCAAGTGCCAAATTATTAGCCCTCAAATGCTCTAAATCGCGCATAAAACCAAAGGTTCGAGCACGACTCACCTCTCTAACGAACGAGGTACTAGAAAAATCAACACTCACCGTTTGAGCCCTGCCAGCAAATGCAGGGTGATCAAAGTCAATGCCAAAACTGACTTTAAATCCATCGTAAGGCAAGAAGGTAGCGGACTTATCACCATCTTCAACACAGATTTTACGTTTGATTCGTATGAACTTTTTCGGTGCCGCCTGTTCGTGCAAACCTGCAGACTGCAACAAAAAAACAAAAGGGCCGGCACTACCATCCATAATTGGTACTTCGGAAGCCGTTAAATCAACAAAGGCATTATCAATACCCAAGCCAGCCATCGCAGACAACAAGTGCTCAACGGTCGAAACCGTTGCCCCGTCATGCTCAAGCGTCGTTGATAAGCGGGTATTTCCCACGAAGCTCGAACGGGCAGGAATGGACACAACAGGGTCCAAATCCACCCGGCAAAAAACAATACCCGTATTAACAGGAGCAGGGCGCAACGTCACAAACACCTTTTGGCCGGTATGCAAACCGATACCAGTGGCTCTGATAACGTTTTTGATGGTCCTTTGCTTAATCAAAATTATAAGCCTCTCAGATTTATATACCTAAAAAATCGTTGAGAGCGCTTATAATTGAGAATACGAAGCTCAAACTGACTCAATAACCGCTCGACTATGAACTGAATCATTGCGTAATAAAGGCTATAAGCGCACAGGTTGGAAATGCTACCAAAATTTAGGTTTTTTTCCTAACAGCATTTGGTATCTTTTCGAACTGAGTAACACTTTCATAACAAAAGAAGATTTATTTCTTACCTTAATCCGCCTGACGACGCAAAAAAGCAGGAATATCTAAATACTCAAGCTCTTCTTTCTGCTCACCTTCTGCAACCTCGGTCGCCACGGCCTCTTCTTGAGGTCGAGCCGTCTTTTGCTGCCTAAAAACAGTTGGGCGATCCATCTGCTTATAATCAACACTGCCATCTTGCTTAATAGCCGCACTTTCTTTAACCGCCAAATGACCTTCACCTATCTGACCAAGCCCAGTGGCCACTACGGTCACTTTTAGGTCTTCGCCGACTTCAGGGTCAATCACTGTGCCCACAACTACGGTGGCATTATCAGAAGCAAATTCTTCAACAGTATCACCCACTTCAGAGAACTCACCCAAGGACAAATTCTCACCCGCGGTGATATTCACCAAAATCCCCCGAGCACCTTGTAAATTCACATCCTCTAACAATGGACTTCGAATGGCGGCTTCGGCCGCTTCTCGAGCACGCTCCTCACCTCGAGAAATACCAGTCCCCATCATCGCCATGCCCATCTCAGACATCACGGTACGAACATCAGCGAAATCGACATTAATCATCCCAGGGCGAACAATCAGATCAGCAATGCCTTGCACAGCACCCAACAAAACATCGTTCGCTGCCTTAAAGGCATCCATTAAACTGATGTTAGAACCCAACACTTGCAGCAATTTTTCATTCGGGATCGTAATCAAAGAATCAACATGCTCAGACAAAGCAATAATGCCCTCTTCAGCAATTTTGCGTCGCTTACGACCTTCAAATGGAAAAGGCTTGGTAACAACCGCAACCGTCAAGATACCAAGCTCTCGAGCCACCTCAGCCACTACAGGTGCGCCCCCGGTACCTGTACCGCCACCCATACCAGCCGTCACAAACACCATATCGGCACCAGCCAGCACCTCTTGCAAACATTCTCGATCCTCCAAAGCGGCCGCGCGCCCCACTTCAGGGTTAGCACCAGCACCTAAACCTTTAGTCGCCTGCCCACCAAGCTGAATAATAGTTTTCGCTGTAATATTTTTTAACGCCTGAGCATCCGTATTGGCACAAACAAAATCAACACCGGCAATATTATTGGTGAGCATGTGCTGAACAGCATTACCACCACCACCTCCGACACCAACCACTTTAATGTCAGCGCTTTGCGGTACGTTATCAATTAACTCAAACATTCGAAACTCCCTTAAAAAACATCCAAACCAACTATATACAAAAAAAGCAATTAAACATTGACAGCATTCTCAAATTTAAAGATTACCCGCCATCCACTGCTTCACTCGACCAAACATGCCTTTGATGCTTTCTCTGCGCCCTCTTTCAAAACCCGATCCCTGACGCATCTGCTCAAGACCATAATGCAACAACCCAACACCCGTTGCGTTGGCTGGATCCTGAATAACATCCTCTAGCCCGGACACGCCTTGAGGACACCCTAGCCTAACCGGCATATTAAACACTTCCTCGGCTAATTCAACCACGCCAAGCATCTTGGAAGCCCCACCCGTCAAAACAACACCTGTTGCCAATAAATCCGAAAAACCGCTTCTACGCAATTCACCTGCAATCAAGGTAAACAATTCTTCATACCTTGGCTCAATCACTTCAGCTAAAGCTTGTCTAGAAATACTGCGGTCAGGCCGATCCCCAACACTGGGCACCTTGATTGTTTCTTCACTAGAAGCCATTTGCACTAACGCGCAGCCGTTCTCAATTTTCACCTGCTCGGCATTGACGGTAGGAGTCCGCAAAGCCATTGCAATGTCATTAGTGACTTGATTACCCGCAATCGGAATCACGCTGGAAAATCGAATGGAGCCCCCTGTAAAAACCGCCACATCCGAAGTACCCGCCCCAATATCAACCAGACACACACCCAACTCTTTCTCATCTTGCGTCAACGCCGTATAACTCGAAGCCAGCTGCTCTAAAATAATGGCTTCTAACTCTAAGCCACAACGTCGCACACATTTTTCAATGTTATTGGCCGCATTGGCCGCACCGGTTACCAGGTGAACTTTAGACTCCAGCCGAACTCCAGACATCCCCAAAGGCTCTCGAATACCTTCCTGCTCATCAATCAAATATTCTTGAGGTAATATATGCAGTACTTTTTGATCCGCCGGAATCGCAACAGCTTGAGCCGCATCAATCACTCGCTCAATATCCACATCCGTCACCTCTCGATCACGAATTGCCACAATCCCATGAGAATTCATACCTTTGATATGACTACCGGCTATGCCTGCATACACCGCATGGATTTGACAACCCGCCATAAGCTCCGCTTCTTCGACAGCCCGCTCGATCGACTGAGTCATCCCTTCAATATTAACGACCACACCTTTTTTCATGCCATTAGCGGGATGGGAACCAACCCCAATGATTTCAATGGTGTCATCAATGTGAAGCACACCCACCAAAGCGGTAACTTTTGACGTCCCTACGTCTAAACCAACCAACATTGTTTGTTCACTTTGATTTGCCATAAGCTCCTTTCTCTCGTTCTCTCGTTTTCTTACTTAACACAACCCT
>CAZECE010000116.1:0-35949 GCA_964510525.1 uncultured Pseudomonadales bacterium | reverse complement strand
AGTTCCAGCTTTCGGTTAAACAGCGGTTATTTAAATGCGTTGCGATTCGATAATACAGGCATTCCAGTGGGAGCTACCATTACCGAGGCGCGTGTCGTGTTTACATCCGATGATAATGATTCGGGGGCGGCGAGTATTTTGGTTGAAGGGCAAAGCGATAATGATCCTGCCGCGTTTTCAGGTTCTAAAAATGATTTGAGAACTCGTAACCGCACTACGGCTTCTGTGGTTTGGAATACGTCGCAAGATTGGGCGAATGGGGTGAGTTATCGTTCGGAAGACATCTCTACAGTGGTGCAAGAGATCGTCGATCATGCGGATTGGGGGGCTTCAGATGCCTTGGTGTTGTTAATGACCCACCAAAGTGGTACCGATCGACAAGGGCCAATGTACGACAGTTCGGATGCGTCAACGCAAGGGGCTTTAGGTTCGGCTACCAAGCTTTATGTGAAGTATACAACGACCAGCGGTACGGCGGACAGTAACATTGTCGGGTTGCGATTCCAGAACGTCGATGTTCCCAAAGGCGCGACCGTGACCAGTGCGGAAATCAACTTTATTTCTTCGGCAAATGAAACTGGTACGGATACCTTTCAAGTAAAAGTGGAAAACAGTGCTAATTCATCGGCTTTTACAACTACGAATAATGATCTTTCAGGTGCATTAGGCCGTCCGCAACATTCGGATGTGGTGACTTGGACAGTGACAGATGATTGGGCGGTGGATGAAGCCATTACCGGACCGGATGTGACCACCTTGGTTCAACGGGTTGTGAGCGACACTACCGGATGGTGTGGTAACAATGCCATGTCTTTTTTCATCACGCCAAGTGATTTAACTTCGGCTCGATCCATATATGGTTATGATTCGGGTGAAGCCAATAAACCAACGTTGCGAGTGTCTTACACGTATAACGCAAGCGACCCTGCGACCTGCTTAAACCCCATCGTACAATTGCCGGTCTTAGCAACGGAAGACGATGCGGTTGAGCTGCGTAATGGTACCGTTGATAACGATATTGATCGTTTGAATTTTGATGCCGACAATACTATTGGTATTCGGTTTCGAGCACTGCCCATTTTGCAGGGCGCAACTATCCAAGAAGCGTATTTAAAATTAACCAGCTACCCATATGGCGCGGACGGTTATGATTCGGGGAATAATGAAACCAGTACCGGATCGATTACCTTCACGATCAAAGCCGAAAATGTGGGGAATTCCCAAGGCATTCCGGAATCTCGCGATAACATCACCGATCGTACTTTGTTTAGTTCCAGCGTCAGTTGGACGCCGGATGAGTGGGTGGATCTAACACAGTATCAATCACCGTCTATTGCTTCGGTGGTGCAAGATGCGGTCGATCATGCTGATTGGGCTTCCGGTAATGCAATCACGTTGGTGGTGACGAGTACTGGGGCCGGTGGTCGTGGTGCTTTTAGTTGGGATGGTGGCTCTGGTTATGCGCCTAAGTTGTATTTGAAAATTGCTGATGGGGGCTATGACACCAGTAACAACACTACCCGTACTTACTTAAATGCGGCGGTTAATTCGTTGGAAGCACGAACCTGGTCCCCTGTTGTGGACTCCTTGTACGAGGCCGCTCGCTATTACCGAGGCGAATCCATGTATTATGGTGCCTCTCGAGAGTTGTTCAGTCAGCGTCAAGGAAATACTGAAAAGCGTTATAAGCGGGTTTCGCATGCGGATTCCTATACGGGTGGTACTCATGTTTTGCCTACAGGTTGCCTGGCCAGTGATTCAGATAATGTAGCTTGTGAGACGGAAGTTGTGTCGGGTTCGCCTATTTACACCAGCCCGATTCAAAATGATTGTCAGAACAGCCACATTGTCTTGCTCACCGACGGTCATGTGGATAACACCCATACGCAGACGAAGACGGGCATTAACAGTTATGTTGGGGGTGGTTGTGAATCCGATGCCGGTAATACTGATGAGGAGTGTGCACGCTCATTAGTGGCATGGTTAAACACCACGGATCATGCGCCTTCTTTGACGGCGTCGAATAATACGATTTCAACACATGCCATTGCGTTTAATGCCGACAATGGTACGGCCCGACGATTTATGGAAGATATGGCGTCTTATGGTGGTGGTCAGTATAAAACAGCGAGTACAGGCGCAGAGTTGGTCACCGCGTTAAATGAAATTTTCCGCTATGTGTTGTCGATTAACACGACTTTTACTTCACCTGGTGCGACGGTGAATCAGTTTAACCGCTTGAATCACCGCAATGAAATATTCTTTTCCGTGTTTAAACCGAGTGCGGATCCAAAATGGGCCGGTAACCTAAAACGCTATCAGTTACTCGGTAATCCACCGTTGATTTACGATGCCAACTCTCAGCTCGCAGTGGATGCCGATACCGGATTTTTTAAAGAAGATGTCACCAGTTTTTGGTCCAGCCTGGCCGATGGTAATGATGTTACCTTGGGTGGTGTCGCGGAAAACATCCCGTCAAGTCGCAATTTTTACACCTATCTCTCCGGTGCCGGGACGCCGTCATTGGAATTGACGGACAGTGTTAACGCCTTTCATGAAAGTAATTCAGAAATTACCCATGCGATGCTGGGTGCATCGAATGATGCAGAAAGGACCGCGTTTTTACAATGGGCTCGAGGCGTGGATTTGTTGGATTGGGATGGTGATGCCAGTACGACAGAAGTTCGCACGCAGTTAGGCGATCCTTTGCATTCGATTCCTACCATTGTGACCTATGGTGGTACGGAAGAGTCGCCTGATATGACGTTGTATGTGGGAACGAACGAAGGTGCTTTGCACGCGATTAACAGTGCGACCGGTATTGAGACCTTTGCCTTTATGCCGGAGCATTTGATGGGCAACATTAAAACCTTTTATGAAAATACCGCGAGCTATACACACCCTTATGGTTTAGACGGCTCCCCTGTGGTTTGGGTTCAAGATGTTGCGCTGGATAATACGATCGATACCAGCGTGGACAAGGTATATTTGTATCAAGGCATGCGTCGCGGTGGTCGTAACTATTATGCGTTGGATGTTACCGATCGCAGTGCGCCGAGTATGCTGTGGACCATAGAAGGCGGCACTGGCGATTTTGCTAACTTAGGGTACACCTGGTCTAAGCCGGTTAAAACCAAAGTACGAATTGGCAGTACAGTCAAAGACGTATTACTGTTTGCTGGAGGTTTTGATACCAACATTGACAACTTCCCCTTAACCCGTGTCAATGCGGCCATGGGGAATGCCATCTATATGGTGGATGCCACCACGGGGCAGCGTTTGTGGATGGCAAGTACTACTGTCGGCGTGGGTCAAGGGCTCACGATGAGTGACATGCTGTACGCCATCCCCTCTGATTTAGGAGTGATTGATGTGAATCAGGATGGTTTGGCTGATCAGTTTTACGTAGGTGACACTGGCGGGCAAGTCTGGCGCTTCGATATTCATCATGGTGAGACGACGTCGAATCTGGTAACCGGTGGCGTGATTGCCGATCTTGGTGGCGCATCCGGTGCCGACTTCAGACGTTTCTATTTCCGCCCAGACATTTCGTTATTTGTGAATAATGGGGATCCAATCTTGGCGGTGAGCATCGGCTCGGGGGCGATTAATGAACCTCTGGAACAAACTAGCCAGAACCGATTCTATGTGATTTTCCAAGACAGCCCCTTTGGTGCTCCTTCTACTTATACTCGACTCACCCACTTAAATCTGACCGATCGAACCAGTGATATTACGGATACCAATATTGCCAACAATGGCTGGTACATTGATCTTGCAACGTCGGGTGAAAAGGTGTTGGCTTCTAGTGTGACGCTGAATAATATGGTTGTCTTTACCACCTATGCGCCCAGCTCCAGTGTTTCCGCGTGTACAGGGGTGACGGGTCTCGGGCAGGTGTACTTAGTGAGCTTGTTTAACGGTAATCCCGTTCAAGATTTGAATGCGGATGGTACGATTGATGAGTTAGACCGGAGTAGAACCTTGAGTTCGCCGAGCATCCCACCCACGCCCAATGTATTATTCCCCGCAGAGGCTGATCAGCCAACGATTCTGGTCGGGCCTGAACAACCGCTCGATGATGTTGATTTGAGTGTTAATAATGAGTGGGAGCGGGTGTATTGGTACGAGCCTGACGATTAATTCATCGTGCTCAAAGCTTCAATAATTTTAATGTCATCTATGTGTGGTACCCTCAATATTTGCTAGACGTCTCTAATTGCCTGAATTACTCTTCTGATCCTTGTATGGCCGCTCGCCAAGCCGTGTTGGTATTAGGGGCTCGAACCCCAATTTAAATAGATGAAGATGGGGTTTATCAACCGCGCTGGATCAGTGATCCTTACGAAGGAAAAAGAACATACATTAACGATCGAGACCGACCGGAGCATTTAGATCGTGCAAAGGCTAGAGTGCAGCAACATTGCCGTAATCCTGAGGATCCGGACAAAATCAAGGTAGCGGAAATTGCTTTGGTGAAATCTGTTCAATGCCGAAAAGCAAAAGCCGCTTTAGATAGGATAATGAAACCTGGCAGCAGAACGCCGAGAAAGGACATTAAAGCGCAAGAGAAATTAGTGCAAGCAACTTGTGAAGACAATTGAAGGAGATTTATTAATGAAAAGGAATTCTGTATGGGTGTTGTTTTTAATGTTATTTGTAACGTATTCGCCCGCTGCATTGAGTCACTGCCAGGTGCCTTGCGGTATCTATGATGATCATGCCAGAGTGAAACTGATGCTTGAAGATACCGCTACCGCTCGAAAAGCGGTGAATCAAATCACTGAACTCGCTAAAAAGAAAGATGCCCAATCTTATAATCAATTGGTACGTTGGGTAATGAACAAAGAGCGGCATGCACAAAATGTGATTGCGACCATCAGCGATTATTTTCTTACTCAGCGGGTTAAGTCCGATCAGAAAGATTATGTCGAGCGTCTTAAGAAGCACCACGCGGTGATTGTTGCGGCCATGAAGGTGAAACAAAATGCGGATTTGAAGTATGTTGTGGCTCTGGAATCTAACATTAACGACTTAATCGCTTACTACCCTGAGCACAAACATTAAGACACCGTTTATGTTTAAGTGAATTGTTATATGACGTGTTTTTTATGTGGTTGATGTGATGGTAGACACGAGTGGATTCGAACCACCGACCCCCACCATGTCAAGGTGGTGCTCTAACCAACTGAGCTACGTGTCTATAGGGTCGGTAATGATAATCGTATCCAGTGGAATGTCAAATATTCAGCAAGGCCTTGCAGTCAAGGTCAACCGCTCAGCAGTGTCTAAATAAGGTTGCGCGTATAGGCCGAATCTTATAGTCTCGTGGCCTTAATTTTGCTCACGATCAACGTGTGGCAATTGTCAAATTTGGTTAATCAAAATTTGTCTAACCATTTGTATAATCAACAGTGTATAAGGGGTAGTTCATGGCCGTTCAGTTTTTATCCGAAGAGTGGTTTTCAGCAGTTGAGTCTTTGCAAAGTGAGGCCGGCTCTATCAGTGTGGCCGATGACTTAAAAGGGTTAAAAATTAATGTCACTGTGGGTGAAGGCGATGCTGCTGTTCAAATGTGTCTGAATGAAGGCCTGTTTACCAAAGGTCATGAAGCCGATGCCCCTGCTAACCTGATTTTAACCAAAGACTTGGCATTCAAAATTCTGATTCAAAATGATCAGGCTGCTGGTATGCAAGGGTTTATGAGTGGTGAGCTGCGTGTGGATGGTGATATGAGTAAAATCATGGCACTTCAGACGGTCCAACCGACTGAAGACCAAAAAGCATTGCAAGCTAAGATTCAAGCAGAAACCGAGCTGTAATTAGCAAAATCTCAAAGTTCAGTTTGCTCTTCTAGCCGGCGTATTTCTAGTCAAAATACGCCGGCTAACAGCATTTATTATTCCTAACAGCATTTATTATTCCTAACAGCATTAAACAAAGTAGCTCAATCCAACTTATCTGTCCGCTGCTGCCACTGCTGCTCGTAATGCTATCGAAATCTGCCGATACGTTGACCGTTATTGAGGAGGATGCTGAACTGCCTAAGGTGTCTGTCACGGTAAGTGAAAATTCAAGAGTTCCTAATTGGGACGGTGCTATGAAAGTAGCCGTGGGGCTGTCTGCGCTGGTTTGGCTGATGGTGACGGATGAGCCAGTCGTTTGGCTCCACTCATAGCTGGCGATGCCTTCGCTATCAGAACTTAAGTTTCCATTTAATGTCACAATTGCCCCAGGCAGGACGGATTGG
This sequence comes from uncultured Pseudomonadales bacterium, assembly GCA_964510525.1. GTDB lineage: Bacteria > Pseudomonadota > Gammaproteobacteria > Pseudomonadales > JANQJO01 > CAZECE01. Next base: position 29,699 of record CAZECE010000116.1, on the reverse strand, counting down.
TTGCTGCCTGCTACGGAGGTGGGTTCCAGATTCACTCGTACAGACACGACGTCCGTTGCGCTCTGGTCGCTGCTGTCCGTGATCGTTAAGGCAAATGTTGCAAGATTACTGCTATTGCCGCTGTTGAAGGTCGGGCTGGCGGTGTCAGCGTTTGAGAGTGTCACAGGGGTGCCTCCAATTTGATTCCATGAGTAGGTGGCAATCCCGGCTGTCGCCGTGCTTCCGCTCCCATCTAAGGTGACCGTCGTATTGACGGCCACGGTTTGGTCGCTGCCGGCGTTTGGTGTCAGTGAAGCGCTGCCGTTGGTCAATTGTGTTTCCACTTCATTGGTATTGTTGCTGGGCTCCATATCCACGATGTCGGCATAAACGGTGGCTGAATGAGTGACGCTACCAGTTGCTACGTGAGTCAAATTGATTGCTACACTGACGGTTTGAAGGAGATCAACCGTACCCAGATCGCAGGTCAGGGTTGTAGTTGGGTTTGTGGGAGTACAGCTTCCCTGGCTCGTTGTGACGCTGAAAAAGGAGGTGTTTGTTGACGGTAGTGTGTATTCTAAAATGGTGTTGTTGGCCGCTTGTGAACCGCTATTGGTCACTAAAAGCAGGTATTCAGATGTGGAGGATATAGGCATCGGACTAAAGGTTTCAATGATATTGACCGTCAGATCCGTGTAGTTGCCCCAACCCATATCACTTAAAAACGCGCCCCCTAATCCAAGAGACTGATTGGCGCCATTGTAGGTAGGCTCCATTAAATCATTGGGAGTGAGTTCTAAAGAGACGTGTGATAAAGACGAGCCCTGCTCAAAAGGGTTGGGTGAGTAGATGGGGGCAAATGAAACACCTTGAGCATCCACAACACCTGACGTAAAACTAGACGTCAAACTCAGCGCGGCACTGCCATTCCATCGAAGTGGAATGCCTGAACGACCTGAAGTGGGTGTTGAGGTCGCGGCTGTGTAGCGTTGAGTATCCGACATTGCTTGAAAATTGCTGGGGGAGCCGTTTACTAAGAAGATATTGTTGGTGTAGGGGTCACCGAAGCCGGCACTTGAAGAAAACAATGCGAGGGTGCCGTTACCTTCTGAGTCTGTACCTTGACCCACAATTGAGATAAACCCAAAACCATGTAACAGTTCATGAAGGGCGACGGTGACGAAATCAAAGTTTGTGTCATCGGAATTACCATCCAGCCCATAATACCAATCAGAACCAAAAGGCGGAGAGCTGTTGAACTCAGCAAAAATATCGGAGGTAATTAAATCCGTTTCGTTGTTATTAGCGCCGCAGCTGTCGTCGGTGCACTGATCGCTACCGCTGAGTTTATTTGCCAGGGCCTGAGGGTAGTGCAATGACGAGTCTGGTGCGCCAGAAAAGGCGATATGCACGGATGTCGGGCCTGCACAGGCGAGAACATTACCCGTTTGATCGCCGCAGACTAGGTTATTAAATTCAGCCGCGATTTCGATGGTGACATCGCTGCTTAAAGCCGTTCTAAATGTATTCAAGGCATATTCAAAAGCGATTCTGCGCTGCTCACCTAGGGTGACTCCGGTATTGCCACCAACAGGTGTGGCGGTGGTCGTATCATTAAAGCCCTCATCGGGGCCATCTAAATTAATAAAATCAATTGTGGCTCTGCCATATGCCACTGGGTTCAGCATCACCAGCGTGGTAAAAAGAGTGATGCATATTCTTTTTAGTGAGTAGGGCAGTTTCACTGAGGCGAATCGTTTCACAGAGCAGGCCCCTCTGGAGGTGGTTGCACTGATGTGTGAATGTCTGGCGTTCTAATCTGTGGCGGGTGAACGTGGTTGATCAGGCACTCGGCCGTAGTGTGGCCATGGTCTTGTCGAGCGTGAAGTCCGGCGTGCAGCTGCTTGCCGAAATAGACAATGGTGCCGCCTTGGGGTTGCTTGCTTTTCATCACCAGAGGTGCCATCGATTGAGGCCTACTGGTGTTGAGTCGAGCATCGAATCGCAAAGTGGGCTCAGGGTTTGTGATGATTTTTCCTGTGGAGGGATCTACATGCGCTTTGAGTCCCGATTTGGCCGTGACATTTGAATAGCGTTGCTGATAATCAGCAACAGCTGAATTGTCAGTACTGCTTGGATGCGACATGACAACGCCAATTAACAGCACTAAAGTACAACCTGTTTGCTTTAAATATGAAGTCATGGCTAACTAGTGGTTTCTTTTTGATCTTTAGGGCTTATTTAATAGCTTAGCATTGAATGAAAAAGCATCAAATATAGCGTCCCCGCTAAGTGCTTAATGATTATGGCATTTTAATAGCTCTGCCGTTTTTAAAGGAAGATGGCTTGCTGTGTGGTTTTTGTAAGGTTGTGTAGGGTGTTTGTGTTCGGAGAGTATGTTCGGAGATTGTGCTGTGAGTGAGTATGATCCTTTGGTGAAGTTTGAGGTGGACCACAGGGTGGATGCACGTGGGCTGGTGTGTCCTGAGCCTTTGATGCTGCTGCAACAAGTCGTTTCAAAAGCGCATTCTGGCGAGCGTGTTTTGTTGCTCGCTACGGATCAAACCACTGAGCGTGATGTGGTGCATTTTTGCCATTTTCTTGGCCATACACTAAAAGAACAGCTTACTGAGGGTGAGCTGTATTTCTTTGTTGTTGAGAAGCATTAATAAAAGTTGTTGAGAAGTGTTTTTAATACTCTCTTAACATGGCGATGGCAGCCATGGCTTCTGGGTCTTCTTCTTTGATTTTGTTGGCAATTCGGTGCTGGAAGAAGTATTTGAAGTCAGGATGCGTTTGCGCTGGAAACAGGCAGCGGTCGCCTGGCAGTACGGGCGTTGAGGTGACGCGATTGTCATCAATCAACATACCATGCAATTGGCCATCGACCGATAATTTCCAGCTGAGGATCTCAATTAGAGAGAAGGATTTAAAGCCGTTATCGGTGAGTACCGCGTGCGTTCCAATGGCGTCGGGTAACTCTTGAATATAATACTGATCGGCCGGGTAGGTGCCACCAAAGCATTCTTCGGCCGATTCCAGCTCGACGATTTTGTGTTGAGGCGCCATGTAAAAAATTTCATCGTACAGTGGGTCTCGATAGCCTTCCCAGCGACCATTAAGCGGGTCATTGATTTCTGGTGCTGGCATCACTTGGTTCAGCCAAGGCACCATCGCAAAAATTTCACCGTCTTCACGTAATGCCCAGCAGATGATTTTTAGACTGTACAGCTTTTGGGAAGCGGTATCGTTGCTGTATAAGACTTCAAGGCCGTCGTATTCTGGGGCGATACGAACGATTTTTTGAGCGGATTTTACATAAGGTCTGCCGGTAAAGAAGTCATAAACATTGTTTTCACTTGGGTTTGAGTCTTTTTGATCGGTTGTGCTCATGGTGGTATCCCCTTGGCAACAGAGTGAAATTTTTACCGTAACGCTCTATTTAATTAAACCATTGATATGACAGAAAATAGAGGTCTTTTAGCGGTTTCCTTAGATTCAATGCATTTTTGGTGGGAACTGTAATCATTATAGTCAAGCTCCTGACGGATGCAGTGAAATCGATGAAGAAATTAAGTAAAAATGTCGAAAATTGTCGCTGTGACCCGTTGTTTTATAAAGAAAAAAGGGATTATTTGTTCCAATTGTTTGCTTGGTGAAGGTTTCAGGTGGGGCAAGGAGAGGAATTTAATAGAACTTTAGTCGGTTTTAAGATTTCGGTAGGCACTGGCAACACGGATGCTCATTAACAGTGCCGCCGTCGTTAGGCCAGCGCAAATGCCCAGCCAATAGCCATGAGGTCCTAGTGCGCTGATTGACGTTACCGATGAGAAAAACACGCCAGTGGCCAAGCAGTGGCCTAATGGTAGGCCGACACACCAATAAGAAAACAGGGTAATCAGCATCGGCATTTTGGTGTCTTTAAATCCGCGAAGAATGCCTTGGCCTGCTACCTGAATGGCATCGGACAATTGGTAGAAGGCAACCCATAAGAGTAACCCTGATGCCACTTGAGTCACGGCTGTTTCATCGGAGTACCATTGGGGGATCCAATGCCGACCCAACAATACGATGCTGATGCTGCTGAACGCCAAGAACAGGTTGATGATCATGCCGGATTGAATGGCGGTTTTGGTGCGCATTGGGTCTTGTTTCCCTTGGAAATAGCCCACTCGAATGGTGAGCGCCAGACCCACGCTTAACGGGAACATAAACAGCAGAGAGGAAAAGTTTTGCGCGATTTGATGGCCTGCGACGATTTCTGAACCAAAATCGGCAATCAATAATGCAATGACCGCAAAGATACTGATTTCGAAAAAAATGGCCAGCCCAATCGGAAAGCCCACTCGTAAAATCGATAGAAAGGTGTGGCGTTCTGGAGAGGGCCATTGAGTGAATATTTTGAGTGGTTGATACCTAGGGTTCAAGACGACATGCCCCAGCATCAGCAGCAACATGCACCACATGACGACAGTGGTGGCCCAACCACAGCCGACGCCGCCCATAGCGGGCACTGGGCCATAGCCATAGATGAAGATGTAATTTAAGGGGATATTAATCATCAGTCCCAGCAAACTGGTCACAAACACGGGTTTTGCTTTTTGAAAGCTTTCACTCAGGCAGCGCAACACCATGTATAAAGACATGGCCGGCATGCCCCAGCTTAATGCGTTTAGATAGCCTTGGGTGACATTCGCGAGCGCCAGGTCTGTGATCATCAATTGTAAAATGGGCTCGGTACTGCGCAGCAAGGTAAAACTGGCCACGCCCATTAAGGTCGCCATCCAAAAGCCTTGATGGATGTAGACTTGCATCGGAGCCAGTTTGTTTTGACCAAAGAATTTTGACAGGATCGGGGTGATGCCTAAGAGCACACCTGCCATAAACAAATATAGCGGCACCCAAAAACTGCTGCCAACGGCAACGCCGGCTAAATCTAAGGCGCTGGCATGGCCCGCCATGATGGTATCGACCAGTCCGTTGGCGGTTTGTGCAAGCTGAGTACCCAGTATGGGTAAGCTGAGTGTGAGAACCTGCTTGGTTTCTGCTGTGAGAGAGGGTTTCACTTAAGCGTTAATGAACCCTCAATCGCTGCTCTCTTTAGGTACTTCGTAAAGATGAAAGGACTCTGGCGCGTGTTGGTCTATGGCGGTCCCCACATAAACATCGCCTGCAGGAATGCCGTCGCCGGTTTTAAACACTCGGAAGGTGCGCGTTTCTTTGGGAGCATTCAGATCGGCGGGAACTTCGACCCAGAGATACAGGCCTTTTTTGCCAATCAGGTATTCTGTATTACGCAATACGCTGTTGATGGGTAGTGCTAGTTCTGTCGGTTGACCTTTTAAGTTGATTTCGTGTTTATGAATAATCTTCATGTCCATGGTGTGTTCCTGTTAATTTTAAATAGAAAATGATTTTAAACGGAGAATAATTCTAAATGGAGAACGTTTGATACGCGGCTTTATTTTCGAGATTTGCGTTCTCAAGATCCGACTCCGACAGGCTTTCCCAGTTGGATTCACTGGTGAGAATTGCGGTGCTGCCGGATTGCGTCAGGTAGGTGTCGGTGACCCGCTGCAAATCGGCTAACGTGACGTTAATAACGCGTTGCCGATAGTCCTGTCGAAATTCTGGAGACAAGCCATAGAGTTGGTCAAAGTGAGCTCGCTGCGCTTCTCCTGCAGGTGAGCTGGGTTTGTCCAGACTGCTGATCACGCTGAGGATGGCTTCTTCCAATGTTCGAGCTTCATGAGTTGTGTTTAATACCCACTGGACACTGGCTTGGAAGTCTTGCAATGTGCCTGCGATTCTGGGATCTCGGTATGAGAAAAATTTAAAAATGCCGTGCGCAGAATCGTGACTTGCGCCGCCGCCATAAGCGCCGCCTTGTTCGCGAATGGCGCGGTGCAAATAACCGTTTCTTAAAAATTGGCCTAATACAGTCAGTGCGGGCGAGTCGGCGTGTGTCATGGGAACGGTGGTGAAGGCCTGGGCACAGAAATTGACTTCGGTATTGGAGAACCAAGCTGAGTGATGAGGTGTACTGGTGCATTCGTCTAGCGTCAGTAACGAAGAAGAGCTTGCGGGGTTGTTGATTGTCAGCTCTTCTTTCAGGATCGGTAATATGGGCTCTACGGCTTGATCAGAAATATAGAGCACAGAGGCCGGTTGTTGATTCAGTTTGTTTAGAATGCTTGAAAAATGTTGATCCAGGCCGCTTAGATCCGTTGCGTCTTTCAAGCGGTTGTCCAGTGATTTGAGTGAAGAGAACCCTAATAGTCCTGAGGTTGTGTGTTGGTTTAACAAAATGGGGTTGAGCGAGCTGGCTGCTGCGAGCATGGCATAGGTGTGCCCAGAGCCAACAATGCCGCGTTCTTTGCCGGCTCGTATTTGCGCGACCAGGTCTTTGATGCGCTGTTCCTCATTTAATTTCAGTTGCGTTAAGGTGTCAGACACTAAAGCCACGGCTTGGGCTAGGTTGTTGTGTAAGCATTTGGTGCCTACTGTAAAGAAACTGTTGGTTGTTGACGTATCGTTCAAGGTGGGTCTGATGTTACAGCTGGCGCTTAGCCCCCCGGTAACCGCTGTCTGCAGGACTTGCGTTGCAAGATAGTCCCGGTCGCCGGAACCAATTTCCGTCATGATTGAGGTGAATAATGGTAACACCGCTTTTTCTTCGGAGCTTAGGTTGGGGGTCGGTAAGATGACTTTCAGATAACTGATGCCGTTGGTACCGGCTTTAAAATAGGTCGTAGGAAAGCGTCCGCTTTTTTCAACGCTGGTGGATGAGGGGATTGCTATCCTAGGGTTGATGTCTTCAATCCCCACTTTCGGCAAGATCTCGACGTCCATTGCTTCACTTTGTCGTGCCTCTAGGGCTTGGCTTTGTTGGATGATTTCATTGGCTTCCGCTGGTGTTAAGGCCTGCTTGATCGCTTTCAGTCGGGTTTCTTCCGCTATGCGTTTGCGGCTGTTGAGCTCTGAGTCGGGCTTAACAGTTAGCTGTATTCGGTGTGGGTTATCGAGCAACAGTTTTTGCGTCAGTTGTTTGATGTAGTTTGGGTCTTTTATGTTGTGTCTGAGCTGCTTTAAGAATGGGTCAATATCCAACAGTTTAATGGGGTCGCTGCGGTGAATGGCGGCTGGCAGCGCCGTTAGAATGAGCTGTAACCCATAGGGGTAGGAGTCGCCGTTGATTTCTCGTTGACTGAATTCAATTTGATGGCAAACCGATTCCATGGCTTCCAGGGGTACGCCTTGTTCAGCGACTTCTTTTAACACGTCTGTGACAAGAGTTAAAAAAGCATCGGCGTGAGTTGTATCACTGCCTTCAACGCCGCAAAGAAAACACATTTCTTTTTGTGAGTCTTCCAAGCCACATAGGTTGCTGGGTGATGTGGCGTGTGGGAAGGTTTCCAATGCTTTTCTCAGAGGGGAGGCGCTGTTATCAAGCAGCACGTCAGAAAGCAGCTGAGCTTCCAGTCGTTCCATGGGATCTGAATTGGGTCCTAATAGCCAGCCGAGCATCAGAAAGGTTTTTTGGTTCAAAGGCCCTTTTTCTTCAAGGCCGTAGGCTTCTTCAATTTTTATCGGAGCATAATATCGTTTTTCGTTAGGTACACTGTGCGTGTGAGGGTCTTTATCAAATTTTGCCAGCGCCATTTCGTGAATCGCGGTTTGAATGTCTTCGACAGGGATGTCACCAAAGGTAAAAAAACTGGCGTTACTTGGGTGGTAGTGGGTTTTATAGAAATCGAGCAGCTGTTGGTAAGTGAGGTTGGGGATGTCCATGGGTTCCCCGCCACTGTTAAAGTGGTAGGTGTTGGTTGGGAATAAATATCGGCTCACTAAGTCATAAAGCATGGACGTAGTTGAGCTCATCGCGCCTTTCATTTCGTTAAACACCACACCTTTAAACACTAAGTCGGATTCGGCATTGCTGGGCTCATGAAACTCGAGCCTGTGACCTTCTTGAGCAAAATCCAGTGGATCGAGGCGAGCAAAAAAAGTGGCGTCTAAGTAGACGCTGAGCAAATTAAAGTAGTCCTTACGATTCTGGGTGGCGAAGGGGTAGGCGGTCCAGTCGCTGCTGGTAAACGCGTTCATGAAGGTATTTAACGAGCGACGCAGCATTAAAAAAAAGGGGTCCCTCACGGGGTATTTTTCGCTGCCGCACAGCGAGGTGTGTTCAAGAATGTGGGCCACCCCCGTGGAGTCTTCAGGGTTGGTGCGAAACGCAACTAAAAACACATTTTCGGTGTCTTGGCTGTCAAAATGAAAGTGCTTAGCGCCTGTTGCGGTATGCTCGAACTCATTCACGGTTAACTTCAGGTCTTCAATGGGTTGGCTTTGAATAAGTTTGAATGAATTTTGAGCCATGATGAAACTTCCTTTGGGGTTTGCAGTCAGATAAGTCTATTATAAACAGCAACCGGTCGATCGGCCGGGGGCATCATTGTAATGTGTTTGGGAGAGTAATTTGTGTGGGAGAAAAACATGCGTTTGAACTGGGTTAAAGGCATCTTGGCAATAAGTTTAGCACTCATCGTTAGCCTCGGGTATGCGAAAGAAACGTTTATAGAAGGGCAACACTATTTTCTTCTGGAACGTCCTGGAAAAAGTCAGTCAAAATCGAGTGACTTAACCGTCAATGAGTTTTTTTCGTATGGCTGTCCGCATTGCTTTCGCTTGGAGCCGCATTTGGTTTCATGGAAGAAGAAAAAAGCCGACGATGTGGTCTTTGTAAAAACCCCCACAGCTTGGAATCCTTACTACACGCTGCTAGCTCAAGCGTATTACACGGCCGAATTGCTGAATTTGGATGATGCGGTGCACTTACACATTTTTAATGCGATTCATCGAGGAAGAAAAAATTTACAGACTGAAGCAGGCATTAAAGAAGTCATGGTCGATTTTGGGGTGGATGCGGCTGCGTTTGATAAGACGTTCAATTCGTTTGGTGTGGATCAAAAACTAAAAGCGGGAAATCAGGCATTTGCTTCATATAGAGTTGTGGGGCAGGAGAGTCCAAAAGATCGCTTGAGCAGTGTTCCAACCCTTGTAGTAGGTGATCTTTATGTTACCGATGTTGGTAAAGCAGGTGGTCCTGAGCGCTTGATTGAAGTGATTGAGTTTTTATTAGCTAAAATAAGAACAGAAAGTACCGGAACTAGTACCGATGTAAAAGCAAACGCCGAACCCGAATTACCCGCTTCTGCATCCGAAGCACATAAATCTGAAGCGGCAAAACCTGGCGTCACTCAAGCGGATGTTACTACCCAAGCGGACCATACGGGTTCGCTTGATATCGCTTCAAAAGTTGAAGCGCCCGTTGAAGAGGCTGATCAAGGCTCTAAGACAGATTCGAATATGAATACTCAAACTGAGCAGAAATTTTTTGGCGTTATGTAGTTTTTTTTCAACGGTTTGGTTTCATTTAGTGGCGGACAGCGACTCGTTCATTGTGAATATGATAATCGAGTAGAATGTGCGCCGCTTCATATAACATAGCATCGGGCTTTTCCTCTTCCCCTTCATTTCCACTTCTATTGCCATCTTCATCTCGGCCATCTTGATTTTCTGTTGCTGGGCCACTCTCATCGCCATTCAAATCTTGATCATCATTTAAATAAGAGTCATCTAAGGAGGCTAAAGGCTCGAGGCCTTTGGCTTTACGGCGAGTATTCTCGATGCCTAAACGCTGATCTTTAATATCTTGGTATTGTTTGCGCCGTTCGGTTTCTTGTAAAGAGACTTCCTGTTGGCCATCAATGGTTTTAGTCAGCGCCAGTTGTGATAGAAGGTATTGAAATTCAGGGTCGGTTTTGATTCGATTCTGGTGTTGCTCGGACAGTTGGCTTAACAGAGGCTTTAAGTTCCCATAGGTTTTGTGTCTGGCTGGGCGGATGGTATCCCACATCATGGCGTGCTGATTGGTACTCTCGCCAATTTCTGTGGGGTCATAAAGGCTGGGAAATAAAATGTCTGGTGAAACGCCTTGGTATTGGTTGCTGCCGCCTGAAATGCGGTAGAACTTCGCTTGTGTGATTTTGAGCTGACCGTATTCGAGCGGACGTAATGCTTGAACCGTCCCCTTGCCGAATGTGGGGGTGCCAACCAAAATGCCGCGTTGATAATCTTGAATAGCGGCCGCAAAAATTTCGGAAGCTGAGGCGCTGAGTCGATTAACCATCACGACAATGGGTCCATCATAGAAGACCCGTTTGTCTCGATCTCTGAGGATTTCAACTCGGCCTTTGTCGTCTCGGATTTGAACGGTTGGGCCTTGCTCGATAAAAAGTCCTAGTAACGTGTTGGCTTCTTGCAGTGAGCCGCCACCATTGTTCCTGAGGTCAATGACAATGCCTTCAACCTTGTCCTGAGTGAGCTTGTTGATCAGCGCTTTGACGTCGCGTGTGGTGCTTCGGTAGTTCGGGTCTTTTTCTCTTAATGCTTTAAAGTCAATGTAAAATGTTGGCAGGTCAATAACACCAATTTTGTATGATTGGTTGTTGTGCTTGATGTTGAGGACATCGCTTTTGGCGGCTTGTTCTTCGAGTTTGACTTTATCGCGCTTTAAACTGATGACGGTGGTGTCTTCGAGGGTTTTGTTTTTTGCCGGAATAATTTCAAGGCGGACCTCAGTGCCTTTAGGGCCGCGGATTAAATCGACCACTTCATCTATACGCCAACCAATGACGTTGGTGAGTTCCCCTGTTTTTCCTTGCCCAACGGCCACAATTCGGTCGGCCGGGTGCAGCAGCTGGCTTTTATCGGCAGGCCCTGCTGCTACCAGTCGTACGACTTTAGTGTGTTCACCGTCGGTCTTAAGTACAGCCCCAATCCCTTCGAGCGACAAGCTCATGTTGATGTTGAAATTTTCAGTTGTGCGAGGATCAAAATATTGGGTATGAGGGTCGTAGGGTTGAATGATGGCGTTCATGTACGCTTGGAAAACATCATCGCTGTCATTTTTTAATAAGCGGTTCAGTTGGTTTTGATAACGCTTTTTGAGGGTGTCGAGTATGTCTTTTTCAGGTTTGTCGGCCAGCTTTAATCTTAAAATTTGGTTTTTGAGTTGTTTGCGCCAAACGTTGTGCAGTTCGGCTGTGTTCTTCGCCCAGTGGCTATTTTCTCTATCGAGCGTAAAGGTTTCGTTGATTGTAAAGTCGAAGCTGGAGATGTCTTGATCGAGCCAGTTTAACAGAGTGGTGTAACGTTGATGGGCTCTTTTTCTGAAAAGGTTATATATTTCGAAGCCAATTTTTAGATTGTGTTGTTTTAGCGCATCATCGAGTTTGAACTCATATTGAGAAATTGAGGCGATATCATCGGCTAAAAAAAAGCTTTTTTGGCTATCGAGCTGATTCAGATACTCGCGGTACATTTTCTGAGAAAGGGTATCGTCAATGGCTAATTGTCGGTAATGCTCATACATGAGTTCTCTTAAAATGGCGCGATGAGTTTGTACCTGGGTGGCGGTGGGCTGGAGTGCCTCAAGCGCCCAGGTGAACGGTGACAAGACACAGAACCCAAGGGCAAGCACCATGCTGAGCTGCAGTTGTTTTACAGGCGTCTTTCCTGGTGGTAGGCGGTTTATTTTTAAGTTGTTAGAAAAGTGCATAATAATTTCTTAACTGAGACAGATTTTGGTTATCACTTAGGTAATGGCTATTTTGGTAATGGCTATTTAAAGTCGCTACAGGCATCAAGAATGACTACAAGCATTACTACAGCAATGATAGTCATTTGAATCTTGTGGTTTTTTATTCCACCGTTAACGTTACAAGTCTAACGTCATAAGTCCTAGATTGATAATATAAATCTTTTTTTAGCCCAGAAATTGATGTGATATCAATCAGATGCCAAGGCTGTTTGGCCTCGAGTTGAGGGCGTTACCGTTTTAAATGGACTACAATAGAATGAATTATAATCTTTTGGGTCCGGTATTGCATGAAGCAAGAGTTAACAACGGCGCGTCTTCAAAGTGTTACAGACGCTGTCGCAATGGAAAAATTATCTGACAGCATTCGTCGAGGTGAATACCCAGGCGCCAAACTTTTCCCAGCGGCACTGGAGCGCGTGTATCGCTTGCAAGCGCGGCACGATGCTGTTGCAGGTATGCGAATTTTAACTTGGCTGCTGGTGATGTTGGTCGGTTTGACGACTTTTTTCGATGCCTTCATTGGTGGTGTTTCTTCCGTTCCCATTTGGGATTTGAAAATTCCTACATTGGTGGTGTTGATGATGGTCGGCTCGTTAAGCCATCATAAGCACTATTTACGTTACGCTGTTTTAGCGCAAGTTTTGGTTTTTTGTACGATAGCGGTGTTTGGCTTTGGCAGTGCGGCTTATAGTGTGATGCCGTTCAGTGCTTTTTATATTGCTCTGACTGCGGGTATGCTGTCTGCGTGTTTAATGTGCGCTAATACCGCTTTAGTCAAAGTTTGCCTGACTTGGTCTTTGACGATGTTGGCGGCTACCTATTATTGGCAATTACAGCCTCAAGTGTTGGCTGAAACGGTGTTGATTTGGAACAGTATTTTAAGTGGTTTTGCGGTGCTCTCGTTAGGATTATTGCATTACCTGGATACGTGTCGACGTCGTTATTTTTTGGTGTCGCATTTTTCGACCCCAATGATAACGGCTCCACGTGAGTGGCAATCCAATCAAGATAGGGTTCGGTTTTTGACGGCCATTGATAAGGTGATGGGCATAGCGGACCGTAACAGCTTTGATCGGGCGTTGAAGTTTGAATGGCATCGAGCTCGCAAAAACACACAATCATTGTCTTTGCTGTTAATTGATAGCAGTGAACTGATGGCATCTGACACTAAGCTCTATGAGCTGGCTCAAGACCTGAAGCAATTTGCTAAACGCCCTGGCGATATTTTGGCTAAATTTGAAGGCAACAAAATGGCTTTGTTGTTAGTGGACACCGGATTAGCTAATGCCAGATTGATGGCGCATAAAATTTTCTCGCATTTGGATGATGATCTCAGCGAGCGTTTGACCATTGGTTTGGCCAGCATTACCCCAAGGCCAGGGCTGTTTTCAGGTGATTTACTCGCGACGGCCGATAAAGCCTGTTTGTCCGCGAGTCGCAATCAACGGATCAGGGCATTAATGTCGTCTAACTTATAAAATCGACTTAATACGTTCGTCAGGCCAAACGCATCCTTGGCGCCTGCTACCTCTCTTATGGAATGCATGCCCCACTGAGGAATGCCGACATCAATGGACCGCATGCCTAAATGAGCCGATGACATCGGGCCGATGGTGCTGCCGCATCCCATGTCGTTGCGCATCGCAAATTGCTGAATGGGTTGATTCTCTTCTTTCGCTAATTGCAAAAATAGACTGCTGGTTTGACTGTTGGTGGCGTAACGTTGTGATGCATTGTATTTGATCACTGGGCCTGCATTTAATATGGGGCCATGCTCGGCATCGTGTTTTGAGGGGAAGTTGGGGTGTATGGCGTGAGCGCTATCAACGGAGACCAGCAGGGAGTTTGCGGTGACTTGGCTGTAGGTTTCAGCGTTTTTGGTGAGCCGCTGCAAGATGTCGCGGACAAAATGGCTGTCTGCGCCATGGTGTGATTGACTGCCAACTTCTTCATGGTCGTGGCAAACGAGCATGCAGGGTTTCAATTCGTGAGTGCTTTGAATTAGGCTTTGAAGCCCTATGTAACACCCCGCCAGGTTATCCAGTCGGGCACTTGAGATCATATTTTGATTGAGCCCTGTTAAAGCAGGAGGCTGGGTATCGTAAAAGAAAAGTTCATGATCGAGGATCTCCGTAACGTCTGTTACGCCGGCATCTGAGAGCGCTGTTTTGAGAAGTGAGTCCAGAGTTTCTTCTTTTGTATTGGGGGTTGCATTAGAGGTTAAATCGGGGTGTTGCAGCAGTATGGGGGTGATGTCCGTTTGAGCGTTAATGCTGCTTTTTTTATTGGCCTCGCGGTTCAGGTGGATGGCGAGGCTGGGTATGGTGGCGATGGGGTGTTTGAGGTCGATGCACAAGGCGTTGATCGGCTGTTGTGGGGTGGCAAAGGTGACTCGTCCGGCGATGGATAAATCTCGATCAAACCAAGTGTGTAATAAGGCACCACCATAAACTTCGACACTGAGTTGTTTGGCGTGATGTCCTGTTTTATCCGGTTTTGGTTTGATTTTTAAGCAAGGGCTGTCGGTGTGGGCGCCGATCACTCTTAACCCTACGTTGGTGAGTTGATCAATGTTGTTTAATTGGAAGGCAATGATGGAAGAGTCGTTGCGAGTGATGAAAAAACGGCCTGATGGGTATGATGGCCAGGTGTCGGTCTCTTTTAATTCACAAAACCCCTGTTTTTCCAGGGTTTTTTGGATAGTTTGGGTGGCGTGAAAGGGCGTTGGAGAAGCCTGTATAAAATCAAATAATCCTTGGTTGAATTGGTCGCGTGTCAGTTTGGTCATAAAGCAGTTGTTTTTAAGTGGATGGGTGAATTAGAATCGGAGTTGTTAATAAGCAGTGTATCAGATTTTTTTTATTAAAAACTGTGCTCGGTTATTAAGAAAAACTAACCGAAATTGAATAGCTAACAACGAATAAAACTAATAATAAGGAGAATGGCTATGATCAAACTGACTTGTAAAGTTGCTTTGCCTCTAGTAATGATTTTTTTTCTAAGTGCTTGTGATTTCACTCTTGGCTGCAGCAATATTGGGTTTGGTATTGGGGGTGATTCAGGTGGTATCGGTAATTTCGATGCAACTGGTACCTGTACAGCGGGAACTGGATCTGGATCTCAATAAATCGAATTCAAATCTTTTTACTTACGATTAAGGCTTTATTTTGATTTAATTGACTTGTTTTATTGGTAAGTCAGTGCTTTCAGCTTTAAGTCTCCTAACTTTTGATGCTCCTGTTTTAAAATCCCATATTGATGCATGTCATACCAAAGGGTGTTGCGTATGACATGCTGCCTTAAGCAACCCTCATATTTCATGCCTAATTTCTGCAGTATTCGCCCTGACGCTGGGTTGTTGCTGAGATGTTGTGCGTGCACTCTGTTTACATTCAATTCATAAAAGCTGAATTTTAGCAGGGCTTCTGCGGCCTCGGTTATCAGTCCTTGGCCCCAGTGGTTGGAATCCAGCCAATAGCCGAGCTCACCTCTTTTCAGCCCAGAGCCCTCAAAGGGTGCGCCAAAACACAGGGAAACGCTTCCTATGAGCTCGTTAGTGTGCTTTGTACGAACCCCAAAAAAATAAGCGAATTGGTTTTGCCATGCGTGCTGATAATGCTCGATAAATTCTTTTGCTCTGACTTCCGTAATCGGGCCATCAAAACAGATGTCGGTTGCTTGCACTTTAGGGTCGCTGGCTAACTTGGCAAAGTGTGGGATGTCTTGCTCGGTAAAAGGCGACAAGATCAGACGATGGGTGGTGCCTTGGTATAGAGGAACGGAGCGTGAACGCATGTCTGGAGACGGCAGTTTTGAGAAGCCATGGTTTTCGTGTCGTGCGGTTTGATTAAGGCAAGCGTTCATAGCGTATTCGGTAAAAAATGTGCGCAGGATTAACGTTAAAAAATAACGTCGAAGTAATATTGGTTGATTTTAAGTCAATCGTTACTTGGTTTGAAGCTCTTATTTTTTTGGTATTAAAATCAATGACATAGAGCCGCCTGAGTGCCTGATTGGGATGGGCACTCAGGAGGCGTGAGGAAAAATATCAAGAGGCAGGCTATTTAGATTCGCTGCTTTGCTCCGTTGCACGCTTTACTCGAGGATCATTGCTGGCCCGTTGAGGAGGCGTATGTTCCTGCTTTTGTTTTGCGGGCTCAGTTGCTGTGGGTTTTGGGGTTTCCTGTTTGGCTTCTGGGGCCTGTGTTTGAACGGGCTTGGCTTTTTCTTGAGTACTGGTTGTTTCCTGAGGTTTAGGGTCCTTATTAGAGCTAGCCTTAGGGTTCGTCGTAGGTGCGGTTTCAGGCTGCCTGTCGGTAGACTGGCTCTTGGCAGATTCAGCCTTTGCAGGGCTTGCCATTTTTGCCTGTGCGTCTTCAGCGGGGGTGGCCGGCTGAATTTCTGCTGCTGATGTGGTTGGTTGTTGGCTGTTTTCTTGCTGGTCTTGTGTGTCTTTACCGCCACGTTGACCACGACGTCTGTTGCCGCCTCGATTGCCGCGGCCGTTACCGCGATTGTTGCTGCGGTTATTACCAGAGGGGCGTCCTTTGCGTTGCGATTGATTGTTGTTTTTGGATTGGGCGTTTTGATCTTTATCGCTTCGAGCGTCTTCTTTACGATTGTCGTCTTTACTGCGATTGTCCCGATTGTCGTTGCGATCAGGGCGTTTTTGTTGGTTGCGATTTCGATCGTTGCGGTTTTGCGAACGCCGACGAGAATTGCTGTTTCGGTTGTTGGAGCTCCTTGGTTTTTTTTCAGCCGGTTTGCTGGATTCTTCTGGGGTGTTGAATACGGGTTTTTGATCTGTTTTGAACAACGAGCCAAACCAGCTGCTGAATTTGGCAATAGAGCTGGTGTTCTTTTGCCCATAATGACGAGAGCGTTGGGATAAATTGACCGCCGCATTCTCGCGCTGGTTTAGCTGTGTTTGTTTTAAAGCCATCTCTAATTGCGCCATGGTTTGAGATTCTGAGCCTTTTTTAATGGGCTCAGATTGAGCGCTTTCCGATCTTTTACGGCTGAGCTCAAAATGAGGCGTCTGGTATTGCGCATTAGGAATTAACAGTACGCGAATATTGTACCGTTGCTCGATGTCTAAGATGGTGTTTCTTTTTTCGTTGAGTAAGTAAGTGGCCACTTCAACCGGCAGTTGCGCGGTGATTTCGCCTGTATCTTGTTTAATGGCCTCTTCTTCGATATTTCTTGCAATGGAGAGGGCAAAAGAATGCAGATCTCTGACGGTGCCTGTGCCATTGCATCTGGGGCAGGTGTGGGCGCTGGTTTCCCCGAGAGAGGGTTTTAGCCGTTGTCGAGACAGTTCCAGCAGGCCAAAGCGAGAAATTCGACCGATTTGAATGCGGGCTCGGTCAATCTCCATGGCTACTTTGATTCGGTTTTCGATTTCACGCTGGTTTTTGGTTTGAGTCATGTCGATAAAGTCGATCACGATCAAACCGCCAATGTCTCGAAGCCGTAATTGCCGAGCAATTTCATCGGCGGCTTCTAAGTTGGTGTTTAACGCGGTTTCTTCGAGGTCGGATCCTTTGGTGGCTCGGGCCGAGTTGATGTCGATGGAGACCAAGGCTTCTGTTGGGTCAATGACAATGGCGCCGCCAGAAGGTAGCTTCACTTCCCGCTGAAAGGCGCTTTCAATTTGGCTTTCAATTTGAAAATACGTAAAAAGAGGGATGCTTTCTTGGAACAGTTTTAGGCGGTCTTCATAATGTGGCATCACATTTTTGATGAACTCGAGGGCGTCATCGAACATTTGCCGGTTATCGATGATGATTTCATTGATGTCGGGTTTCATCCAGTCGCGGATGCTGCGAAGAATGATGTTGCTTTCTTGGTAAATCAAAAAGGGTGCGTTGCGTTGTTCAGCAGCTGCCTTAATTGCAGAGGCGACTTTTTTTAGATAATCAAGGTCCAGTCGAAGTTCTTCTTCATTGCGATTAACGCCGGCGGTTCGAATGATGACGCCCATTTCAGGGGGGATGTCCAATCCAGAGAGGACTTCTTTTAGCTCGCTGCGATCATCGCCATCAATGCGACGAGAAATGCCACCTGCTCTGGGGTTGTTGGGCATTAAGACTAAGTAGCGACCGGCTAAGCTGATAAAGGTAGTTAGGGCCGCGCCCTTGTTACCGCGTTCTTCCTTTTCGACCTGAACAATGATTTGTTGACCTTCTCTGACCGCGTCTTTAATCGAAATGCGGCGATCCAGGTCTTGTGCGGATTTTTGAAAGTATTCGCGGGAAATTTCTTTTAACGGCAAGAAACCGTGCCGTTCAGAACCAAAATCAACAAAGGCTGCTTCCAGGCTGGGTTCGACGCGGGTAATGCGTCCTTTATAAATGTTTGATCGTTTTTGTTCTCGAGTGCGTTGTTCAATTTCAATGTCGTAGAGTTTTTTGCCTTCGATCAGAGCGACTCGATATTCTTCGCGGTGGGCGGCATTAATTAGCATTCTTTTCATAATGAATCCATCTTCATCAGTTATCTGGTTGAAGCGGATGAAAAGAAATAGGCTGTTGTCGGTCGAATGTTTGTTAACGAAGGAATAGGTTGGTTTAAAAACAAAAAGTACATGGCGTAGCAAGTTCGGTATCAAACCCTAAAGCGATCAACTTATTTCAGTCTAACTGTTCAGTGTAACTATTTGGTCTAACTATCCAGTCCAACTATTTTAAGTTTAACTATTCAGTGAAACCTCTGGCTCATCTGATAGCCTCGCTTGGGTGTGTTGATGTAGAAAATCTTGTTACTGAGTGAAGCCCTCTTACTTTGCTTTGTCTTTGCTTTGCGTGATCTCTCGCTAATGAGGAAGATCCTGTTATTAAACCTATTTCAATCTTAGTGCTTTCAATCTTAGTGCTAGTTTGCGTCCTAACTCTAATAAGTAAGCCCTAATAAATGTTAACTTGCATCGAACGGTACTGGCCTGATTTTCTTTTCATCAGCACGTATGTCGTTCTTAAAAATTCTGGGTTTTAAAGCTCCTGTTTCACTATTTGAGCTTGTTTGCTGGTTCCTTTTGTTTGAAGTTTGTTCAAATTTATGTGTGTAACCGAAAATACGGTCTGGGGGCGCATGACACATGACAGTTGAGGGCGATTCAAAACACAACACTCACATGATGTATTAAAATCTGGCTCGTTGAAAACAACGTTGCGCTCACAGCAATCAATCTTTAACAGATATTGCACAATGAAGTATAGCGTAGTCTAATGAACTCCACGCAAAATCATCGGAAAAAGAATATAGCAGCTAAGTTTCCAAGGCGCTAGGGTTTCTAAGGCGTGTAAGGTTTCCAAGGCGCTAGAGTTTCCAAAACCCTGTTTCTTTACGCCATCAATTTATTTACGCGATCAACGCTCTAAGAATCTTACGGAATTTTTTTGAATACAAAACAAACAATCAACAAGGCAGCTAACAAAGCAGCTAACAAAGCAGCTAACAAAGCACCTAACAAAGCACCTCGCACCCAATCGACAATTGAAACAGCTGCAAAGGGCGTGCAATGGTTAGAAGTTGAACCTGGTTGTAATGGTCAACGTATTGACAACTACTTGTTTTCCCGCTGTAAAGGTGTGCCAAAAACCCTGGTTTATCGCTGGCTGCGTAAAGGCGAGGTGCGGGTTGATGGCAGGCGGGTGAAGTGCCACAGCCGACTTGAGGAAGGCCAAAAGGTGCGAGTGCCACCTGTTAGAACCGCTCGAGCAGACCAAAAGCCTGCGCCACTTTTAAGAAAAAACGAACAGTTATTGTCCGACTCGCTTATATTTGAAGATAAGAAAGTGTTGGTGCTTAATAAACCAGCCGGTTGGGCGGTCCATGGGGGGAGTGGTGTCTCTATGGGATTGATCGAAGCGGTGCGACAATGGCGGCCTGATGCGTCGTATTTTGAGCTGGTGCATCGTTTGGATCGAGATACGTCTGGTTGTTTGTTGATTGCAAAAAAGAGAAGTTTTTTGCGTGCAGTGCATGCGGCGCTTCGAGAGCAAGAGGTTTTAAAATCGTATCAGCTGTTGGTAAGAGGTCGTTGGCCTCAAAAGCTGCGATGCATTGATGCGCCCCTTAAGCGGAATATCTTAAAAAGCGGTGAGCGTATGGTGTGTGTGTCAGAAGAAGGCAAGCCCTCCAAAACCCTTTTTGAGGTACAGGCGCGTTATCAGGATGCTCAAGGAATGGACTATACCTTATTGTCCGCACGACCAAAAACGGGCAGAACGCATCAGCTTAGAGTGCATTCTGCTCATATGGGGTTTCCAATTGTTGGCGATTCTAAGTATGGTTTGGGGGAGGCGGTGACGGATCAAGTCAAAACTGGAAAAGCCTCATCCAGATTGTGGTTGCATTGCCTGTCTATGACATTACCTGAGGCGGTCTTTGCAGAGTATCAGACTTTTTATGTGCCAACAGACGCGGCCTGGTTGGCAGGTTTGCGTCAGCTGACTAAAGTAGAATAGAGCATCAGTAGAATAGAGCGTCTTTACGTTGATTAAGAGGAAAGAAGTCACGTTATGAATGAAGAAAATCGTTGGGATGGCGATGAAAAATCCGATTCACGCCCAGGAAAGTTTAGACCCGGTAATCGTCGGCCTCGATCATCCAAAGAGTGGCGGTTGATAGAAAAACTGCTTCAAAAATCGCTTGATGATCAAAAAAGCTCACGACGTTGGGGGATATTTTTCAAAAGTCTGACGTTTATCTATCTTTTTGCCATCCTTTTTATGTTCTCTCCCGGTCAATGGCAGACCGGTACTATTAAAAAAGAAACTGGGAAGCATGTTGGCTTGGTGGATGTTACGGGCATGATCGCCGCTGATGAAGAAGCCAACGCGGACACGATCGTGACCGGTATTCGAGACGCTTTTGAAGCAGATAATTCGGTAGCCTTGATTGTCCGCGTTAATAGCCCGGGAGGCAGTCCAGTCCAATCAGCGATGGTGTTTGATGAGGTCATGCGTTTACGTGCCAAATACCCCGAGAAAAAAGTCTATGCGGCCATAACGGATTTAGGTGCATCTGGTGCTTACTTTATTGCCAGTGCGGCGGATGAAATTTATGCTGATGCGTCCAGTATCGTTGGTTCGATTGGGGTGATCAGCCCGGGGTTTGGCTTTACTCGACTGATGGATAAAGTAGGTGTTGAGCGTCGGGTGTATTCGGCTGGGGATAATAAATCCATGCTGGATCCTTTTATGCCGATTGAGGATGATCAAAAAGAACATTTTCAAGAGTTGTTAAGTGACGTTCATGATGAGTTCATCGCCAACGTTCAAAAAGGGCGTGGCGATCGCTTGAAAGACGATCCTGATGTGTTTTCAGGGCTGTTTTGGACCGGCAAACAAGCCATGGCGTTAGGCTTGGTGGATGGTTTAGGCAGCCCTGGATTTGTGGCTCGTGAAGTGATTGGAGAAGAAAATGTTGTTAATTACACTTTCACTCCAAACCCTGTGGATTCCTTTTTTCGAAAAATGGGGTTACAGCTCTCAAAAGGCATTCTCACCAGCTTGGGCTTGAATCAGCCTTCGATGGGTATTTAAAAGCGCGCGATGGGAATTTAAGCGCGCATCACGCAAAGCGCGCAATGGGTGTCCTTAACGGCCTTGTCGAAACTTTGGTTGAAGAAGGTGCCTGGTAGGCCTTTGGCTCTTAGGTTGCCTAAGAACAACAGGCTTGCATCTAACTCTTTGACGGCGTCCCTCACTACGACGCAGGGGTCCCCCTCAACAATTTGCACTTGGTTTTCGTTGAGTCCGTGTTGGCTGGCAAATTGCAGTGCGGTTTCCTTGTGGGCTTTGGCAACTCCCTGCTGGGCTTCTTCAAGAAGCTCAGAGGTAGGCTCGATGCCCATCACCGCAGCGCCTTCGAGTTTGGGGTAACTGTGAACAAGAGTTAGGGTGAGCCCATACTGATCTGCCATGCATTTGGCTTTGGTAATAATCTTATTGTTTAAGGTTTTGTGTTCTGGGCTGTGGGTGTCTAAGGCGATGACGGCGTTTTGATTTTGGAAGCGAGCGTTTTTGTTGAGTAACAAGTTTTTGTCGAGTAACAATAAGTCCGCGGGGTTTTGATGGATCAGCTGCCAATCATGACCATGCAGGAGGTTCGCAACCCAGTTAGAGGCTTCATTCTGAGTGCTGACAACCAAGCAGATGTTGTCTTCTTTGTCGATATGGTCAATCATTTTTTGGTTGCTTTTACTCCAACTGACGCGTGGTGTGACGGTACAGCCGGTGGGGATTTCGCATTGGTTTAGGCATTCCTTCAGCCATTTCTCGGCTTTTTCTATGATGGGCATGCGGAGGTTTTTGATGATGGTGCCGGTAATTAGGGAATCTAACTCAGCCGCCAGGTCATAAACGCACAGGAGGGCAATGACTTCGGCGTTTAATGTTGGCGCTAGTTTTATTGCTTCTTCAAGTGCAGGCTGTTGATCGGTATTGGGTTCAATAATGGCTAGAACTTTGGGTGATTTCATATCATTACTCCAATTTTTTTTAAAGAGACTTGTTTGTTAATACGGCTTGTTTGTTAGGGTGATGAATCTGACACTGTGTGCACTAAAACGGAGAAGTCTGTAGTTTCACTGGATATGAGTATATCTGGACCCTATGACGACAGAAATGCGTATTTTCACCTAAATGTGCTTGGTTAAAGCCCTTAACTACCGTCTTCAACTACCGACCTTCCTCAATAAAATGTGTTGTAGCTGAAATTTTTACTAAAATTTAGTTACTAAAGCGTGACTGCATTTTTTATTAGTAACAATCAATGACCTGGTAGCTTCACTATGAAAAAAATCCATTTTCGAGTACTTTTTCTTTTGTCATTGCTGATGAATTCTGTTTCGGGTATGGCTCAAAACGATTGTGAATTCGGTTTGTCGCAATGGCAATTTGATGCTGTTTATAAAATCGGGAATGTGGTTTTGCATGATGGTACTCAGTATGAAGCCAAATGGTGGACCAAAGGTGACAATCCTGAACAAAATTCCGGTCAATGGGAGGTTTGGAAAAAAAAAGAGGCATGTGACAGTACTGACGTAACCGAACTAGCTGACACGCCCGAACTAGTTGACACGCCCGAACTAAAAGAGAGTTCGACGCCTGAATCATCTACTGACTCAAAATTGCCAGGGCAGCCGAACATCGCTTGGATGCAATCGACGTTTACAGAGGATGAACCTATCGATGTGGCTTGGAATATGTGGTGGGGACACAACGGTGACCAATGGCACTTGTTGAATAATGATGCTGTGGTTTATACCGGCCAACTGGTTCAAAACCCCAAACCATCAGCTCAGTCGGGTAAGCATAGGTTGACTCTTGATCCGGGCAGCCATGAGTTGGTCGTGCAGCTGTGTGATCAAAACCTTTGCACTCGAAGTGACGCTAAAATGATTACCGTCATCGGTAATAGTTCTGTCGGTGATAGCTCTGTTGAAGAAGATGGTGTTCTCAACCAGGCTCCTGATGCAAATATTTCGGGAGATTCTACCGTCCAAATTCCGACACAGTTAAACGAGCCTACTGACGATCCTTCATCTACTGCTGTTAACCCTTCAGATTATAGAGTGATTGGGTATTTCACCGGTTGGGGTGTTTATGCCAGAAATTATCACGTTAAAGACATTGTTCAGAGTGGCTCTGCCTCAAATCTGACTCACATAATTTATGCTTTCGGTAATGTAATAGGTGGGAAATGCCAAATCGGCGATGCATACGCAGATTTTCAAAAACAATACGATAAAAACAGCAGTGTTGATGGTGAGGCTGATGCTTGGGGTGAAGGTTTAGCAGGTAACTTTGGGCAACTCCGTCGATTAAAAGCAATGTATCCTCATCTTAAAATACTCTGGTCGTTTGGTGGTTGGACTCTGTCAAGTGGGTTTGGTGAGGCGGCTTCAAATCCTAAGGCGTTCGCTGATTCGTGCTACGATTTGGTTTATGATGACAGATGGGCAGGGCTATTTGATGGCATCGATATTGATTGGGAGTACCCTAACGCGTGTGGGCTTAATTGTGATACAAGCGGCCCCGACGCTTATCCAACATTAATGAAAGCGTTGCGAGATCGATTTGGTGATCAATTGGTGACGGCTGCCATCACAGCGAGTGCCGAGAATATTGAAAAAGCTGATTATGCCAAAGCTGCTCAGTACGTCGATTTTTATATGGTCATGACCTATGACTACTTCGGTGCCTGGAGTGCCAGTGGGCCAACTGCTCTGCACTCACCCTTGACTGGTTATGCAGACATGCCGAAACCTGTCTCTAACAACTCGAAAGATTCTATTTCTCTACTTATGCAAAAAGGAATTGCTTCTGAAAAGCTGTTGCTAGGCATTGGTTTCTATGGCCGTGGTTGGGCGGGGGTTACTCAAAGCGCCCCAGGTGGCAGCGCTACCGGCGCCGCAAGCGGGACCTATGAAGCAGGTATTGATGACTACAAAGTACTTAAAAACAGGTGCCCGGTGACTGGAACCCTAGCGGGTACGGCTTATGCTCATTGTGAACCGGAATGGTGGAGTTATGACACACCTGATACCATTAAAACTAAAATGAACTACGTAAAAGATACGAATCTGGGCGGCAGTTTCTTTTGGGAACTCAGTGGTGATGATGATGGTGAATTACTGCAATCGATCCAAAAAGGGTTAGATAAATAACCGATTGTCGTTAATTTTTTTGCGCAGTCGACTTCAGGGAGAGAAAGATTGGCAGAGAGAGCGTATTCAGAGGACGTGGCATTGATTACCGCCCAGGCGTCGGCATGGGCTTATTCGGATTTGGAAACTGAAGTGGCCAGAATGAAAGACGTCGGCTTTGCGGCTGACTGCGCTGAAGGTTTTCGTGTAGATAACAGCGCGCTTTTTTTGAATACCTATGCAGTGTTGTTGCTTGATTCTTCTCGGCGAGAGGCGGTTTTAGCGTTTCGGGGTACCGAGTTTGCGAATGGCCACTACGTGGACTTGTTAACCGATGCCGCCATCGATCCTGTGCAATATAAAAATGAGCGGAATTTACGAGTGCACGGCGGCTTCTTTTTAAATGCGCTGGCCATATGGCCAAAAATACTTCGGGGTATTGAGGCTAAGTTGGCGCAGATTGATCGGCTTTATGTGACGGGGCATTCGCTCGGAGGGGCTTTAGCGACTCTCTGGGTGGCGGAGTTGTTTTTAGAGGAAGAGTCTAATGAGCATCACGCGCTTTATGAGCAGTTAAGACAGCGCTATTCAGGTCTGTATACCTTTGGTCAGCCTATGGTGGGTGATTTGCATTTTGCCAGTCGGTGTGAGGAACTGTTTGGAAAGAGTACGTTTCGGCATGTGTATAAAGCCGATTTAGTGCCTCAACTGCCTCCCAAATCAACGGGCAATTTCATGCACTTTGGCCATGAGTATCAGGTCGGGCCGGACAGTCAGTGGCACTTGGCCTTTGATCAAACCACCCAGGCTTACACTTTGCTGTTGAGCTTACCTTTGGCGGGTATGGCGTTTATTGCGCGTCAGTTTTTGTGGTCTAGAAAGTTGCCTTTTAATGTGTCCTTAGCGGATCACAGCCCATTGAATTACTTGGATGCGAGTAAGACCTCAGTGTCTTAAATCGGCTGTAACATTTCCTAGAATATTTGAATTTATTGCGTATGCTTAACCTAGGGAATGAATCGAATTAAGGCTTTTATATAGGCTTTTAGAAAGGTTATATCGGTTATATAGAAGCAAGGGCTGTCAATATGGTGTTACAAAATGGGCAAATTGCGGAAGCCATTTATGTATTAGATGGCCATTTTCCGGATGCCGCCATTGTCAACGAAATGCTGTTTGAAGAGTTTGAATCGATCTTATCTCGAGTGGTGCCGTTTACGGATTTTAGTGGTGAGACCTGTTACGGTGTTTATGTTCAGTTTAATCAAGAATTGATTATTACGGCGTGCGTTCTTTTCATGATCGATTTTGATGAAGAGGGATTACCGCCTAAGGGGTGGAATTTGCCCTTTGAACAGCTGTGCTTGTCGGCGGGTAAGGGCCCTGATTTAGGGGCCGGTCCAATTCGTTTGACGTGTGGGAGCCAGTGTTCTGTCCCCTGGCATCAAGCCAAACTCTGGGATCATGAAGAATACCCTGATGTGTTTGTTGAGCTGCAAGAGTGTGTCAGCAAAACTAAATTACCGGTGCGTTTTGAGGCGGCATCCTCAGGGGGGGCTGCAGGGAAAACGGACGCGGATGAATTGATGACTACCTCAAGCTTTGATCAACCTTCTTATGCATCTGAACCTTCTTTTTCATCGTTTGAAGTTCATGAAGGTGGTTCATGGTCTGGCGGCCCTCAGCCGGGTGGCTCTCAATTAGGTGGTTCTCAATTGGGCGGTTATGGCAGCCCAGCGCCTCAACAGGTTGCTCAGGTGGATATGGAAGGGGCGTTACGAGACAAAGTTCTAGAAAACGCTAAGCAATTAGAGCAACAATTTAATCGGCGTTTGGTTGAGCTTGAGCAGGCGCATAATGATCGTATGGTGCAGCTCAAGCAAAGCTATGAACAGCGGTTTGTGGCTTTGACCAGTGAGCATGATACTTCAATGGCTGAGGTGACCGGCGAGCTCAATCAGTTACGCACCAATATTCAGCTGTTGATCAGCCAAAAAAAATCGTTAGAAGAAATCGTCAGTGCTCAAAAAGGTCAGCTTAAAACCTTGCAGGAAAAAGCGGAAGTTGAAAAAAACCAGTCTGCAATGCGTGAGAAAAATGACATAAAAGCGGTGACTGAAAAATATGAAGCCTTGTATTCCAAGCGCTTAGCTGAGAAGCAAGAAAAATGGCAAGCCAGCTTAACAGAAAAAGAAAAAGAGTTGTTGGTTCGCCAGGATCAAGTCAAGCAGCTACGACAAGATGTCACCGAGTTGCGCCGGGATCGGATTCGGCTCTTAAATTCGGGGGCTGATAAGTTTTTTGAAAAAATTGAGGGTTTGGGGGTTAACTTCATTGCCTTTCATGCCGGTGCAGGCCATGTGTCGATTCCTTTGTCGGACATGAGCCGTTACATTGAAAACCCCACGGCCTATGCGGCCGAGCGGTGCTCTGTCGATGAAATACAGTATCGTCATTGGTTGTCTCATTATGAGAATCCCATTTGCCGATTTCCATTGACCAAAGATGAGCTCTGTGGGTGTAAAATCGGTAAAGTGGATATTCCAAAAACCTTTAAGCCTGGCAGCAGTGATCGATGCGAAAAACACCAGTCGGCGTTTTCCGGCATCGAGGGCGGTGTTGGGGTAAAGGTGTCTTAAACGCTAATTGAGTCTGTTGGCGCTTGATGTGAATCTTGGGATGACTGAATGCAGGTTAAATACGCCGCTTCGAGGTTATTGGCCTGGAATTGCTGTAAACAGTTATCCAAGGTGCCAAAATACCGTAATTGTCCATGATGTAATAGCGCAACTGAGTCGGCAAACTCTTGGATGTCGATGAGCATATGGGTGCTGATTAAAAACGCGCAGCCCTGTTGTTTGAGTTGTATCAACTCATTGCGAACTAAATGGCGTGCTTCCGGGTCGAGGCCTGTCATGGGTTCGTCGAGTACGAACAGGGGTTGCTGGGTTAAAAAGACCGACATCAAGCCGAGCTTTTGAGACATGCCTTTAGATAAGGCTCTGATGGGCTTTTTAAGGGCTTCAAAAGGAAACTTAAGGCGTTCACACAGCGCTTTTAAGGCGGTCTCATCGAGCTTTCGTTGTCGGCTTTCTAAAGACAGTTTGAGAAACTCGAGGCCGCTTAAAAAGTAGGGCGGTACAAAGCGTTCCGGCAGGTAGGCCAGGTTGGCTCGGCTGGATGGGGCTTTGTGGTTTTTGCCGAAGAGGGTGATCTGTCCTTGGTCTATGTTGTGGAAATCGAGCAGGCCTTTGATCAAGCTGGATTTGCCAGCGCCATTATGGCCGATTAAACAGCAGCACTCTCCAAGGTTGAGTTGTAATTGAACCTGTTGCAGTGCTGTTTGTTTGCCGTATGACAGGCTAAGGCCTTCAATGGCCAGGGGTAACAAGGCATCCATGCGTATGCTTGGGTTGTGTGTTGGTTGGGTTTAGAAATTTCTTACGACGGCTGCGCAGTTTTCTGAAGGCGTCAGTGTTTGGTATTCAGAGGGGGTTGGGGTAGCATTTAAGCATGCATCTCTATCGGCGGTAAGCCATCCTGTTCCGACTAATCCTAAGCGCATGTCTCCTGTTGTGGGTAAACCGTCATCGATTTTACGGTCTAATTCGGCAAGAATAGTGGACGATATCAGGTATCCTGTCAGCAGCTCATTGCTATTGCCAGTTCCCCCTAATGCATTGAAGCTGATATTCATTCCGGCGCCAAAGCCATTGTCAAGACAGCTGGTGGTTGCGCAATTATAAGCGTCATTTCCGACTGTGCCCGAATCAAAGTTGCCACTGATCATTCCTGCTAATGCAAGATGAGTCCATACATCACCGCGTTCAGCATCGGTATCAATAGTGCCATCATTGTCACCGTTTTCTAATCCTGCCGCTGCAATGGTTGAGGTTGCATTGCCATAATCGCCGGGTTTGGCTCGGAATCGGTCTTGAAAGGCGAACCACGCAGCGGTGGTGCCGGAGACTTTGTCGTTTAAGGCGCGGACTTTGGCGGAGGTAATCAGTTCTTGGCCTTTGAGGACGCCACCTAACAGCAATCCAATGATCACCAGGACAATCGCAATTTCTACTAAAGTGAATCCGCTTTGGGATAAGGTCAAACCGCGTTGGGATTTCGACAGCTCTTTAATGTTTGGTCTTGATGTCATGTTGATTGCCCTCATGGCGCTTATTAGCCAATATTCTTAAAGCCCGTATTCTTAAATAGAGTTCTTTAAAAAAATGATTCTTGCTAAAAGTTTAGCATCGATATCACGATAGGCTAATTTTTACTCTTCTTTTTCAATGCCTCGAGTTTGTGTTCTAAATAGTTAATTTCATAAGGGTCTTTGATCTCACCACTGCTGAGTAATGCGCCTATCAGTAGTTCTGCGCTCTCAAATTCATTTAAATCTTCTAACAGGATAATGCGGAGATCTTTGGCCCAATATGGGGTATTGGGATGCGCATGGGCGGCCAGGGTTTGGGCGTATTCTAGGGCTAAATTGAGATCTTCCAGTCGGTGTTTGGCTATGGTAGTGGCTTCGGCTAACCACCGCCAACGAACCGGATTTTCAACAAACGCCCGCTCCACGTAATCCAGCATCTGTTTTGATTTTGCATCATCGGGCACGTAAGACCAAAGACGTGTTGCCAGCAATTGAGGGTATTGGGTGTGCGTATTGATGGCCTGGATGGCATGAAGCCATTCAATCAATCGAGGGTAATCCAATTCTTGGTACGTTAAGCTGGTTCCCGATCGATAGTCGGCTTGCTGTAACCACAATAATAAACCGTAACTGAGCGCGGTTTTATCCCCTAAAGTTAACAGTTCTAACACAGGCGTATTGGGCTTGGGCAGTGCTTGGATTGGGTTGGCTTGAAGAGGCACGGTGTTTTTAAGCGTGATTTGCGATGCCAGCAAGATCAGTATCAGAAAGCCATGTAAGAGTGTGTGTTGTGAGTTAATGGTCATAAATGGTCATATTGAATTCATGAGGGGTCATATGGCTTTTCTGTTCAGATCCCAAAGCGCACAACTGGAAATCAATAAAATAAAAATCACCCCTTCTGCAATACTGGACACCCACTGTACTGAAAAGGTCGGCGTTGCTAATAACCAGAGCGTTTGGCTGAACCGATCTAAGCTGGGCAGTACCCAGGTGAGGAATTGGATGACGTATTGAGTAAACGATTGCAGGAGAGAGTCGCTGGCGGTTAACGGGGATTCGAGTAACGCTTGCAGCGTGGTGGTTAATCGCGCTGTCATGTAAATCAGCAGCGTTCCGCAAATTGCGGGCAGCAGGTGTTTAAACGAAAACACCATAAATAGGCAACAGCTGGCAACAATCAATAATTCAAACCACAAGAATACCCCCCACAACACACTCGATGCCCAGGCTTTATCAATGGCGTC